>DATFTN010000220.1:0-34746 GCA_035261845.1 Myxococcales bacterium | reverse complement strand
CCCGGCGGATCGCTCACTGCCGCATTGGTGGAGAGGCCCTTGTGGATGCAGATGTTGTAGAAGCCGGGGTGCGTCTTCGCGTACTGCCTGTACTCGGGCGCCGTGATGACCTTGAACATCGCGTCCGCGTCCGCGCCGTCGAGGCGCCACCGCGTCATCGGAGTGGTGGGATCGGCGTCGGCCTTCGAGGAGTTCGCGGAGGTGTACCCCTTCCAGGAGTCTGGCTTGAGGTTCTCGATCTGCCAGCGGTGGTAATCCTCGTAGACTGGATCACCCTGGTTGCCGATGCCCGGGAAGAGCTGGCCGTGGGCCAACATGCGCGTCGACCCGGCGATCTCGTTGACCCAATCCCTGACCGATGCCGTCTGCGTCGCGGAGAGGAACTCTCCCGCCTCCGATTCGGTGATGTTCAGCGGCGCGGGGTTCTCCCTGCCGGGAACGGCCGAGGAGGTGTTGTTGCTCAGGATCCCGATGGTGACCTGGCTGTCGATGTACACGTCCTTCATGAATTGCACGAGGTGGAAGTTCGAGTTCAGGTTGGGGAGCCCCACGATTGCCGGGTTCCAGGGAAAGTTGACCTTGCCGTTCTCGTCGGGGAGCAAGCCCGGATTGAAGGAGTTGACGTTGCCCTCCGCGATGTCGCGCAGAGCATTGCCCGGGCCGGTCCGGCTCGAACGGATGGTGTGAAGCTGGTCGTCCAGGACGAACAGATCGGCCGGCGGCGCGTTCTTCGCGTGCGCAGCGGGCTCGAACATCTCGTCCTTGCTGACCTTGAAGAATTCGGCGCCATGCGCCTCGTTCATGGCGACGAAGGAGGCAGCGATCCCGCCGGAGCTGGCCAGGAACTTCCGCCGGCTCACGCCCAGCTTCTTGGAGACGCGATCGGCGTACTCCTTGATGCGGTACTCGACCTCCTTTTGCTTCTCGGTCTGCGGATTCGGCAGGTACTCGCCGTTCGAGACCATCTGTGTAGGAATCGGCGAATGCAGGTCGTCGGCTTCATCTGCCGCCTCCAGGCCCTCCAGCTGCTCCTCGGAGAACCAGGAATCCTCTTCCCTGGAACCAGGGATTCTCTTTGGCATGGTCGACCCTCCCGTGAAACGCGGCTGCGCTAAGTCCCGGCCGAGAACGAAGTCAATGCGCGGGCCGTCAGCAAGCGCTGGACTACGCCCGCGATACCTTGCAAAAGCAGGTCATGCCTGACCTGTGGTCCGCGCTGTCCAGCGACGTCGTCCATCCGACCGTAGTCGCATCCAGAGAGCGGCGGTAGAAAGCCGGCTCCGCGCCTCGTCCTACTTGTGGTCGTCCTCGATCATCTGGTCGGGATCGTGCCACCAGTACTTCGCGTCCCGCCCGTGCTTCGGCGCGGACAGCGCAGGCGATACCGGGGACCGGGAAGCCGCGAAGGGCGCCTCCAGCTCATCGATGGTGTAGACGCGGCCGTTCTTCATCGTCAGCTTCACGTTCGCGAGGTCCTTCACGTGCGCCAGCGGGTCGCCGTCCACCACGATGAGGTCGGCCAGCTTGCCTGCCTCGAGGCTGCCCAGGTCGTCGAGGAGCCCGAACGCCTTGGCCGGCAGGTACGTGGCCGTCTGGAGCACGTTCCAATTCTCCCGGCCGCCGAACTTCTCCTGCGCGCGCAGGTTGAGGTGCAGTGCGGTGGCCACGTTGTCGAGCGGCGAGTCGGTCCCGGCCAGGGCGATGCTGCCGCCGCGGATGATCGCCGAGACCGTGGCCTCCTCCTTCGCCAGGCTGTCGAGGCTGACGGTCTGGTCGGTGCTGACGGCGCTGTTCCGCTTGGCCAGAAGGCCCGCCTGGTCCCAGGACGGATTGAGAACCGCGAGACGCAGGTCGTCCACCATGCCGGGATCCTCGGCGTAGAGCGACGAGTTGAAGGTGGTGGAGATGTCGAACATCCCGGACTGGCCGAACAGGGACGTCATGTCCGAATAGCTGATGCCGCTGCCGGACCTCGTGTACGCGAAGCCTGTCCGGGTGGTCGCGCTCACGTGTGTCTGGCCATCCATGTTGTGCGCCAGGCCCGGCAACATGTAGTGCGATGCGGTCCATACGCCCATGCGGTCGTGCACGGTTTGCGCCACCTCGGCCTGCCAGTCGTGCTGTAGACGGACGTACGTCTTCACCATGTCGTACCCGAGCGCGGCAGCGCGCGAGACCTCCAGGGCGAGTTGGTCGTGCCGGGTGACCGGCCGCATGAAGTTGTAGAAGACGCGCTCGCCGTCGACGGCCTCGCCCGTGGCGAAGTACCGGGGACCGGTGCGCGACCCGGAGGTGAACGACTCGCGGGTCTCCACCGCGCGGTAGGCGGGATCACCGACCGAGTTGAGGGTCGTCACACCGTATGCGAGCCACAACCTCCCGAGCTTGTCTCCGTAGAACTTGCCCTCGATCCATTCGTGAGTGTGCGACTCCCAGAGCCCGGGAAGCACCGTCTGCGCGGCGGTCGTGACCACCACGTGGCCGTTGTTCGCGATGGCGCCCTTGTGCGCCGAGTCCTTGTGAGACTGGATGCTGCGGATGCGGTTCCCGGCGACCACGATGTCCACGTTCGTCTGCACTTGCGGCCCGCGGCCGTCCCACAGACGCGCCGCGTGGATCAGGGTCAGGCCGGTGGCCTGCTCGGCCCGCCACGTCAGATCCACCGGGATGGTGCGCGCATTCGACCCGTCCCGGTTGATCAGCCGCAGCTGTCCGTTCGAGAGGTAGAGGATGCTTTGCGAGTCGCCGCTCCAGGTGGGCGCGTCGCTGGGCTCGCTGGTGATCTGCTGCGCCGGGCCGGTGGGCAACCCATTCGCGTCGACCGACCGCACGAAGAGCACGCTGCGCATGCCGAACGCCACCCACTTCCCGTCCGGAGAGTAGACCGGGCCGTCCTCGCCGCGCGTCGAGAGCGACTCGAACGGCTCCGGCTCCGTGTACGTCATCGCCGCGCTGCTCACGTCCACCGTGAGGATCTGGCTGGTGCCTTCGCGGAAGCGGCGCGTGTACGGCTTGAGCGCGCCGATGGCGATCGTCTTGCCGCTCGCATGCCACGACGGCTTGCTCGGCGCGAACAGTACCAGCGTGGGACGGCCCTGGGCATTGACGGGGCCGACGGGCTTGGTGGTCCCGGTGGCGAGGTCGACCGTCCAGGTCACGCCGGCGTGGTCCTGGAATGCGATCGATCTGTCGTCGGGCGACCAGGCGGCGGACACCTCCGCCTCGTTGGGGTTGTTGGTCACGTTGGTCTCCGCGCCCGTCCTGAAGTCGTGGATCCAGACGTCCATCGTGCCGGCGCGGTCGGTGGAATAGGCCAGCCTGGTGCCGTCGTGCGACCAGGCGACGTCGGTCTTGTAGTACGTGTCGGAGGTGATCGCCCGCGGCACCTCCCCGATGCGCATCACCCAGATCTGGTTGAGCGCTTCGAAAGCGACGCGCGTGCCGTCCGGCGAGAGCGCGGGCCCCACGATGCCCACCGCCTGCTGCTTCTTCCGGCTGTCGAAGTCGAACTTCTTCCGATCGTAGGAGGGCCGGTTCGCGTTGAAGCTGGCGCTGAAAGACAACGCCTGTGCCGTCTGGCCGGTGCTCAGGTCCGTCGTCTGGATCTGACCGTCGGCCGTGTAGAGCACCGCCCCCTCGGACAGCCACTGCGGGTAGAACGGGAAGACGTCGTTGCGCGGGGTGGTGTACTCGGTCGTCGCTCCGGTGGTCAGGTTGCGCACGACCAGACGGCTCTTGTTGCTCGCCGACTGCATCCATGCGATCTGGTTGCCGCTCGGCGAATAGGCGGGCGAGTGCACGGTCTGGTTCGTGTTGGCGACGATCTGGTGCGGCGCGCCCGCCGCGCTCTTCGACCAGACGCCCGTGCCGATCACGTAGGCGATCTCCATGCCGTCGCGCGACCAGGTGGGCTCGAATTCATCGATGGTCGCGCTGGAGGTGGCGGGCGTATTCGTCCACTGCTGCAGGTTTCCGGACAGGTCCGTGACGAAGATCTCGTAGGTGCCGTTGAACGCACGGTCCGACGAGAAGGCGATCTTCGTGCCGTCGGGCGAAAAGCGCGGTTCGCGGTCGTCGCCGTGGCCCGAGGTGAGCTGGCGCGCTCCGCTGCCGTCGGCGTTCATCACCCAGATGTGGAACGTGCCGCCCTTGTACGCCTGGAACGCGACCAGCTTCCCGTCGGGCGAGAAGTCGGGCCGGGCCGGCTCGAGGAAGTCCTCCGTGAGCCGCTGCGTGGCGCCGCCCGACTTCGGCAGCGACCACAGCACGCCTTGCAGGTCCATGACGATGTGGCCGTCCGCCGGTGAAACGGCGGCCGCGAGGTCGGTGCCCGCGGTCACTGTGATGGTCTGGAACGTGCTGGCGCGGGCAAGCCGCGTGGCGACGGCGACGCCGGCGAGAAGAAGCGCTGCCGCTGAAGACACGAAGAGGACGCGTGCTCTAGTAGATGTCATGTGCGGGGTCCCTTTCGGTTTCGGGGACGCGGACGCTGCCCGATGCCCGGAACGCAGGTCAAGGCGGATCGCATCGGCGGTTTTGGAAATTTTCCCGGGGCGGCGGTGCGGAAATCCGACCAAGGTGCCGCGCTAGAGGCGCAGCTTCGCCACCACCAGCGTGCGATCTCCGGTCTGGAAGGGAACCACCCAGGCTGGGCGGGCCGAGAGGAGGGCCGCGCCTTGCTCGGGGAGCCCGGGCGAAGCGTCCCACAGGTACGCGTCGACTGGATCCGGCCCGTTCAGCTCCAGCTCGAGCTCCACTCCAGAAGGGCCCAGAGTGGCGCAGGCGTAGCCGCGCCACTCGCGGGTGTCCCCATGGGGCGCGCCGACCAGGTTCTTCGAGACCGTGCCCGGCACCGCGACGCCGTTCATCCGCACCGAGACGACCCGGGCGACAGGCAACACGACGCCCGCCACAGGCGCGCCGCGCGGCGATCGCAGGCGAGCGCGGATCTTGCGGGTTGCGCCCGCGAGCTGGTTCTCGGCGACGACGAGCTCGGGCTTCGCCATCGGGATCGCCCCTGCCGGCGCCGCGTACGCCTGCAGGCGCGGCGCCCACTCCAGCGCGGGCGCCGGCTTGCGCTCGAACGGAGCCGCGGCGGCCAGCTGCACGGGGAGAGGCCCCATGCCCGCCGAAGCCAGCCAGCGCGCCTGCTGCGACTCCGCGTCCAGCCGATACCAGAGGTTGAGCTTGCGCGGATTGTCGGCGCTGAACGGCGGCAAGACCGCGGCGGCCACGGCGAGCGTGACGGCCACGGCCGCCGTTCCGAATGCCACCGCGCCGCGCAGGCGGGCGTCGGCCCCGAGCCAGGCCGGAGCGGCGGCGCCCAGCACCAGCGCGAGCAGTGCCGACGAGGCCGGCAGGATGGGAATGCCCAGCGCGTCGTAGAGCAGCCATGCCACCGGGCACCACAGGACGGCCGCGACCCCGAGGGGCAGCAAGAGCGGCAACCAGCGCGCGTGCGCCGCGGCGGCGAGACCGCAGAGACCCGCGACCAGGCAGGGCAGCACGAACGGATAGCTGAGCCCCGGGCTCGCGAACGAGGTGGCGAGACCGGCGACGGCCCAGCCCGCCCAGGTGCCCCACCACAATCCAGCGGCGCCCGCGCGACGTCCGAGTGACACGGCGGCAAGCCACGAGCCGAGGAGCGGCAGCGCCAGGAACGCCGCCCGCGCGGCGGCCGGGTGGGCCACGAACGGATACGCCACCGCCCCCGCGGCCCGGAGGACCGCCAGCAGGACCCAGCCCAACGCCCAGGTCGCCGCCGCGCCGAGCAGGAACGCGCCAGCCCCCCACGCGACCCCCAGAGGCCGCAGCTCGCCGCGCCTCAGGGCGCCGGCGGCGCCAGCGAGCCAAAGCAATGCGGCGGCGACCGCGAGCGCCGGCATCGAACGCAGCGGCCAGCGCATCACCCGGAGGGCGAGCAGGTCGAAGAACACCAGCTCGCCGCGCCGAGGAGAATCGAGGTCCGCGTGCGCCAGCGCCCGCATCATCGCCAACGCGTTGTCGCCGTGGTGCTGCAAGCTGCCCGGATCGGCGTGCGCGAAGTCGTCGCGCGGAGTGTGGTAGCGCGCTTCCCCTCCGATGAAAGCGAAGTTGAGCCCCGACAGGCCGGCGCGCTTGTAGACGGTCAGGTCGGTATCGTTCGGGAGCAGCTTGTAGACCGTGTAGTAGATGGAGTTGCTCGCCGGCCTGGCCACGCTCCTCGCGAACAGGTCGACCAACCAGCCGCTCTCGTCGCTGGTCTCGAACATCAGGCTTGCCCCGGACGTCCCGCGCGCCTCCAGGTTGACGACGGCGCCGATCTCCTTCGCCCACGGGTGTCCCGCCAGGAACGCCTGCGCGCCGAGCAGGTCGTCCTCCTCGCCTTCGTTGAAGAGGAAGACGACCGGATGGGGCGGCGCGGGATCCGCTTTGAGGGCGCGCGCGATCTCCAGCGCGGCCGCGACGCCGGCTCCATCGTCGCTCGCGCCCGGTCCAGCCGGTACCGAGTCGTAGTGCACCGAGAGGAGCACTGCCTTGCCCGGGCGCGTCCCTTCGATTCGCGCCACCAGGTTTTCCACCCGGCCGCAGATCCTCACGGCCCCACAGGCGAAACCTTCCTGGACCTCCGGACGGATGCCCAGGCGCTCGAGCCCGGCTGCGATGCGCTGCCGCACCGAGGCCGCGGCGGCCGAACCGGCCGGGTGCGGCTGGCCGTCCCCGAGGACCTCGCGGAGGAGCTCGCGGGCGCGGACGGCCGAGAACTGCCGGGGCGGCGCGTCGCCCGGCCGGGGCGGCGGGGGCCGGTAGCGAGCGGCCGCGGCGGCCACGAACGCCGCCACCAGCGCCAGCGCGGCCAGGAGCTTCACCGACCCGCGATCCATGCGGCGCACGTTATCAGTGTTGCGGCCGGCCTCCCCGCCGGGTAGAGGGGCTGTGCCGTGAATGGCCAGACCCACCACTTCGAGGCGGTCGCGTTCGTGGAGAACTTCTCTCTCCGCGAGCTCGCCCAGGCCATCCCCGGAGGGCGGCTGCGGCCCCACGAGCTGCGCTACCCTCTCGACGGCGGCGAGGTGTTCGTCTACCCGTTCGGCGCTGCCGTCTTCCACGACGCCTCCCCGGAGCGGCGCGAGCAGTTCCTCGAGCGTATCCGGGCCACCCTGCGCGGTCCCGCGCGGAAGGTGGTCGCCGAGAGCTTCAACGTCCGTGAAGAGCCCGGCGCGCGCACCGGCTTCGGCAACGGCGTGCTCCAGATCGGGGAGCTGGGGCCGGCGCGCGCCGGAGCGGTGGCGATCGTGGTCGCGCAGAGCGCGGCCATGGAGTACTACGAGCGGCTGGTCGACGACCTCTTCGCGCGCACCGACGCGCTGGTCGACCGGCTGGAGAAGAGCGGCACCGTGCGCGCCCGCCCCGCGCGGCTGCACCGGTTCATCGGCGAGGCGATCACCTCGCGCAACGAGGTGCTCTCGGTGCTGCACCTGCTCGACAAGCCCGACGAAGTCTGGGAGGACCCGGAGCTGGACCGCATCTACGACGATCTGCGCGCCGAGTTCGACCTCGGCGACCGCTACCAGTCGCTGGAGACCAAGCTGCGCGGAGTGCAGGAGTCCTTGGAGCTGGTGCTCGACGTGGCGCGGGACCGGCGGATGTGGCTCCTGGAGATGTCCATCGCGCTGCTCATCCTGGTCGAGCTGGTGCTTTCGGTCATGCGGAGGTGACCCCGGTCCGCCAGCAGGAGGAAGCCCGTACGCGTCGCGATGCTAGCAGCGCAGCCGGCGCAGGACGACCAGCGCCGCGGGGGCTACGAGAAGGGCCGCCGCGATGCAGGCCACTTCGCCCAGGACGGCAGCCAGCCCGAAGGAGCGGATCGCGCCCGTGTCCGAACCGAGCAGCACCAGGTAGCCGATCACGGTGGTCGCCGAGCAGAGCGCGACGGCGGTGCCCGTCCGGAGCAGCGCTGCCCGGACGTTTCCTCCGGACGCCAGCTCCTGCCGCACCCGGGCGATGACGTTGAGCGGATAGTCGACCCCGATCCCGAGGGTGATCGGGATCGCGACGGCGCTGAGGAAGTTGAGCCGCACGTGCAAGAGGGCCATCGCGCCGAGCATCCCGCCCGCCCCCGCGGCGAGCGCGAAGGCTGCAGCGGCGAAATCCCGGCCGGGTCCGAGCGCAGCGGCAAGGAGCAGCAGGACCAGGATCGCGGACACGGCCGTCGCGCGCGGCGCATCCCGTTCCACCGCGCGCATCATGTCGACGAACAGCACTTCCGGTCCCGAGATCTCCAGGCGTCCCTGCAGCGGGCGCTCGAAGCGAAGCCCGCGGACCAGTTCGACCGCGCGGCGGATCCCCCGGTAGCTCCATCCCTCGAACGCCGGGCCCGGGTGCACCACCAGCAGGAGGCCTGCGCGCCCGTCGTTCTCGACGAAGGCGTCGCGGACCGCGGCTGGAAGGTCGGCCAATCCGAGCTCGCGCGGCGCTCGGTCCGGAAGCAACGTTCCAACTCGCCGCCGCGCCTCGGCCGGCAATCGTGGCAGCGCGCGCCGCAGCAGCGCGCGCAGCTCGCAGAGCAGATCCAGCTTGCGCTGCTGCTCTTCGGAGCTTCCCGGCAGAGCGCGCGGCAGCGCATCCACGCGGCCGAGCACTCGCGCCGGCCGCTCCACGTCGCGCTCGGCCCGCTGGAGCGCGGAAAGGACCAACGGAGCGTCGGCGGCGTGCTCCACGCCGAGGACGAACCCACCCGACTGCGTGCGGCCGAACGCGGCATCGAGGCGCCGGCTCCAGCGGCCAGCCTCGCTGGAGGGCAGCGAAGGGCTGCGCAGCGCACCCAGGTCGTCCTCATAGGGCTCGCGCAGGACGATCCGCGCGCCCGCTACTGCGAATCCGGCCGCGCAGAGCAGCAGGGCGATCGAGGTCGGGCGCGAAGGGATCCACCCCGCCCGCCCCGCCGGCGACTCCCGGCCGATGGGCGGCTCGCGGGGCGCGAGCACGTCGAGCAGTGCGGGCAGCACCAGGAACGTCGCCGCCCAGCAGAAGATCATCCCGACGCCCGCGATGGCACCGAACTCGCTGAAGCCCCGGAACTCGGTGACCACCAGGGACAGGTACGCGGCTGCTGCCGCCGCCGCCGCCACCAGCGTCGGGGCGACCGTCCGCGCCAGCGCCTCCGCCAGGGCCTGCGCGTGCGGCCTGCGGCGCAGCTCTTCCCGGTAGCGGGCGACCAGGATGATCCCGAAGTTGATCCCGTTGCCCGCGACGACCGAACCGAGGAAGGCGGTGGCCGAGTTGAGCTGCCCTACGGCGAGGCGCGTCCAGCCGAAGGTGAGCGCGCAGCCGGCGGCGAGGCTTGCGCACAGCGCCAGCACGATGCGCGGCGAACGGAACGCGGCGAGGAGGAGCGCGGAGACCAGCAGAAAACAGGCCAGCGCCGAGGCGGCCACGTCGCGAAGCACCAGCGCATGCTCGAGCGCGGCCGTGACGGGATCGCCCGCATAGCCCACCTCCACTTCGGGATGCCAGGGGAGCAGGGCCGCCGCGGTCCCCCGCAGCACGGCGAGCAGCGCCTCGCCCTTGGCAGGTTCGGTGTCGCTGAACGGAGCGCGGACTACGATCATGCGCAGCCGGCCGCCTTCACCGACGTACCCGGGCGGGCGGTCGATCGTCGCTTCGAGTAGCCGCTGCGCCCGCTTTTCGAGCTGATCCAGGGCAGGCTCGCCGGCTTCGTCCAGATCGACGAACAGGGGATTCTGCGCTGCGGCCACCGCGCGGAGCCACTCCAGCGCCTGCCGCAGCTCTGCCTCGGATGCGTACAGGTCGCGGTGCTCCCAGACGAACCGGCGCATCGGCAGGTCGTCGTCGTCCACCTCCCGGACCAGGTCCGAAGGCAGCCGGCGCAGCTCGGGTACCAGCGCGGCAGCGAAGTCGTGCGCCGCGGCTGGGTCGGTTGCGGCGATGCCGATCTCGACGACAGCCGTGGTGGCCTTGCGGGCGGTGAGCCGCCGCAAGGAAACGACCGATGGCTCGCGCGCGGGCAGCAGCTGGCTGAAGTCGGTGCGGATGGGAAGGGTCGTTGCGGCGGCAATGGCGATCGTGGCCAGCGCCGCCGCGCTCATCAGGATGGCGCAGCGGTGCTTCGACACCCACTCCGGATATCTCGACAGGATGCCCGGGCTCCGCGCCGGCGGCGGCGTCACGCCGCGCTCCGGCGTCGGATCCAGCGCTTGCGCAGGACGGCGAGGCCAAGCGCCGTCGAAGGCACGATCTGGATCGCGTGGTACAGGACCGCGCCCGCCAGAGCGCGCTCCGGCGGCACGCCCAGGGCGATCAGCGCCGTCCCCGCGGCGGCCTCCATCACCCCCAAATGTCCCGGCGTGGAGGGGAGCAGGATGGCGAGGTTGATGGCCAGGAGCGCGACCAGCCACGCCGCTAGCCCGAGATGCACGCCCACGGCCTCGAGGCACAGGCCGAGGACCAGGGCGTCGGAAAGGTCGGACGCCCACGACCAGAGCAAGCTGCGCGGCCAGACCGCGGGACTCCCGACGCGGTCGATGCCGTCCGTCAACCGGGCGAGGAACGAGCCCACCCGGCCGGAAGGCTCGCTTTGGCGTCGCGGCAGCAGGCGAAGGAGCACAACGGACGCGAGCAGCCCGATGCCGATCAACCCGACGCTCCAGAGCGGCACGCGAAAGATCGGCGGCATTCCGGCGGCCGTCGCGGCGAGGCCGACGAGGAGGCACAAGCTCGCCGCCTCCACGACCTTCTCCAGCATCTGCGCGGCGAGGAGCCCGGGGACGGCGTAGCCGCGCCGGCGCAGCTCGACGACGCGCACCGCCTCCCCGGCGCGCGCGGGCAACAGGTTGCTCAAGGCCTGGCTGGCGAAGAGGATCTTCGCCAGCTCGAGGCCGTCCACTTCGGGCCCGGATCGCGCCACGGGCCGCAGGAGCGCGGCCCACCTCCACACCCTGGCCGCGGTGTTGGCGGTGAGGTTCACGGCCAGAGCGAGCGCGAACCAGGCGGGCTCTGCGCCGCGCAGCGCAGCCCAGATCTCGGCGGCGGGCATCCGGCGCAAGAACAGGAACAACAGCGCGAGCGCTCCCGCGCAGGCCAGCGCGCGGCCAGCCCGGCGGGCCGCGGCGGAGGTCACGCCAGCCACCGCCGGCACACCTGGGGGCCCAGGGCGTCGGCGAACCGGCGCGGCAGCGACCGCCACAGCTGCACCAGCATGCGGACGGAGCGTGCGCTGACGTCGAAGCGCGGCGGGGCGCCCCGAAGCGCATGCACGTACATCGGCTGCGCTTCCGTCCGGGCGCCCCAACCGAGCTTGAACTTGAGACCGCTCGACCCGCGCAGCGATCGGCCGAAGTCGAGCGTGTGCATCCCGGCCCGGCAAGCGCGGGAGATGATCTCCCAATAGAGGAGGTTGTTCGGATTCAGGTGGAACGACGAGGGGCGCGAGGACGCGAACGGCACGGTCGCCACGCCGCCGAACCGGATCACCAGCGCGCCGGAGATCGTCCGGCCGCCGTCCGCGAGGGTGACGATCTGCGCCTGCTCACCCAGCTCGCGGACCAGCTCGCGGAAGAGGGAGCGGCCATAGATGGGGGCGCCCTTGCGGTGCATGTTCTCCGCGAGCACGTCGTAGAACCCGTCCAGCTCGGAATGGCCCTCGCGCACTTCGAGCCCGCTGCGCTGCCCCTTGCGGATCGCGTTCCGCGTCTTGTCGCGAAACCCCCGCCAGAGCACGTCGGGATCAGGTGCGAGCGGAAGCCGCGCGACCACCCAGCGATCCACCGGATCGAATCCGCGCGCGTGCGGCTCGGCGCCCACGGCCTTCACCACCACGAAGCGCGCGTTCAGCGCACGGGCGCGACGCAGCGCTTCTGCCATCAGCGCCTCGCCCGCCTCGCAGTCGGCCAGCACGGGGCCGTACGCGCCGAAGAGTCCGGTGGTGAGGTAGGCGCTGGCCGGAGCGCCGCGGATGACGAAGAGCGGTAAGACGCCGCGCACCGGGCCGTCCGGGCACTCCCGCGCGAGCAGGAAGGGCGCCTCGATCCCGTACGCAGCCGCGGCGGCAGTCTTCCAGGCGCGCAGGTGATAGCAGTTGGCGCGCGGGTGGCCGTCCACGTACGCGTCCCAGGCGCTCGCGTCGCATTCACCCAGCTCCTCGATGACCATCGTCCCTCCTCGCGGAGGGCACCGAGAGCACGCCGCGCGCCACCCAGCGGTGAGCGTAAGGGCGCGAACCGCCTGGCAAGGATTCCCCGCCAGAGCGTCACACCGCCCCCCCTGCCGTGACAGTGTGACGCTGGCGGCTACGGGCCGCGGCCGAAGGGAAAGACGTCCACCCCCGGGACGCGCGAAGAGGGCGCGAACACCAGATCGCCGGCCCGATCGAGAAGGACCGTGCGCCCCTTCGCCGTGAGCAGGGCGGTCACGCGGCAGCGGCCCGGAGACGTGGAGCGGGCCTCGGCCAGCAAGATGCCCTGCCCGTCCGCCGCCTCGGGCTGGCGGAAGCGGATACCGGGACAGGATGCGCTCAGCCGCACCAGTGCACCGGCGACCGGGGCACCACCGCCGTCGCGCACTTCGACGCGCACCACGATCCGCGCCGACCCGTCGGCCCGGGCGAGCCCAGGGGTCAAGAGCAGCGAGGAACGGTCCGCATCGGGCACTCCTTCGGACGGGCGCCGCGACGCGCAGGAACATCCCAGGCCCAGGGCCGCTAGCACCACGGCGGCGCGCTGCATCGGCGACCTCCGACCGCCGGCACAGCACGCGGCGTGCCAGGCTCAGCGCCTGAAGCTCGCCAGATCGATGTCGTACCGCCTGGCCCAGCGATGGATCTGCATGCGACCCTTGCCGAGCACGCGCGCCACCTCGGCCACGTTGCCGCCGTGCTGGTGGAGGAGCACCACCAGCTCCTCCCGCCGCCCGCCGGCCGTGGCACCGGGCCCGGCCGCGAACGCCTGGCCGCGCCGCACGGGCTCGGGCAAGTGCACCGCCTCGATGGGCCCGTCGCCGCACAGCGCCAGCGCGGTGGCGAGCGAGAGCTCCAGCTCGCGAACGTTCAGCGGCCAGCCGTAGCGGAGCAGCGCCCGCGCGGCCTCGGGCTCGAAGCGCAGGCGTTCGCATCGATCCGGCGCCAGACGGCGCAGCAACGCGCCCGTCAAGAGGCCCAGGTCCTCCCGGCGCTCGCGCAAAGGCGGCAGCTCCACCGTGAACGCGTCGAGCCGGGCGAAAAGGTCCGGGCGGAACCGCCCGGCCGCCACCAACGATCGCAGGTCGCGCTGCGCGGCCGCGACGACGCGCACGTCCACGCGGACCGGCCGGGTGGCGCCCAGCGGAAGCACCTCGGACTCCTGCAGGACGCGGAGCAGCGCGGCCTGCGCGGGCAGCGGCAGATCGCCGATCTCGTCGAGGAAGAGCGTCCCTCCGTCGGCGGCGCGGACCAGGCCGGGCCGGTCCTCCGTCGCCCCGGAGAAGGCGCCCTTGCGCGAGCCGAACAGCTCGCTCTCCAGGAGCGTCTGTGCGATGGCCGCGCAATTGATCGCCTGGAAGGGGCCGCGCCGGCCGGACAGGGCGTGGAGCGCGCGCGCGATCAGCTCCTTGCCGGTGCCGCTCTCGCCGACGACGATCGCGGGGAGCGCGGTGCGCGCGATCGCCGGCAGCAGCGCGAGCGCGCAGGACATGGCCGGCGCGATGGTGGCGACGCCCGGCGGGGCCGGTCTCAGCCGCCGCCCGTCCTCGTCGTCGGGCCCGCCGCAAGCCGCGGCTTCGCGGTAGCAGAGGAAGGTCCGACCCACCTCGATCAGATCGCCGTCGCGCAGCACCGCCTCCGTGCAGGGCGCGCCGTTCACCAGGGTGCCGTTCCTCGAGCCGGCGTCGGCGACGGACCACCCGCCCTCGCGGCGCAAGAGGCGCGCGTGGACCGAGGAGACCCAGCGATCCGGCAGCTCGAGCAGGAGCTGCCGCGCTCCGTCCCGGCGCGTCGCCCGACGATCGTCGCCGCGCCCGAGCACCGCGCTGTCGAGCCCGGCGAGGGAGTGCCTCGACGAGCCGGCGAGCGGCGCGTCGCAGTGGATCGCCACCACCAGCTCCGGCGCCGCGCCCGCCGCGGCGGAACGGATGCGCCGCGCCCCGAGGGCGGGAGTTCCCCCTTCGGGTGGAGCGGCCTCGATCCGGGCTCCGGACGTTTCCATCAACCCCTCCGCGAATCGAGCATCTCGTCCAGCTCGGCCGCCTCCTCCAGCAAGGCGCAGGGAACCGGCCCGTCGCTTTCGAGCCGGGGCGATCCCGCGGCCGCCCGCGCGCGCTGGGCGGCTTCGCGCAGCGGACCCCGGGCGCGGCGAGCAAGTCGCGCGGCCGCGCGTTCGAGGAGCAAGGCGCGCAACCGGAGGCCCGCTGCGAATCGCCCGGCGGCGCTCGTCCGCGTGGGCAGGTCGCGGAGCGGCGCAAGGGCGAGCGCCGGGCGCAGACCCCAGGAGAGCATGTACCCGAGCGATGCTCCGCCCACGGCCGCGGCGGCGGTGTGCGTGACCGTCGCCTGGAGCCAGGTCGCCGCCGCGACCGCCAGCAGCCCGAAGCAGAGCACCAGGAGCGCCGTCCCGCGCCGGGCCAGCCAGGCTTCGGCGCGGGATCGATCGCGCGCGGCCCGCACGGTCGCGGGGACCTCGTGCTCGGCGCACAGGGCCGCGATCCCCTCGGCGCAGGAGCGGCTCGCGAAGGTCACCAGCGTAGCCTCTCCGGCCCCCGCGAGCTGCCACCGCCATCGGCGCGGGGCCCGCGCTCCCAACCGCCGCAGGACCGCCCCGATGCCCCTGCCCCGTTTGAAAGGCGCGAGCAGGTTGACGACCTCGTGGACCACCACGTCGTGCCCGCCGGCGGAGAGCCGCGGCGAGGTGCGCGGCGCGGCCGGGACCCGCCCGCCGTCCAGCGCGCGGATCATCTGGGCTGCGGTGAGGAACCGCTCCTCCGGATCGGGCGCCAGCGCGCGGGCGACGATGGCTGCGTCCCGTTCGGCCGCGGCGGGCATCACGTCACGGAGGTAGGGCGGATCGCGCTGCACCGCCGCGGCGGCGAACGGGTCTTCCGCTGGAAAGGCCTTCCGGCCGGCCAGCATTTCGAAGAGGATCGCACCGACCGCGTACAGATCGGCCCGGGGGTCCGCTGGATCTCCCTCCCAGACTTCGGGCGCGATGTACCCGGGCGTGCCCAGCACGCGGCTCGAGGCGGTCAGCTGGGCGTCCCCGACCGATTTGGACAGCCCGAAATCGAGCAGCTTCACTCCGTCCGAGGTGAGAAAGACGTTCTCCGGCTTGAGGTCGCGGTGCACGGCGCCAGCCGCGTGCGGCCGGCGCAGGGCCGCGCAGATCTCCCGCGCGATCCGCCGCGCTTCTCCGGCCTCGAGTGCTCCGCCGCTCAGGGTCCGCCGCAGGGTGCTCCCCCGCAGCCGCTCCATGGTGAAAAACGGCCGGCCGCGGTGCTCGTGCATCCCGTGCACCTGGACGATCCCCGGTCCGGCCAGGCTGCGCGTCAGCTCCATCTCGCGGCGGAAGCGCTCGCGGACCAGCTCTTGCCGGGCGAGGTGTGCGTGCAGGACCTTCACTGCCAGATCGCGGCCATCGGAATCGCGGGCCGCGAGCACCTCGGCGATGCCGCCCTCGCCGATCCGGGCCTCGATGCGGAACCGTCCGGCGACGACCGAGCCGGTCGCGAAGGGATCGCTCGCCTGCCGGAGGCCAACTCCGCTCGATCGAGCTGGTCGCACCGGAACCCCCGATCCACTGGTTCGGACTCCCGGCGGACCCCGGCGGCCACTCAGACGGCCGCGAAGCTTTCGGACTGCGCGTACCCCGCCTCGATCATCGCGCGGATGTTCGCCGGGTCGAAGTCGAGCGAGTCGAAGGGCAAGGGCTCTCGGGGCTGGAACAGGCGGATCTTGACCTTCCGGTACTCGGGCCGCAGCTGCGACAGGTCGTTCTTGAGTCCGGCGATGCGGAGGTCCGCGCGGCTCACCTCGTCGTTCATCACGTCGATCGAGCGGAGCAGGAGCTGGGGGATCGCTCGCGCGTCCGCCACGTTGAAGGGCGACTTGGCGAAGGGGTCCGAGCAGAGGACCACGTCGATGTCGTCCGCGCCGGCGCGGATCGCCTCCCCCAGGGGCGTGACGCTGCGCAGGCCGCCGTCGGTCCACAGGTCGCCGCCGATGGAGGCGGGCGTGAACATGACCGGGAAGGCCGACGAGGCGATCACCCACTCCCGCAGGTCGGCCGTCTGCTCGTTCGCGACGAACGACTCTCCCGTGCCGAAGGAGACCGCGACGATGCGCAGCCGGCGCCCGGAGGAGCGGACCGCGGCCGGGTCCAGGCCCGAGCGGATCCACTTCTGCACTGGTTCGGAGTCGTACACGGACGTCTTGAAGAACGCCTCCACCCGGCCGAAGGGGAACCACCGCTTGCGCACCTTGTCGGTGTTGACCGTGTCCCATTCGGCGCGCAGCTTGGCGATGGCCTGCCGGGGCTGTCCGAGCGGCGCCTGCGCTAGGTATGCGGCGTTGATGGCGCCCACCGAGGTCCCGCAGAGCAGCTCGTAGTCGTTCTGCTGGTCGCCCATCAAGCGCTGCAACACGCCCACCTGGAAGGCGCCCTTGCTCCCGCCGCCGGCCAGGACCAGCGCTCTTCGCGCCCCTGCACTCTCCGGTCCACCCACGCCGATCTCCTCCTCCTACCTGGGCAGCTCGACCGAGAAGGTGGAGCCGGCTCCGGGCTTGCTCGTCAGCCAGATGCTGCCCCCGTGCGCCTCGATGATCTTCCGGCTGATCCACAGGCCCAGGCCGAACCCCCCGAACTGCCGGTGCGACACGGCGCGTTCGAAGCGTTCGAACACGCGGGCCTGGTCGGCCGGCTCGATGCCGATCCCGTAGTCGCGGACCTCGAGCAGCACGGCCCCGTCCCGTCCCCGCAGGCGGACCTCGATCGGCTTCCCGGCGCCGTACTTGGCCGCGTTCCCGATCAGGTTGTCGACCACGCGATCCAGGCGGTCGCGATCCCAGCTCCCGCGCACGCCGCCCTCCACCGCCACGTTCACCGGGCAGCCCGCCCGGGCGAGTTGCTCCTCCAGGCGCGCCAGGCTCTCGCGCACCAGCGCGGCGAGATCCACCTCCTGACGGTCGGGGCGGAACCGGCCCCAGGCGAGGCGCGAGACCTCCAGGAGCTCGCCGATCAGCTTCCCCAGGCGCAGCACCATCCGCTCGGTCGATTCGAGCTGCTCGACAGCTCTCCCGGGCACCGCCGCGTCCTGGCCGCGGCGCAGGGTGCGCAGCTGGCTCTGGATGTGCAGCAGGAGCGCGGTGAGCGGCGTGCGTAGCTCGTGCGAGGCGATGGCGAGGAACTCGTCGCGGGCATCGACCGCGCGGATCCGTTCGGCGATGGCCGCAGCGACCGTCAGCGCCGTCGCCGCCGCCACTCCCATGAAGATCTGCAGGTAGAGCAAGCCCTCCACGAGCGTCCCGCGCACGTAGGGGCCCAGCCCCATCACCGTGCCGGCGATGGCGAGAGCGGAGAACAGGAGCGTGCCGGTCGCCGCGCCGTACTGCGCGAACCCGACCGCCGCCCAGAGCAGGACGGGGAAGACCACGTACGGTTGCCGGAGCAGACCCCCTTCGCGCCGCGTGTCGCCGAAAACGAGGACGCTCACGCCCACCAGCGCGGCCGCGAGCAGGACCGCCTCGGCCAGCAGGAAGCGGCGCCGGGCGAGCGGCGGCCGGGAGATCCAGACGAGGAGCACGGGCGCGACGACCAGGTCTCCCAGCATGTCGCCCAGCCACCAGGCGCGGAACGCCGGCCAGCCGAGGTCGGGCGCGATCGTGCCGCCCAGGCGGAGGCTGAGCACCCCGACCAGGGCGCTCAGCGCCGTGCTGCCGACGGCCCCGAACAGCACCAGGTAGAGCACGTCCTTCACCCTCTCCAGCCGCGGGTGGAAGCCGGCGACGTCGCCCAGCAGCCACGATGCGGCCAGCGCTTCGAGGGTATTGCCCGCGGCGATCCCCAGCGCGACGGGCAAAGGCGCTCCGGCGAGCAGGTTGGTGCACAGCGCCCCCAAGAGGACGCCGGGCCACAGCCGCTTTCCGAAGAGAAGCAGTGCCGTCAGCGAGATACCCGTAGGCGGCCATACGAGCGTGGCGAAGCCGCCCACCGCGTCCATCCGCAGCCCGAGCCGCGCGGTGGCCAGGTACGCGAGGAAGAGCAGGACGATTCCGAGGGCGTCGCTCGACCAGCGGCGCACGTTCCGCTGCCGCATGCCGCTACTTGCACGCGGTCCGCGCCAAGGTCAAGGCCGGCCGGCCCTGCCAGCAAGCACCGTGGGTGCCTGTTGCTTTTCAGGGAGAGTCGAGCGAGCGGCAGAGGCGAGTCCGACTCCATGGCCAGGAGAAGGCAGCGAGGCTTCCGGGGACTCGCAGTCTTGACGCGCCGCGGCCCGCCCCAGAACAAGTTTGACGGGACGCTTCGGCGCGAGCGAACCCTTCGTCGCGTCACCCCGATTGCAAGAACCGAAGCGGCGAGGCTCGAGTTCCCCCGACAGCAACCTCGGCGCAAGGCGCAGCATCGGTCATCTGACCGATGCCTCCCTTTTTCGGTTGACGAGTTTAGGACGCGGTTCGATCCCCGCTCGGACCCCCGCGCGATCCTAGCGCCTGAACGCTCCGGATGCGTTCTCCGGGGTGCAACGATCGAGTTCAACTCTGCGTGTCCCTCCGCGGGCAATGCACTTTCGTAGACGAGCGAGGACGCAGGTGCCCGGCCACGGGCAACCTGGAATTCGAACACGTCGACGGATTCGCGCTCACGCATCTGCACGATGAAGATCGCATCCGGCTGATGTGCCGCAGCCACAATCAGCGCGCAGCGGAAAAGACCTACGGGCGCGCCTTCATGGAGCGAGCGCGATCGTTACGTGCCTCGACTTGTTCCGGGCCGGGACGCGGCGCGTTAACGGGGGCCACACGCCAATTGGACCTACCCGACCTCTTCGGATGCAATCACGATCGCGCTGCATACTCGCGAGGGCGTGCGGGTCGAGAAGACCAATCGTGAGCCCCCGGACAAGTTGAGGCGTTGACCGACGCGCCGCTCTCCGAGCAGGGTGCGCAGCTAGCCACGCGGGCCGGAAGATCGCTATGCTCGCCGCGCTGCCGGCGGAGGAGATTTCCTGCCATGGCCCAGGTCGACCTCGGTCTGACGCGAATCGGATTCGGCAGGACGGCGCGGCTCGACCGCTGGTGGGCGCAGCCCCTGCTCGCGTTCGCCGGCCTCTCCGCGTTCGTGGTGTACGCGACCTGGGCCGCGTTCCAGGGCGCGCACTACACCTTCGGGCCGTACCTCTCCCCCTTCTACTCGCCCGAGCTGTTCGGCGACTCGCCCCACAGCTGGTTCGGCCCCAAGCCGCCCTGGTGGCCGGCCTGGCTGCTCTTCTCGCCCGCGCTCCTCATCCTCTGGGCGCCCGGCGGGTTCCGCGTGACCTGCTACTACTACCGCGGCGCGTACTACAAATCGTTCTGGGCCGACCCGCCGTCCTGCGCCGTGGGCGAGCCACGCGCCTTCTACCGCGGCGAGGCTTCTCTGCCGCTCGTCCTCCAGAACGTGCACCGGTACTTCCTGTATCTAGCGATCCCCATCCTGGGGGTACTCGCTTACGACGCGTGGAAGGCGCTGTGGTTTCCAAACCCCGCCGGCGGAACGCGCTTCGGCATCGGCCTGGGCACCCTGGTCCTGGCCGCCAACGTGATTCTCCTGGGCGGGTACGCCCTGGGTTGTCACTCGCTGCGGCACCTGGTGGGCGGGCGGCTCGATCGGATCTCCGGCTCTCGCCTCCGCAGCGCGGCGTACGACTGCTCCAGCTGCCTCAACCGCCGGCACATGAGCTGGGCCTGGTGCAGCCTCTTCAGCGTGGCTTTCGCCGACCTCTACGTACGGCTCTGCTCCATGGGCGTAATCCGCGACTGGAGGATCTTCTGAGCCTCACATCCCGTTACCAGGCCCACGAGCACGACGTGCTGGTGATCGGCGCCGGCGGCGCGGGCCTGCGCGCCGCGATCGAGGCGGCGGCCTCGGGCGTCTCGGTGGGGCTGGTGTGCAAGTCGCTCCTGGGGAAGGCGCACACCGTGATGGCCGAGGGCGGCATCGCCGCGGCGCTCGCCAACGTCGACGACCGCGACAACTGGCGGGTGCACTTCGCCGACACCATGCGCGGCGGCCAGTATCTGAACGACTGGCGGATGGCAGAGCTGCACGCCAAGGAAGCGCCGGACCGCGTGCGCGAGCTGGAGGCCTGGGGCGCGCTGTTCGACCGCACCAGGGACGGCCGCATCCTGCAGCGCAACTTCGGCGGCCACCGCTATCCCCGCCTGGCGCACGTCGGCGACCGGACCGGCCTGGAGATGATCCGCACCCTCCAGGATCACGGGATCCACCAAGGCATCGACGTGCACATGGAGCACACGCTCACCGCGCTGCTCAAGGACGGGGAGCGCATCGCGGGCGCGTTCGGGTACGACCGCGAGAAGGGCCTCCTGCACGTCTTCCGGGCGCGCGCGGTGGTGCTGGCGACCGGCGGGATCGGCAAGGCGTACCGGATCACCAGCAACAGCTGGGAGTACACGGGCGACGGGCACGCCCTCGCCTACCACGCCGGCGCCGAGCTGATGGACATGGAGTTCGTCCAGTTCCATCCCACCGGGATGATCTGGCCGCCGTCGGTGCAAGGGATCCTGGTCACCGAGGGAGTGCGCGGCGAAGGAGGCGTCCTGCTCAACAAAGCGGGCCGCCGCTTCCTCTTCGACGACATCCCCGAGGCGTACAAGAACCAGACGGCCGACAGCGAGGACGAGGGGTTCCGCTACACGCAGGGCGACAAGTCGGCGCGCAGGCCGCCCGAGCTGCTCACCCGCGACCACGTCGCCCGCTGCATCATGCGCGAGATCCGCGAGGGCCGCGGGAGCCCGCACGGAGGCGTGTTCCTGGACATCTCCTGGATCAAGAAGAGGCTCCCGAACGCCGAGGAGCTGATCAAGAAGAAGCTCCCCAGCATGTACCACCAGTTCCTCAAGCTCGCGGACATCGACATCACCCGCGAGCCGATGGAAGTGGGCCCGACCACCCACTACGTGATGGGCGGCGTCCGGGTCGATCCCGAGACGCAGATGTCCAGCGTGCCCGGGCTGTTCGCGGCGGGCGAGTGCGCGGCGGGGCTGCACGGCGCGAACCGGCTGGGCGGAAACTCCCTCTCCGACCTGCTCGTCTTCGGGCAGCGCGCGGGAGCGCATGCGGCGAGGTTCGCGAAGGGCGCGGGCGCGGCGAGCGTCGACGAAGCGCAGGTGGGCGAGGCGGAGCGGGCGGCGCTGGCCCCGTTCCAGCGGGAGGGGGCCCAAGACGGCGCCGGGCCGTACCGGATCCAGCACGAGCTGCAAGACGCCATGCAGGACCTGGTCGGCATCGTCCGCAGGGAAGAAGAGATGGTGCGCGCGCTGGAGTTGATCGCGCGGCTGCGCGAGCAGTCACGCCGGGTGCGCGTCGCCGGCAACCGGGCCTTCAACCCCGGCTGGCACACCGCTCTGGAGCTGCGCAACCTGCTCACGGTCTCGGAGGCGGTGACCCGGGCCGCCCTCGAGCGCAAGGAGAGCCGCGGGGCGCACTTCCGCGACGACCACCCGGGGAAGGATGCGGCCTCGGGCAAGATGAACGTGGTGGTGCGCCGCGGACCGGACGGCGCCATGCAGGTGGCGCGGCGGCCGATCCCACAGATGCGCGACGATCTCCGCCAGATCGTCGAGGAGATGAAGTGATGGCCACCGCGACCTTCCGGATCTGGCGAGGCGACGCGCAGGGCGGCTCCTTCGCGGACTACATCACCGAGATCGCGCCGGGGATGGTGGTGCTCGACGCCGTCCACCGCATCCAGGCCGAGCAGGCGCCGGACCTGGCGGTGCGCTGGAACTGCAAGGCGGGCAAGTGCGGGTCCTGCTCCGCGGAGGTGAACGGCGTCCCGCGCCTGCTCTGCATGACGCGGCTCTCCGATCTGCCGCTCTCGGGGCCGGTCGCGCTGCGGCCGATGAAGACCTTCCCCATCGTGCGCGACCTGGTCACCGACGTCTCCTGGAACTACCGGGTGAAGCGGGAGATCAAGGAGTTCAAGCCCCGCCCGCCCGACGCTCCCGACGGGACCTGGCGCATGGCGCAAGAAGACATCGAGCGGGTCCAGGAGTTCCGCAAGTGCATCGAGTGCTTCCTCTGCCAGGACGTCTGCCACGTGCTGCGCGAGCACGAGATGCACGATCGGTTCGCCGGGCCCCGCTTCCTCATGCACGTCGCCGCGCTGGAGATGCACCCGCTGGACGTGGAGGACCGCATCGGCGAGCTGCAAAAGGCGCAGGGAGTGGGGCTCTGCAACATCACCAAGTGCTGCACGCGCGTGTGCCCCGAGGACATCGCCATCACGGACAACGCCATCATCCCGCTCAAGGAACGGGTGGTGGACGAGGTGTACGATCCGCTCAGGCGGTTGTTCCGCGTGTTCCGCGCCGAGAGCTGAAGCAAGGGGGCCGTCATGTTCGAGCTGAAGCCGCTCAGCGAATCCGCCATCCCCAGGGCGATGGCCAAGGCCGAGCGCTACCGCCTGCTGAACGAGCCGCAGGAGGCGGACAGCATCTGCCGCGACATCCTCAGCGCCGACCCGGACAACCAGGAGGTCCTGGCGATGCTGCTCCTCGCCATCACCGACCAGTTCGCCCGCGGCTCCGACCGGATCGTGTCCGAGGCGCAGCAGGTGCTGGACCGCCTCAGCGGCGAGTACGAACGGGCCTACTACTCGGGGATCGTCTGCGAGCGCTGGGTCAAGGCCCAGCTCAAGGGAGGCGCCCACATGGGCAGCGCCTCGGGCTGGTTCCTCGAGGCCCTGCAGTGGTACCAGAAAGCGCAAGCGCTGAGCCCGCTCGGGAACGAGGACGCGGTGCTCCGCTGGAACGCCTGCGTGCGCTTCCTGGAGCAGAACCCGGGGCTGCTGTCGCCGGAGGGAGAGGGAAACGACGCGGGGTTCTCGGACGCATCGCCGCTGCGCTAAGGGAAGGGCCGGCTGGGGGCCGGACGATGGGAGGGCGAGAGCTGATCTGCGCTGCTTGCCTCTTGTTCGCGGGCGCGCCCGCGGGGGCCGGTGCGCTCGAGGCCGGCGAGTCCCCTCCGGAGGCTCCGAAGAGCGTGGAAGCGTCCGAGGACCTGGTGGTGATCGGGCGCCTGCCGCGATTGCCGCTTCCGCCCTCGAAGGTGCCGGCCAGCGTGCAGATCGTCGAGGGGACCGAACTGCAGCGGTCCGGCCGTCCGAGCTTGCCGGACGCCCTCGCCGGCCGGATCCCGGGCCTGTCGCTCTCCGACGAGCAAGGGAACTCGTACCAGCCGGACCTCTCGCTGCGCGGGTTCCAGGCCACCTCGGTAACGGGCGTGCCGCAAGGAGTGAGCGTCTTCCTCGACGGCGTGCGCGTCAACGAGCCGACCGCCGAGGAGATCAACTTCGACCTCCTCCCCGTCGAGGATCTGGAGAGCGTCGAGGTGGTGCCGGGACCCTCCGTCCTGTTCGGCCGGAACACGCTGGCCGGGGCCATCAACCTGATCACCCGGCGCGGCAAGGAAGGCGCCGGGGCGTTCGCCGAGGTGTCCACGGGGAGCGCCGGCCTGCAGAAGTACCGGGGCGTCCTCTCCGGGCGGAAGGGGCCGATCGATCTGTACCTGTCGGGCACCGAGACGCAGGAGGACGGTTGGAGGGACGCGTCCGGAGCGAGGTTGGCCAAGGCGTTCGCCAAGCTCGGCTACCGCGACGCCGCCACCGACGCGACGCTCTCGTACCAGCACGTCGACAACCGGATCTACCAGGCGGGTCCGTTGCCCGCGTCCGAGCTGGCCCGGAGTCGCACGGCGAACTACACCGCGGGCGACTTCTTCGCTCCCCGGCTCGACCAGCTGGCGCTCAACGCGCGCCGGGACCTCGCCGAGCACGCCGTCCTTTCCGCGAACGGATTCGGGCGGCTACTCGACGTCGAGCAGTTCAACGTCAACCTGCTCGCCGCAAACAGCAGGCTGTTCTCCCACACCGCCTCGGTGGGAGGGACGCTGCAGCTCGACCTCACCGCGCCTTTGTTCGGCCGGTGGAACGTGCTCACCGCCGGTCTCGAGTACGCGCACAGCGACGTCGAAGTGAGCGTCTACAACGAGCCGCAGCTCGACACCCAGGTCCACGACCGCCAGGACGCAGCCGCCGCGTACCTCCAGGACACGTTCCGGATCGCTCGCGGCGTCCTGCGGGAGCGGGACGAGCTGGTCCTGACCGCGGCGGCGCGCTGGGACTTCATCCGCCACCGCATCGCCGACCAGAGCCCGCCGAGGCCCGGACGGGAGGACGCGAGCGGTTCCCCCGCCTTCCGCCGCCTCGATCCGCTGGTCGGTCTCAACTACAACCTCTCGCCCGACCACGGGATCTACTTCTCCTGGTCGCAAGGCTTTCGCGCGCCTGCGCTCCTGGAGCTGACCTGCGCCGGACCGGCGGCGATCTGCCCGGGGCTGCAAGCGGGAACGGCGCCCGACCCGCAGCTCTTGCCGGTGCGGGCCACCAACTACGAGATCGGGCTGCGCACCCGCCCGTTTGCTTGGCTCTCCGGACAGCTCAGCGCGTACCGGACGGACGTCGCCGACGACATCTTCTCGGTGTCCCCTGCGGGAACCACGGGAGTGTATTTCCAGAACATCGGCAGGACCCGGCGGCAGGGGATCGAAGCCAGCCTGCGCGGCAAACCCGCCGGGTGGATCGCCGCCTGGGCGACGTATGCCCTGACCCAGGCCCGGTTCCAGGAGGACGTCGTGCTCGCCACGCCCCGGCAGACCTCCGACTGCAACGGGACCTCCTGCTCCGAGCAGGTGCGCGCGGGCAGCGAGTTCCCGCTCGTCCCGCGCCATCGCGCCGGCGCCGGTCTCGAGGTGCAGCCGCTCCGCTGGCTGTCGCTCTCCCTGTCCGGCACGTACGTGGGATCCCAGTGGCTGCGCGGGGACGAGGAGAACGCCACCTCCAAGCTCGACGGCTACTTCACGCTGGACGGCGGCCTGCGCGCCTCCGCCGCGGGCTTCGCCGCCTGGATCCGGTTCACCAACCTCCTGGACGCGCGCTACGACACCTTCGGCACCTTCGCGCCGAACCCGAAGCAGCCCGGCGCGCCCGTCGAGCCTTTCCTCACTCCGGGCCGTCCGTTCCAGGTGTTCGCCGGCGTGAGCTACGGCTTCGGGTCGGGCACGTACAGCACCCCGTAGGGCTTCTTGCCCACCGGGATCCGGGCGACCTCCTTCGCGGCATCGGTGTCGACCACCGAGACGTCGTCCGAGCCGCCGTTGGCCGTGTAGAGCCGCTTGCCGTCGGGTGAGAGGGCGATGCCCCAGGGCCTCGTGCCGACGGAGATGCGCGCGGTGACGGATCGTGCGAAGGGGTCGATGACGCTCACGGCGGCGCCGCGCCCCTCGGCCACGTAGACGCGCTTCCCGTCGGGCGACACCGCCAGGCCGTCGGGCTTCGTCTGGCCGTTGCCGATCCGGACGGATCGCTCCACCCGCAGAGTGCGCGCGTCGACGATCGAGACGGTGCCGCCCACCTCGCCGCTGACGAACGCCTTCGATCCGTCCGGCGAGAAGGCGACCCACCGCGGGCGGGCGCCCACCTTCACGCGGCCCAGCACCTTCCCCGCGCGGGCATCGAGCACCGTCACGTCATCGCTGGACTCGCCGGTTGCGTAGACCCTCGCGCCATCGGGCGTGACGGCGACGCCTTCCGGCTCGGTGCCCACGGGCGCGACGAACAAGGCCCGCCCGGAGGCCACCTCGATCGCAGTCGCGGTGGAGGCCGCCTCGTTCGAGACGTAAAGCACCTTGCCGTCGCGGCTGACGGCCACCTGCTCGGGATCGCGCCCCGCCGGCAGCTTGCGCAGAACGGAGCGGGTCGCGGCGTCCACCACCGCGACGGCGTCTTCGTCTCCCAGAGCGACGTAGACGGTCTTCCCGTCCGGGCTCACGCACATCCCTCGCGGACGCTTGCCTACCAGGATCGTCGCCACCGGGCCTTGGCTCTCGCTGGACAAGACGCGCAGGTCGTCTCCGCGCTCGTCGCTGACGAAGATCGTGTCGGCCCGCGAAGCCCCGGTCGCCATCCAGACCAGGAGAACGAACCGCCGGAGGCTCATCGAGCGGAAACCCCGCCGGCCCGCGCGGTCCGATAGCGGAATTCCACCAGCCGGGGCTGCTTCGCCTCGGCGCGGGCCGCCTCGATCAACGCATGATCGCGGGAGAGTGAGCAGGCCGGGTCGGTGGCGGCGGCGTTCCCAGTCAGGTGGAAGGCCTGGCAACGGCACCCGCCGAAGTCGAGGGTGCGCCGCGCGCAGCTCCGGCAAGGTTCCGGCATCCAGCCCTCCCCGCGGAACGCCGTGAGGCCCGGCGAGGAAGTCCAGAGATCCTGGACGGAACGCTCGCGGACGTTGCCGAAGGAGAGCCCGGGCAAGGTGTGCGCGAGCAGGCAGGGGAGGAGCAACCCGTCGGGCGAGACGACCACGAATCGCCGGCCCCACCCGTCCATGCACGGAGGCGGGAACTCGACGTGGTAGTCGGGGACGACGAACACCACTTCCATCCTGCCCTGGAGCCTTTGCCGGGCCGCGGCGGCGATCGACCGCGCCCGCTCCAGCTGCGCCGCCCCGGGGAGCAGGGCGCTGCGGTTCAAGAGTGCCCAGCCGAGGTACTGCGCGTTGGCCAGCTCGAGCCGATCGGCGCGCAGCTCCTCGGCGAGCCCGATCACCTCGCCGATGCGATCCAGGTTCTCCCGGTGGAGGACCGTGTTCACCGTCAGCGGGAAGCCCAGCTCCTTGACCCAGCGGGCGACGCGGAGCTTCTGCTCGAACGCCGCGCACCCCGCGATCCGGTCGGACTCCGCCGGCCGGGAGTCCTGGATGGACACCTGGACGTTGTCCAGCCCGAGCCGCCTGAGCCGCTCCAGGCGGCCGCGCTCGAGCGGGATCCCGCTGGTGATCAGGTTCGAGTAGAGATCGAGGGCGCGCGCCTCCTCGACCAGCGCCTCGAGATCGGGGCGGAGCAGCGGCTCGCCGCCGGTGAAATTGACCTGCACCACCCCGAGCTGCTCGGCCTCGCGCAGGACCCGGCGCCAGCCGCTGGTGTCGAGTCCGTCGTGGCGCCGGGCGAAATCGACCGGGTTGGAGCAGTAGGCGCAGTGGAGCGGACATGCGTAGGTCAACTCCGCGACCAGCGTGTACGGGCGCGGAGCCGCGTTCATCCGGGCACCTGCACCAGGCCGCGCCTGGCCATCTCCTCGAGGAACTCCAGCACGTCCTGGCGGAGCTCCGGCGCCGGCCGCTCGGTGTAGTCGCGCTGCAGCTCCTCGACGATGGCGTCGACGGTCCGCTCGCCGTCGCACAGCTTGAGGATGCTCGCAGCGGTCGGGTTCAGCGCCAGGCCTCGCTCCGGGTAGAGGAGCAGGTAGCCTCCCGAAGCGCGATCGAACCGGAGCCGCGCCTTTCCGGCCAGAGCAGGTCTGCTCGAGGGGGGAATCACGGCGGCGGATCCGCGCCGCCCGCCGCGGGCAGGAGGCAGTCGAGGAGGTGCCAGAGGATCTCCGTCTTGCGGACGAGCGCGGCGACGCATCGCTCCTGCATCTGATAGCTGAGCGCGTTGCGGCAGACGTACTCGATCGCTTGCTCGGCGTCGCGGCGCGCGCGCGGCACCCGGGTGCGGAAGTACTCCAGCACGTCGGGCCGGACCCACGGGTAGTGCTGCTCCCACGCGGCGATCCGCCTGGACATGAGGTCGGGCGCGAAGCTCTCGGTGAGCGAGGAGGCGACGGCCTCGACCAGGCTGACTTTCTGGACGAGCTGCACGTACGCGTCGCAAGCGAAGCGGACGCCCGGGAGCACCGAACGGCAGCTCGCCACCTCCTCTGGGTCGAGCCCCACGCCTTCGGCCAGGCGCAGCCAGAGCGCCAGGCCGCCCTCTCCTTCGCGCTCGCCGTCGTGGTCACGGATGCGCTGGATCCAGATCCTACGAAACGCGGGATCTTCGGACTTGGAGAGGATGATCGCGTCCTTGATGGGCACGCGCGTCTGGTAGTAGTAGCGGTTCAGCACCCATTGCTGCAGTTGAGGCCTGGTCAGTCTTCCCTCGTGCATCAGCACGTGGAACGGGTGCCGGTCGTGGTAGCGACGCTCGCCTTCCCGGCGGAGCCAGGCAGCGAATTCGTCGGCGGAGAGCCGCCCGTCCGTCTGCTGCTGGATCACAGCGCAATCTCCAACCCGTCGCGTGCGACGCGCCAGCCGGCGCGCTCCACGGCCGCGCGCTCGGGCGAGTCCTCGGCCAGCACCGGGTTCGTGTTGTTCAGGTGGATGTAGATGCGCAGCGGCGGACGCGCCCCCCGGAGCGCTGCCAGGCTCCCGCTCTCCCCTCCGATCGGCAGATGCGCCATCTCCCGGGCGCGCTTCTCCGACACGCCCAGCTCGCACAGCTCCTCCTCCGACCAGAAGGTGCCGTCGAAGAAGAGGCAGTCGGCACCCTCCGCCGCGGAGAGCGTTTCGCTCGTCAGCCTGCCGACCGTGGACAGATAAACGAGCGCACGGTCCGGACCGCGCTCCCGGATGAGCAAGCCGACGTTGTCGCCCGGCTCCGGACCCGCGCCGCCCAGTCCCTCGAGGTGGATCGGCAGCTTGCCCGGAACGGCGAGCGCCTCGACCGAGAGGCCGCTCGGGTCTCCGTCCCCGTCGCTCAGCGCGACTTCGCTCCCCAGGGTCAATGTCCGCCAGGTCACCTGCCCCGGGAAGCGCTGCAGGGTGCGGTAGAGCACGTTGCTCTCCACGAATCCGCGGCGCACAGCCTCGGTCGCATACACGACCAGCGGATGCGATTCGCGCAAGGAGAGGAGACCCAGCGTGTGATCGAGGTCGCCGTTCGTGAGCAGGATGCCCTGGATCGGCGACTGGCGCAGGCCGCGAGGATGGAGCGCCGGGAAGCTTTCGATCTGGGAACGGATGTCGGGGGAGGCGTTGACCAGGAACCACGCATCGCCGTCCGCGCTCACCGCGACGCACTCCTGAGTCCGGGCCTCGATGCGGACCGACCCGTCGCGCGCGCCACGGCAGTTGCGGCAGGCGCAGTTCCACTGCGGGCAACCGCCGCCGGCTGCCGATCCGAGCACGCGGATCTTCACTTCCGCCCCCTGAAGCGACGACTTACCAGGTCAGCCCGTCGCTATAGGACTTGGCCTCCGCATCCATCTTGATCTCGTCGAAGGCGGGCTTCACCCAGGTCATGGCGCCCTCCCTTTCGATGTCGTTTCGGAGTTCGCCATACACCTCGCTCGCGAGCAAGGCAAGCCGAGCGGGACATGCCGCACGGCGCCTTGACTTGTTCCTGGGAAAGGCGTGTTGGCGGCTGGCTTGTTTGAAGGGGGAAAGCCATGAAAGGAAAGATGCTGCTGGTGCTTCTGCTGGGAGCCGCCGCGCTGTGGCTCCTCCCATTCCGCGCTTCGTCGGATGACAAGAACCTCGATTGGCCGAATTACGGCAAGGACCTGCACAACACGCGATTCCAGGACGTCGACCAGATCAACACACGCAACGCGAAGAACCTGCGGCCGGCATGGGTCTTCCACACGGGCGTCCTGGATCCGCTTGCCGAGCTGCAGGTTTCGCCCATCATCGTCGACGGCCGCATGTTCGTCACTGACGGGCACGACGACGTGTTCGCGCTGAACGCGGCGACGGGCAAGCTGATCTGGGCCTTCAAGCCGCTCGCCACCGGAGACATGCCGCCCATCGAGCAGGCGATCGTGTGCTGCGGCCGCAACAACAAAGGCGTCGCCGTCGCCGACGGCAAGGTCATCTATGGGCGCCTCGACAACGTGGTCGTGGCGCTGAACGCGGAGACCGGCGCCGTGGTGTGGAAGCAGAGGCTTCCGGACGACCCGAACCAGAACCAGAGCGGCTTTGCCATCAACAACGCGCCTCTGGTCGCCGACGGGATCGTGGTGATCAGCTTGTCCGGCGGCGAGTTCGAGGTGCGGGGCAAGGTGTTCGGGCTCGACCTCGACACCGGCAAGGTGAAGTGGGTATTCCAGACCACGGACCCGAAGAGCTTCGGCGCCCCGAAGAGCGATCAGTTCAAGCGAGGCGGCGCGGCAGTGTGGAACCCGGTCTCCATCGATCGGGAGCTGGGGCTCGTCTTCATGCCGACGGGGAACGCCGCTCCGGACATCCTCGGCGAGGATCGGCCGGGCGACAACCTCTTCGCGACTTCGATCCTTGCCCTCGACCTGAAGACCGGGAAGCACAAGTGGCATTTCCAGGAGGTCCACCACGACATCTGGGACTACGACAGCGCGCAGCCCGCGGTGCTCTTCCCGCTCACCCGCAACGGGAAGTCTTTCGATGCGGTCGGCCACTGCAGCAAGAACGGGCAGTACTACATCCTCGACCGGCGCAACGGCCAGCCAATCTTTCCCGTCGTCGAGGTCCACGTGCCACAGGATCCGGCGTTCCAGAACGCCGCGCTCACGCAGCCTTTCTCCGTCGCAATCGAGCCGCTCACGCCGTTGACGTTCGTCCGCCCCAACGACACCGTCTTCCCGAAGGCGAATCAGTACACGCCGCCCGGAGAGACGGAGTTCATCATGGTGCCCGGCGACGACGGCGGCTGCGAGTGGGGCCCCGCAGCCTTCAGCCCGCGCACGAAGTTCGTCTACTACGGCACGCGGTACGAGCCGACCACGTTCAAGACCAAGTCGGGCAACAGGGACTTGATCGCCACCGCCACCGGCAGTCTCCACCTGGGCTCCAGGTTCACCAACAGCGTCCCTGGCTCGCATCCCTTCGGCCTCTTCGGCGCCACCGATACCCGGACCGGCAAGATCGTGTGGACGTTCCCGAAGGTCGACAAGAAATTCCAGCTGCTCCCCGGACAGAAGGACATCCTGCCGGCCAAGTCGGGCCTGGCCGTCGGCGGTGACGTGGTCTTCTTCGGCGAGGGGAACGGGAAGTTCCACGCCGCGAACGCGGTGAACGGCGAGATCCTGTTCACCTTCGATCCCCGCAAGAGCAACATTCCCAACGTCGGAGGCGCCGCGGCCGGCCCCTCCGTCTACATGGCAAACGGCCGGGAGTTCGTCGTCAACGCCTTCGGCGGCAACGTGCCCGACCGGAACAACTTCGCCTCCTTCGTCGACCCGGACAGCGGGAAGGTCGGGGACGCGATCATCGCCTTCGCGCTGCCGCAGAAGGACGACGACGACGACTGAAGGCTGGCTGGAGCGGGCGGCCAAGAGGAGGGGACACCATGAAATGGTGCCCCCCAACGGCCAGTCCGCCCTTCACTTCGCGATCGGCAGCAGGACCCGGAAGAGGCTGCCGTGGCCGACCTCGCTCTCCACCTCGATCTCGCCGCCCAGCAGGGTGACGATGCTGTGGCAGACCGAGAGCCCCAGACCCGTCCCGGTCCCGACGGGCTTGGTGGTGAAGTAGGGATCGAAGATGCGTCCCCGGACCTCCTCGGAGATTCCGGAGCCGGTGTCGCGGATCTCGATCGCCACCCGGTCCCCGCTCCTGCGCGTCTCGATCCGGATCTCGTGGCGAGCCGGATCGCCTTCCGGGATGGACTGGACGGCGTTCATGATCAGGTTGAGCGCCACCTGGGCGAGCTGCGCCTCGTTCGCCTGGACCTTGGGCACATCGACGCACTCGTTCACCAGCCGGGCCCGCTGCTGGATCTCGTTCCACGCGATGTTCACCGCCGACTCCACCACCCGGTGCACGTCGACAGGACCGCTCGCCTTGTCGTCGGGGCGGGAGAAGGTCTTCAGGTCACCCATCGCCTTGCGGACCCGATCGGCTCCCTCGTGCGCTTCGGTCAACGCCTGGACGAGCTCGCTGGTCCGCCCTCCCTGCGCTGACGCATCCGCCTCTCGCAACCGGCCGATCACGAACTCGAGATTTGCCGTGACGTACGCCAGGGGATTGTTGACCTCGTGCGCGATACCCGCCGCGAGCGTGCCCAGCGACGCCATCCGCTCGGAGACCAGCAGCCGGGCCTCGAGCTGCTTGCGCTCGGTCACGTCGCGGCCGATCAGGGCGATGCCGCTCACTGCGCCCGCCGCGTCCCGGATGGGCGATGCCACCAGCGCGAGGTTGAACACCCGGCCGTCCTTGCGCACGCCCATCGTCTCGAGCTGCTCGACGAGCTCGCCGCCTCGCACGCGGCGGAGGATGTCCGTCGCCACGTCCCAGTAGCCCGGCGAGAGCAGGATCGCCGCGGGCTTCCCGCGGACCTCGTCGAGAGACCATCCGAACACTTCGGCGGCCCGGGCGTTCCAGCTCTCGACGGAGCCGTCGGGAAGGAGCCCGACGATCGCGTCGGCCGAGGAGTCGACGATCGCGGCCAGGCGGAGGCGCGCGTCCTCGGCCCGCGCTCGCGCTGCCAGCTGCAGGCGCTCCACGGCCTGCGCGACGATCTCGCGAGCCATCAACAGTCCGATCGCCGCCGCGATGAAGATGTACACGGTCCGCGTCGCGACCTCGGCCAGGTTCGCCTCCAGCTCCCCCCGCAAGGCGAGCAGTCCCGCGTAGCTCGTGGCGAAGAGCGCGGTCGCCAGGATGGCTTCGCCGGCCCGGTGCCGGTAGGCGGCGCCGACCGGCAGCAGGACCAGCAGCAGGTAGAAGGGAGAGCGCACGCCCCCGGTCGCGTCGATCCAGAGCAGGGTCGCTACCGAATCCGCCGTCGAGACCAGATAGCCGGTCGTCAGCACCGGATAACGGCGATACGGCTCGGCGATCAGGACGTAGATTCCGTAGGCGAAGGCGCTCACGATGATCGCGTTCGCCAGGACCGGCGACGTCTCGGGACGGCGCGCGATGAAGGCGAAGTACAAGATCGAGTTGCAGATCATGACGACGAGGCGCAAGCCGGCGAGCCGCCGCTCGGCGGCGAAGGCCTTCTCGGCCAGCGCCACGGGCAGCCCCTCGCGGCGCACGTCCGCACCGCCCGCGGGCGCGGGACCGGCGTACTTCGTCGTGTCTCGCTCGTCCGCTGCCATCCCCCGCCAGCGGTCAAGGCTATCACGGGAGCCTCGGCCGGTCGGGGCGTATTGCAACATGGCGTAATGAAAGTCCATTGACTGGCCGCGGCGCGCGGCGCAGTCTCCTGCCCCCGAAGGAGGGTCCGATGGCCAATCCATTCGTCCACGTCGAGCTGCACACCAACGATCCCGCGAAGGCCAAGTCCTTCTATTCGAAGCTGTTCGGCTGGAAGTTGGAGGACATGTCGATGCCCGGCGGCGGGGCGTACACGATGATCGGGGTCGGCGAGGGCACGGGCGGCGGGATGATGACCGCCCAGCCGCCCGGATCGCCTCCGCGCTGGCAGGCGTACGTGGGCGTCGACGACGTAGCCGCATCCACGAGGAAGGCGAAGGAGCTGGGCGCCAAGGTCATGATGGACAAGACCGAGGTCGGCGACTTCGGCTGGATGAGCGTGATCACCGACCCGACCGGCGCCACCATCGCGCTCTGGCAACCGAACAAGATCCAGAAGAAGTGATCGGTCCGGGGCCGCACGCTCCTCGCGTGACCAGCCGGATCGACCATCTCGTCGTCACCGCCCCGGACCTGGACGCGGGCTCGGAGCTCGTGCGTCGGGCTCTCGGGGTGGCTCCTCAAGCCGGCGGCGAGCACGTCCGGATGGGGACGCACAACCTGCTGCTGAAGCTCGGGGAGGCGCTCTACCTCGAGGTGATCGCCGCGAACCCGGACGCGCCCAGCCCCGGACGGCCGCGGTGGTTCGGGCTGGACGAGATGCCGGGGGCTCCGCCCCGGCTTGCGACCTGGGTGGCGCGGACGAGCGACATCCGCGCCACCGTGGCCGCCTGTTCCGAACCTCTGGGAACCGTCGAGCCGATGACCCGCGGTCGATTGAGCTGGCTCATCACCATCCCCGAAGACGGCGCGTTACCTCTGAGCGGCGTCGCTCCCGCCTTGATCGAATGGCACACGGAATCGCACCCGGCGGCCGGGCTGCGGGACACCGGCTGCTCCCTGGTCCGCCTCGAGCTGTTCCATCCCGATTCCCCGAGGATCTCGACGCTACTGCGATCCATTTCGCTCGAGGGACCGATCTCCGTTGCGCCGCTGCCAGCCGGAAGCCAGCCCCGGCTGCTCGCCCACTTCCATACCCCGAACGGTGCCGCCCGCATCTAGCGCCAGCGCTCATTTGAATTCATCGTGATCTCTTGAGGGGTCGTTCATCACTTCTCGCTCGTGCGTTCGATATGCGTTGGCCATTCGATTGACGCGGTGCGGCCCGTCTTGAGACGAGTTACCGATCGAGCACGCACGATTCGCGGAGGAGCGCCCGCATCGGACAACTTACGTATGCTTGCTGTTTTCGGTTGACGAGTCTGCGCGCTGCTCTGCCAACGTGTTGCCGAGTGGCGGCGGAAACGCCCTTTTCGGCGCCCTGGCGCGCCTCCAGAGCCTCCGTTTCGCACGCGTCCTCCTCCAGCGCCCACTTCGTGCTCTGCTCGTGTGCAGCGCCTCCGCAGAGCGTCGAAAAACAGCGTGCTACGAAACGGGCATGATGAATTCACGCACCGCGGTCCAGTCGCTGAGCTCCTCGCAACTCCTCTCCGCCACGCGAGAGCTCGTGCAGAAGT
>DATFTN010000219.1:0-32088 GCA_035261845.1 Myxococcales bacterium | reverse complement strand
GGCGGTGCTGGGCGCGGGCGTCGTGCTGACGGCCTCCACTCCCATCTACGACGTCACCGGTGAGCGGGAGCGCGTCCTGAAGGGGCGTGTCCCCGCGCGCAGCGTGGTGATCCCCGGGATGCGGCCGCGCCGCTTCCCCGCGGGCGAGTACCTGACCCCCTGCGCGCTGATCATCGGACAGCGAGGCGAGAGCACCGACAAGAAGACGTCGCTGAACCAGGCGCTGCGCGACTTCGGGGTGTCCGTTTGAGCGAGATGCGGGAGCTGCTCGCCGAGCTGACGCGCGCGCTCTGCGACGTGCGCAGCCCCGTCGGCGAGGAGGCGCCCCTGGCCGAGCAGCTCGCGTGCCGCCGCGGCGCGGAGCGCATCGGCAACTCGGTGGTGCTGGGCCGCGCGGCGGGCGCGAAGCCCGTGGTGGCGCTGTTCGGCCATCTGGACACCGTCCCCATCCAGGAAGGCGATTTCCCCGCATACCGCTCCGCCGGACGGGTCTTCGGCCGCGGGGCTTCCGACATGAAGGGCGGGCTGGCGGTGATGATCGCGCTCTGGGAGCGGCTCGACCACCGCCGGATGCCGGTCGACCTGGTCTGCGTGTTCTACGACCGCGAGGAGGGCCCGTACGAGCGGAGCGGTCTGGGTCCGCTCCTCGAGGCGAGGCCGGACCTCCGCCGCGCCGCGCTGGCCCTGTGCCTGGAGCCGACCGACCTGGCGTTGCAGGTGGGGTGTTGCGGGTCGCTGCACGCCACGCTCGCCTTCGCCGGCCGCTCGGCTCACAGCGCCCGGCCGTGGCAGGGCAAGAATGCGGTGCACCAGGCCGGGGAATTGTTGCAACACCTGAATGGATTGTCCCCGCGCGAGGTCTCGTTCGGCGAGCTGACCTACCGCGAGGTGATGTCGGTGACGCGCATCGAGGGGTTCACGGGGCGCAACGTGGTGCCCGCGCGCTGCGAGCTGAACCTCAACTTCCGCTTCGCGCCGGGCCGCTCCACCAAGGACGCCGAGGCCGAGGTCTGCGCGCTGGCCCAGCGCTTCGGCGCGGAGTGCACGGTGACCGATCGCGCTCCCGCGGGGGACGTCGTCCTGGACAATCCGCTGTTGCGCAAGCTGCGGTCGCTGAGCGGCATTGCGGTCGAGCCGAAGCAGGCCTGGACCGACGTCGCCCGGCTTTCGCTCCTGGGGATCCCGGCGGCGAACTTCGGACCCGGCGAGCAGGCGCAGGCGCACCAGAAGGGGGAGAGCTGCTCGGAGGAAGCGCTGGAGCGCGGGTACGCGCGCCTGCAGCGCTTCCTGATGGAGGCCGCATGATGATCGACGCCTTCATCGGCCTGGGCGCCAACCTGGGCGACCGGATGGAGACGCTGCGCGCCGCCGTGGAGGAGCTCGCCCGGGAACCCGGCTTCCTCTTGCGCGGGACCTCCCGCGTGTACGAGACGGAGCCGGTCGGCCCGCCCCAACCGCGTTACCTGAACGCCGTGGTCCGGATCGGGACCTTGCTCTCTCCCCGGGTGACGCTCCGCCGGCTGCTCGAGATCGAGGAGCTCCTCGGCCGGGTGCGTCGGGAGCACTGGGGCTCGCGCGAGATCGACCTCGACCTGCTCCTCTACGGCGACCGCATTGTGTCCGAGGGCGCGCTGCGCGTTCCCCATCCCCGCCTGCACGAGCGTGCCTTCGCGCTGGTTCCACTGGCGGAAATCGCGCCCGAGGCCTACCACCCGCAGATGGCGCGGACCGCCGCCGAGCTGCTCGCAGCCCTTCCCGAGGCGGACCGCGCCGGAGTCCGCCTGATCGGGCCGCTGCGCAGGGCGCTGTTCGAGCCCGAACCGGAGGGCGGCTCGGAGGGCGGGCCGCCGCCTCCTCCGCCGGACCCGTTCCCCACGGTCTGCTGACGAATCGCTGGTCACGGCCCCATTCGCCGGGCTACACCACCGCCATGCATCGCTCCGCCGCGGCGGCCGCCTGCGTCCTCGCTCTCGCCTGCTCCCGGAAGGAGCCGCCTCCGCCGGCCGCCGACCCCGGCCCGCTGGCGACTGTGGACGCGAGCGACCCGAAGGCGCTCCTGGCCGCGGTCGATCAGTTGCAGGGGCAGCTCAAGGACAAGCCGAAGACGTTCGAGGTCCTGTCCGCGCTCGGGAACCTGTACTACGAGAACGGGCGCTACCTGGACGCGGTGGACTCGCTGAGGCAGGCGCTGGCGATCTCGGCGCCGTTCGAGGCGCGCGCGCAGGAGCTGCGCGAACGGAACGTCAAGCCGGCCAAGGACTTGCCGCTTTCGTGCCGCCGCAGCAGCCAGGGATACGGGCTGGAGCAGATTGCGCAGGCGGCGCGCAAGCTGGATCCCGAGAACGAGCGCCGCTGCCTGGACTCCGCCCTGCAGATGGCCGTCGAGGCCCGGGCCCGCCGCGGCGACGCGCTCTACCTGGTGGGGAATCCCGACGGCGCGCTGGCCGAGCACCGCCGGGTGCTCGCCGAGTCGCCGGACTACCCCGAGTCGCTGTTCTTCATGGGCGCCATCCTCCTGGAGCAGAGCCGGGGAGACAAGGCGAAGCTCGAGGAGGGGAAGAAGTACTGGCGCAGGCTGCTCGCGGTGGCGCCGGACAGCCCGCGCGCGCCGCTGGTCAAGGAGAGCCTCCCGCGCGCGGACCAGATCTTCTCGCCCAAGGCGCAGGCGGCTGCCGGACCCTTGCCTCCGGGCCATCCCGACGTCTCCGGCCAGCTGCCGGCCGGCCATCCGCCGATCGCGGGAAGCGCGCCCGATGCGCCGATGGCTCACCGCGGGGCGACGCCCGAAGAACGCCCAGACGTGAGCCCGCAGGAGCTGCAGGCGGTGGCCGAGGCGGCCCGGAACACCGAGCGCACGCCCGAGTTGGAGAGGGGGCTCGACGAGCTGACCGCGCAGGCGGAGGCGCTGCTCGATCAGGGCAAATACCAGGAGGCCCGCGACGCCATCGTGCGGGTGATGCCGATGCGGCCGGACGACGCGCGGACGGCCGCTGCGATGGGCGGCGCGATGCGCGGCCTGGGCCGCGAGCAGATGGCGGAGCGCGTCCTGTCGCGGGCGCTGCAGCTCGACCCGAAGCAGCCTCGCGCGCTCTACGAGATGGGCAAGCTGCTCGCCGCGCGGGGCGACAAGACGGGCGCTGCGGAAAGGATGCGCGCGATCCAGGCCACGGACCCGAAGTTCGCGCGTTCCCACGGTATTGCTGAGGAGCTTGCCAAACTGCGCTAGTCGCCCCGCCAAACCGATTGCGGTGCAATGGTCTCGGGGTCAACGACTCTTGAACGACCAGTCGATCTCGAACTCCGCCACGACAGCGCCATCCTTCTGGGTCCCGACGGAGCGCGCCTTGAACACGACGGGCTCGCCCGAGCGGACGGCCTTCTCGATGGCGGCCTTCATGCCGGCGCCGTCCGCGAAGGTGAACGTCGATTCTTGCGTGGCCTTCTTGGTGAACTTCGCCGTAAGGCCCGTGACCAGCGAAGAGACCTTCGCTCCGGATTGCTCGATGAAGTAGAGCGCGGGCGCGCCGGTCGACATCTCCGCGGCCATCGCTTGCGCGGCGAAGTACGTCGAGCGGAACGGGTTCTGCGTCTTCCAGCCGGCGGGCAGCGACACCTGCGCGCCGCCCTCGTCCAGCTTGCGCACCCGCAAACCGGCGAAGGCCGCCAGCGGAAGCTTGGCCCAGAGCATGGCGCGGATCCCGATCGGGTGGGTCCAGACCGCCTTGAACGTCTCGGCTCGATTCAACGGAGCACCTCTTCCAGCGCGCGGGCGGTGGCCTGCGGGTCGTCGAGCATCAACCAGTGTGAGACGCCCGGGATGCCGATCCGCTTCGTCCCCGGAAGGCGCGAGGCGCGGAACGGATTCTCCTCCCCCTCCGCCTCGATGGCGAAGCGCGGCCCGGAGTAGTTGCGCGCGGCCGCGAGGCCGTCGAACTCCGCCATGTCGCGGCGGAGCGGGGCGAATGCCCGGAGATCCATCCGGGCCACGGAGGCCAGGACCGCGGTGCGCGTCGCCGGTCGCGCGATGGGACCCAGCATCTCGCCGTAAGAAGCCTGCAGGCGCTCGGGCGTCATCCCGGCGTCGTGCTCGCGGTAGTACTGCTTCATCTCGGACGCGGACCGGCTCACGTCGCCGACCGCGTCGACGTAGACGGCTCCGGCGAGCTTCTCGGGATGCTCTGCTGCGTACGCGCTGACCACGGTGCCCGAGAAGCTGTGCCCGGCCAGCCAGAAGCGCGAAAGCCCGAGCTGCTTTGCGACGAGATCGAGGTCGCCGGCCAGCGCAGCGATGGTGTACTCATCGGCTGCGTCGCTCTGTCCGTGCCCCCGCTGGTCGTAGGCCACTACGCGTCGGAAAGCGCGCAGCCGATCGAGCACCGGCCGCCACGTCTCGAGCTCCGACGCCAGCCCGTGCACCAGAACTACCGGGATGCCGCCCTCGCCTCCGTCCGACAGGCGCAGCTTCCCCGCCCCTCCTGGGAAGAAGCTGATCCGCTCCGCGCCTGCCATCGCGGCTTCTAGCCCAGGAGGCGGGCGGAGAGGAGGTCCTGGACGTCGAGGAGGCCGACGGGGCGGCCTTCCGGGTCGACCACGGGGAGCTGGTCGATCTGGCCCTCGCGGAGGATCTCGGCGGCAGTCACGGCCAGGTCGTCCGGGCCCACGGTGCGGGGGTTGCGGCCCATCACGGCGGACACGGACCGGGTGAAGTCCACGTCGTCCTGCTGGACCAGGCGGCGCAGGTCGCCGTCGGTGAAGATGCCGACCAGCCTCCCGTCGTCGTCGACCACGCTCGCCGCGCCGGGCCGTCCCACGGTGCTCATCACCGCGGCGGTCTCCCGAAGGCTCCTGCCCTTGTGGATCGTCGGGTTCGCCGCCCCCGTGCGCATCACCTCGCGGACGCGCAGCAGCCGTCTCCCCAGGGCACCCGCCGGATGCAGCTCGGCGAACTGCTCGGGCGAGAAGCCGCGCCGGTGCAGGACGGTCATCGCCAGCGCATCGCCCAGCGCGAGCAGCGCGACCGTGCTGGTCGTCGGCGCGAGACCCAGCGGGCACGCCTCGGGAACGGGACCGATCTCCAGGACCACGTCCGAGGCGGCCGCCAGGGAGCTCTTCTGGCCGCCGGTCACCGCGATGATGGGGGCGCCCATCCGCTTGAGCGCCGGCAAGAGCCGCAAAATCTCTTCAGTTTCTCCACTGTTCGAGAGGGCCAGCACCAGGTCGCCCGGCACCAGCCGGCCCAGGTCCCCGTGCAGCGCCTCGGCCGGATGCAAGAACAGCGACGGCGTCCCCGTGGAGGCGAAGGTGGCGCTGATCTTCTGCGCGATGAACCCCGGCTTGCCCATCCCGGTGACCACTACGCGACCCGAGCAGGCCAGGATCCGCTCCACTGCTTCGGAGAAATCGCCGTCGATGCGGTCGCAGAGCTGCTCGATGGCCGCAGCCTCCGCCCGCACCACGCCGCGGGCGTAATCGGCGGGATCCGTGGCAGCAGCCGCCTTGCGCTTTTGCACCTCGGCAAGCCGCCTGCGGGGGTTGGATGCCATCGGGGACGCGTGCCTTACCACGCCGGTGCGGGTTCGTCACCTCTCGGACACAGCTTGACGCGGCGCGCCCCAGGCCCTATCTGAATGAGCCCTCATTCAGCCGGGGCGTCCCGGCTGCGGGGAATGACCCGAGGGAGCGCGGGACGGCCACGGTGCAGGCGCGAGAGCAGCGGAACGACAAGCGCGCGCGGATCCTCGACGCGGCGGTGAAGGTGTTCGCCGAGCGGGGGTATTTCAGCTCCACCGTGGCGGAGATCGCGCGCGCGGCGGGCGTCGCCGACGGCACCATCTACCTCTACTTCAAGAGCAAGGACGACCTGCTCCTGCGGCTCTTCGACGAGAAGATGACGCAGCTTCTGGCGGAGGCGAAGGCCGCGCTGGCGGAGGAGCGCGACGCGCCTTCGCGGCTCAAGCGCTTCATCCAGCTGCATTTCTCCCTGGTGGAGAAGAACCCCGATCTCGCTTCCGTGCTGGTGGTCGAGCTGCGGCAGAGCGCGCAGTTCCTCAAGTCGGCCGACCGGCAGAAGCTCGGCGCGGCCTACCTCGACCTGATCGCGCAAGTGGTCAGGGAAGGACAGGAAAAGGGCGAGCTCACCGCGCAGGTCTCGCCCGGCACGGCCAAACGGGCCATCTTCGGCGCCCTCGACGAGCTGGCGCTGGGCTGGCTCCTCTCGGGGCGCCGCGCGTCGCTGAAGAAGACGGGGAACGAGGTCGCGGAGTGGCTGGTCCGCGGTCTCGTCCCACATGACACCGGAGGTAGAGAGTGAAGATCCTGGTCACCATCAAGCGGGTCGAGGACTACGAGTCCAAGATCAAGGTCAAGCCGGACAACAGCTGGATCGTCACCGACGGCGTGAACTACAGGGCGAATCCCTTCGATGAAATCGCCGTCGAGGAGGCCCTCCGGCTCCGGGACGCGAACATGCCGTCGGAAGTCGTGGTGGTGAGCGTCGGTCCGGCGGCCGCCTCCGCGGAGATCCGCAGCGGCCTGGCGATGGGCGCCGACCGCGGCATCCTGGTCAAGCACGACGCCTTCGTCGACTCCGACGGCGTGGCGCGGGTGCTCAAGGCGGTGATCGACCAGGAGAAGCCCGACCTGGTGCTGATGGGGAAGCAGGCGGTGGACGTGGACGACAACGTCGCCGGCCAGCTGCTCGCCGAGTACCTCGGCTGGGGCCAGGCGACCTTCGCCTCCAAGAAGGAGTCGCTCGAGTCCGCCGAGGAAAAGGCGAAGAAGCCGGGGATCAAGCTCGGTCCTGACAAAAAGAGCGCGCAAGTGGCGCGCGAGGTAGACGGCGGGCTGGAGGTGCTCGAGGTGCAGCTCCCGGCGATCGTGACCGTGGATCTGCGGCTCAACGTGCCGCGCTACGCGTCGCTGCCCAACATCATGAAGGCGAAGAAGAAGCCGATCGCGGAGACGACTCCCCAGCAGCTCGGCGTCGACGTTGCGCCGAAGGTGAAGGTGATCAAGGTGGAGCCGCCGCCGCAGCGCGCGGCCGGCGTGAAGGTGCCCGACGTCGAGACCCTGGTGCAGAAGCTGCACTCGGAAGCGAAGGTGATCTGAAATGGCGACGATCCTGGTGGTAGGGGAGCAGGCCGGCGGACATCTGAAGAAGGCCACGCTGTCCGCTCTGGCCGCGGCGCAGCAAGTCGCGCAGAAAGCCGGTGGGCAGATCGCGGGTCTCGTCGTCGGCGCGGGCGCGGGGAAGGCGGCCGAGGAGCTGTCAGCCTATGGGATTGCGGTGCACGTGGTCGAGGGGACCGCGTTCGAGCACGCGCTGGCCGAGACGCATTCGGCCGCGGCCGCGGAGGTGGCGAAGAAGACGGGTGCGAACGTAGTCGTGGCCGCCGCCACCGCCTACGGGAAGGACGTCGCGCCGCGGGTGGCGGCGAAGCTCGGCGCGGGCCTCGCCTCCGACGTGCTGGCGATCGCCGGCCCCAACCAGTTCAAGCGCGCCATGTGGGCGGGAAATGCCGTCGCCACGGTGGAGGTGGTGACGCCCGTCAAGGTGATCACGGTGCGGGCCACCGAGTTCGCGCCGCCGCAGAAGGCGCAGGGCAAAGGAACGGTGACGCCCGCGCAGGTGGCAGCGCCGCAGCCGAAGACCAGGTTCGTCGAGTACAACGAGGTGAAGAGCGCGCGGCCCGAGCTGACCGAGGCGCGGGTGGTGGTCTCCGGCGGGCGCGGCACCAAGGGCGACTTCAAGCCCATCGAGCAGCTCGCCGACGTGCTGGGCGCCGCGGTGGGCGCCTCGCGGGCCGTGGTGGACGCCGGATGGCAGCCCAACGATCTGCAGGTCGGGCAGACCGGCAAGGTGGTCGCGCCCGAGCTGTACATCGCGGCGGGCATCTCCGGCGCCATCCAGCACCTGGCGGGCATGAAGGGCTCGAAGACCATCGTGGCCATCAACAAGGACGCGGAGGCGCCCATCTTCCAGGTGGCCGATTACGGGCTGGTCGCGGACCTCTTCAAGGCGCTGCCCGAGATGGCCGAGGCCGTCAAGAAGCTGCAGTGAACAGCCTCGCCGCGCTCGGGGTGCATCGCGTTCCGGTGCCCGTTCCCTTCCCGGAGGCGGGCGGGCCGGCCAACGTCTACGTGATCGAGGAGGACGGCGGAGGGCTCGCGCTCTTCGACGCCGGGATCGGAACCCGGGAGGGACGGGACGCCCTCCTGGCCGGCTTCCGTGCGCTAGGGCGCAGCCTGAACGAAGTGCGCCGCATCTTCGTGTCGCACGGTCACATCGATCACTACGGCTACGCCCGAGCGGCGCAGGAGGAATCGGGGGCGCCCGTGTACGCTCACCCGCGCGACCACGACAAGCTGACCGGCCGCGATCGGAGCGCGCAGCGTCTGGAGCTGTACCGGGCCTACCTCGACCGGCTGGGCGCGCCGCACGAGCTCCTCGGCCACGTCCGCCTGCACTGGCAGGACCTGGGCCGCATGGCCCGTCCGGTCGAGCACGTCGAGGCGATCGAGGAGGGCGCGCGCCTGCGCTTCGGCCGGTTCTCGGCCGAGGCGCTGCACCTGCCCGGCCACACGCCTGGCCTCTTCTGCCTCTGGGCGAAGGACCAGGGCGTGCTGTTCTCCGACGACCACCTGCTCGAGCGCGTCAGCCCCAACCCGCTGCTCGATCTGGAGGGGCGGGCGGAACCGACGCACCGCGCCCTGGTCGAGTACGTGCGTTCGGCGCGTCGCGCGCGCGGGCTGCCGGCCCGGCTGATCGCGCCCGGCCACGGGGAGCCCTTCGCCGGCCACGTCGAGGTGATCGACCGGCTCCTCGCTTTCTACGAGAAGCGCCAGGCGCGCATCCTGGACCTGCTCGCGGACGGGCCCCAGACTCCGGCGCAGCTTTCGCCGCGCGTGTTTCCCCGCGCGAAGCCCTCCCAGCTCTACCTCACGCTCTCGGAAGTGATGGGCAACCTGGAGGTGCTGGAGGACTTGCGCCGCGTGCGCCGCGAGGAGCGGGAAGGCCGCATCGTGTTCCTCCGTGAGCTGGGGTAGGGTGCCCGCCGTGGACGAGGTGCTGCACCTGCGCCCGCTGCGCCATCCCGCCGTGGACTGGCGCGAGCTCGGCGGGCAGGCCACCCTGGTCCTTCCCGGCGAAATGGGCGCCTCGCACGAGCTGAACGAGGTGGCCAGCCGGATCTGGGAGCTGTGCGACGGCCGCCGCACGGTCCGGGAGATCGCCGCCCGGGTGGTCGAAGAATTCGAGGTGGACCTCGCCACCGCCGAGCAGGATGCGGCCGACTTCGTCCGCGAGATGCTCCAGGGCGGGCTGCTCTTGCCTGGAGACGGCGCCTCGGAATGACGAAGTGGCTCTGGCGCGCATTGCTCCTGCTCCTGCCGCTGGCGATCGCGGCCCACTTCCTCTGGCCGGGCCATCCGACCGCCGTGTTCGCGCTCTCGGCGATCTCGCTCATGCCGCTGGCGAAGAGCATCGGCGACGCGACGGAGGAGCTGGCGGAGCGGGTCGGGCCTACCGCCGGTAGCCTCCTCAACGTGACCTTCGGGAACGCGGCCGAGCTGATCCTGGGCATCTCGGCCCTGGCGCGGGGGCACGTGGACCTGGTCAAAGGGAGCCTCACCGGAAGCATCGTGGCGAACCTCCTCCTGGTGGGCGGAGCGGCCATCGTCGCCGGCGGGGCCCGCTTCCCCACCCTCCGGTTCAACCGCACCTCGGCGGGCGCCCACGTCTCGACCTTGTTCCTCGCCGTGGTCGCGCTGGGCGTGCCCACGATGCTGGCGACGGCCGGGCAGGTGCCGCATCGCGCTCACCTGCTTTCCGAGGAGATCTCCGCCGTCCTGATCGCGATGTACGCGCTGTCGCTCTTCTTCCAGCTCCGCACGCATGCGTCGCTGCTCGAGTCGCCCGACGACGCGCGCCCCCCGCTGCGGGCCACGCCCGCGGAAGCCGCCGCCGCCGGGCGGGCGCAGCCGGTGCGCGAACACAGGCCGGTCTGGATCCCTGCGGGTGCGCTGATGCTGTCGGCCGGCGCCACGGCGGTCGCCAGCGAGCTCCTGGTCGGCGCCCTGGAGGGCACGCTCCAGGCCGTGCACCTGCCGGAGGCGTTCGTGGGCGTGGTGATCGTCGCCGTGGTGGGGAACGCGGCCGAGCACTCCACCGCGGTGCTGTTCGGGAAGCGGGGAGACATGGACGTCGCGCTGGGCATCGCCTGGGAGTCTTCCAAGCAGATCGCGCTCTTCGTCGCGCCCGTCCTGGTGTTCGTCGGGGTCCTGCTGGGCGCCCCGATGGACCTCGCTTTCCGCCCGATGGAAACCGTGGCCGTCGGCGTGGCCGTCCTCTCCACCGCGCTGATCGGGCTGGACGGCGAGACGCACTGGCTGGAGGGCGCGTTCCTCCTGGCCGTCTACGCGGTGCTCGCCCTCGGCTTCTGGTTCGTGGGATAGCCGTGGCCGACCTGGCGCTCGCCGGCATCATGGCGATCTGGGGCAGCACGTTCGCCGTGGTGCGCACGCTGGTCGGTGGGAGCGACGGGCCAGTCTCGCCGATGCTGCTCGTCGCGGTGCGCATGACGCTCGCCTCGGTGTTGCTCCTCTGCTGGCTGGCGCTGCGGGGCGAACGGCGCTTCACCCGGGCGCTCTGGCGCGACGGCCTGATCTGCGCCGCGCTTCTCGGCGCCGGCTTCCTGCTCCAGATCGAGGGGCAGCACCGCACCACCGCGTCGCGCAGCGGGTTCCTCACCGGCCTCGTGGTGGTGTTCGTCCCCGTGCTCGAGCTGATCCTCTTTCGCAAGCGGCCACCTGTCCCCGCCGCCGCGGGGATTGCGCTGGCCTTCACCGGAATGGCGCTCCTCTCCAGAGGCGGCCAGGCGGGCCAGGCGCAGCTCACTGGAGACCTGCTCACGGTCGGGTGCGCCGTGGTGTTCGCCGGCCACATCATCGCGCTGGGCCGGGTGGCCGGACGGCACCCGGTCCTGCCGCTGCTCCTGGTGCAGCTGGCGGGAACCGGCGCGATGGCGGCGGTGGCTGGCCCGTTCGTCGAGCGCCAGCACTTCACCTCCGATCCGCGGGCATTCGCGGCGGTCGCCTACCTGGCGGTGTTCGCCACCCTGCTCGCGTTCGGGGTGCAGACCTGGGCGCAGCAGAAGCTCCCGCCGGTCCGGATGGCGCTGCTGTCGGCGCTGGAGCCCGTCTTCGCGGCGGGCTGGGCCGCGGTCCTGATCGGCGAGCGGCTCAGCCGGCTGGAGCTGTGGGGCGGAGCGCTGATCGTGCTCGGCGTCCTGGTGGGGGAGACGGGCGCCGCGCTGCTCGCGCGCCCGCGGGGCACGTCAGCGTAACATCCTGAAATAACTAGCTGAAATTCTAGGGTGCGCTCTGGAGGAGACGACTGTTACACAGCCGTTTGCGAATGGCCGTCGCGCTGGAGGACCCCGCGCCCGACCTGCAGGTCGAACGCACCGCTCACGGACTGCGGCTGCGCGCGACGCAGCTTTATCTCGAGCCGGTCGGGCGACCCCAGCTCGGTTTCCTGGCGCATGCGCGCGGCGCGCGGGCGACGCTCCCCGAGAGGACCATCGCCACCGCGGCGACGGTCGCCTTGCTGGAGGCGGCGCAGCCGCGCGCTCTGCGGCGGGCGGCGCCGCTGCCCGCCGCCTGGCGGAAACCCTTCGCTCTCGGCTCCATGACGCTGACTCTGTACCCGGCGGGGCACGTGCTGGGCAGCGCGCAGTTGCACTGCGAGCTCGCCGGCCGCTCGATCCTCTATGCCGGCGATCTGGGCGGCGCCGGCGAGCGGGCCCCGGCGACCGCCGGAAAGCCCGAGCACGTTCCCTGCGACACGCTGCTCCTGCGCGCGACCTACGGGCATCCGCGCTACTCGTTCCCGCCGCGCGCCGAGGTGCTCGAGGAGCTGTCGCGCTTCGTCGCCGGCGCGCTCGCGGAGCGGCGGACTCCGGTGATCCTGGCCGCGCCCATCGGAGGCGCGCAAGAGGCGGTGCTGAACCTGGCCGCGCACGAGATGCGGCTGCACCCGGCGCCGCTGCGATTCGCGGAGGTCTACCGCTCGCAGGGAGTCGAGCTGCCGAAGGTCCTCCCCCTGGGCGCGGTCCAGCCCGGCCAGGTGGTGGTGCTGCCGGCGCACCCGCGGAGCCGGCGGTACTTGCCCGAGATCGGTCCGCACCGCACCTGCCTGCTGTCCGGCCGCGCGGTCGAGCCGGGATACGCGGCGCAGATCGGCGTGGACTGCGCGCTCCCCATCTCGGATCACGCCGGCTTCCCCGACCTCGTGGACTACGCCGTACACTCAGGTGCCTCGCGCGTGCTCATCGTCCACGGGTACGCGGAGGACCTCGCGCGCGCATTGCGCGAGCGCGGCGTGCGGGCGGCGTCGATCAAAGACCACCACCGCCAGCTCGAGCTGTTCTAGCCGCTCTCGCGCCGGAAGGCGCGAGTTTGCGGCTACACACGCGGAGCGTGACCCGAGGCGGTCTCCGGAAACGGAGACCGCCTCCTACCGGGCGGCGAGCCCGGCGAGGAAGTGCCAGATCGCGGTGGCGCCCAGGCGGGTCGTGCGCCCGCCCACGTCCAGCGGCGGGGCCAGCTCCATCACGTCGAGGACCCGTACTCGGGGATCCTGGCCCGCAAGGCGCGCGCAGGCGTACAGGTCCGCGGCGGTGATGCCGTCGGGGCAGGGTGCCGACACGCCCGGAGCAGTGGACGCCTCGACCGCGTCGAGATCCAGGCTCACCGCCAACGCATCGCCCGGCATCCGCAGCGCTTCCGCGAACGAATCGGCGACGCGTCCGCGCACTTCGTCGAGCGAGAGCACCGCGAACGACCGCGCCGCCGCCCACTCGCGGTGGGCCCGGGCGTTGTGTTGCGGCTGCACGCCGATCTCGGTGAGGGCGTACCGCTGTCCCCAGCGCTCGGCGAGCCGGCGGAACGGCGTGCCGCTGGTGATCAGCCCGTCCCGGAGCGGCCGGACGTCGAGGTGCGCGTCGACGTTGATCGCGGCCACCGGGCCGGAGACGGCGCGCAGGAGCGCGGAGTGGCTGGCGTACGCGCCGTCGTGGCCGCCGCCCAGCAGCACCACGCACGCGCCTTCCAGAAGGGCGGCGAGCGCCGCCTCTTCGAGCGCCGCGTGGACCTCCTCGATGCCTCCCAGCTCGGCCGTCGCGTCGCCCAGGTCGCGCAGGACCAGGCCGTCCAACTGCCCGCGGTCGCCGGGAGTGAGCCGCGAGAGGAAGCGGCGCAGCTCGGCAGGACCCTCGGCGGCGCCGGCCCTGCCGCGTCCGTTCACCACCGCGCGGTCGTCGGCGTAGCCGAGGAAGGCGGCGACTCGTACGTCGCCCGGCCCCCGTCGGACGTCCGGGGTTCGCTCGATGCGCTCTCCCAGGCGGGGATCGTCGGAGGTCCCGCGGAAGAACAACGCGGGATCCGCGGACTTGAGCGTTTTCGTCACGCGACCTCCGGCGCGGCGGAGCCGCGCTCTCCTCGGCCGCCTCCGTCAATTGGAGGACGTCACCGCCTTGACACGAGCGCCGAAGCTAGACGAAATCCCCGCTCGTTTCATCCCGCGATGCCATCACCTCGCTGAGGAGGCAGTCGATGCTGCTTCGACGTGTCGCCCCCGCTGCGCTCGCCACCGCCGCGATCTGCGCCTGCGAGCCCGGAGTCAGTTACGACGCCGGCCGCAACCCGCAGCAGACGAACTACGCGGTCTTCGATCCTACCGCCACTCCGCCGCAGATCCCGCTGCCCAACGAGCTCGCGCTGGCCCAGGCCGGGTCGCTCCCGGGTGCGCAGGGAGAGCTGTTGCAGATGTTCGTGTCGAAGGGCGGCTTCCCCAACGATCAGGAGGTCCCGGTCAGCATCGACCTGGTGACGATCACGGTCGATTCGACGGGGACGCAAGTCCGCAGCCCGCCGACCCTGGACTTGAGCAGCTTCCACGTCTGCACGGGGAGCAATCAGAACTGCAATGTCGCCGTGCTGAAGTCCGGTTCGCCCCCCGTATTCGTGACCGACATCGCTGCGCCGACCGCGAACGATTTCGTAGCGAGCGCCGACCACGCAACCCTGAACATCCGGCGCAAGCCGCGCCAGGTCCCGCTCGGCCAGGGCACGGTGAGCACGCGGACGTGGGACCCTGGCTTCGAGTATGTCGCCGTCCTGCGCGGGGGCCCGACCGGCATCACCGTAAACGGCGGCCAACCGATCTACCCGCAGCCGGCGATGTTCATCATCGAGCAGGGGAAGAACCTGCTCGATCCCGCAAACCAGGGACTCATTCCCGGCAATTCGGCCGCCGAGAGGCAGCAGAACGCCCTGGCGCTCATGCAGCTGCAGGGCTTCTACTCGCTGCCGAACCCGGTGACGCATGCCCCGGCGCCGTTCGACGTCGCCGCGGCGGCTTTCCCCAAGACGGATATCGCGGCGATCACCACGTTTCCGATCGCGCCGATCCCGAACGGCGCGCCTGCGGCGCGGGTGGTCATCGACTCGGGCTCGGGCACGGCTCCGCTGCCGTTCAACGCGCTGCTCGACGGTAATACGCTGCCTGACAATCCGCTCGCTCCCGCGCCCAACGCGAAGGTGCAGAACCTTCCCTTGACCTTCGGTCCGCTCGCCAGCGGGCTGGCCACCTTGGACGGGTTCAGCACCACCGCGATGCTGCTGGTGCCGGTGAGCGCGCCGGTGATCGTCGCGCTCGGGCCGGATCCGGCTCCCGCGTCGCAGTTCGCGAACAGCGTGTTCCTGTACGACCTCACCGATCAGAACAACCCGGTGCTCGTCAACCGGTCCACCTATGACGATCTCTTGCCCGACAATCCGCCGTTCCAGGTCCTGCGGCAGCAGGTCCAGGCGGGCGTCTGGGCTTCCACCCTGATCGGCATTCAACCCGCCGCCGCCACGAAGGTCGACACCGTCACCTCGCCGATGGTCACGACGCAGATCGTCAACCTGAGCAAGCCCCTCAAGGAAGCCACCGAGTACGCGTTCATCGTGACGAACCGGATCACGGGCATCGACGGGAGGGGCCTGGGCCGCCCCACCGTGGGAAGCATCCTGCTCTTCAACAATCCGCTCTGGGCGGGCGGCAAGTCCCAGCTCGCGGGAATCTCCGATCCGCAGGCCAAGGCGCTGGAGCGGATGCGCGCGCAGATCGCCAATCTCTTGACCAAGCTGGGCGGCACGCCCTTCACCAAGTCCGAGATCGCGGCGGCTTACACTTTCCGGACGCAGTCAATCACCTCGCCGGCGCTGCAGCTCGCCGCGGCCCCCTATGTTCCGGCCACGAACCCGAATGTCACCTTCGTCGGCACGGCCTGCGCGGCGGGGTCTACAGGAGGGTGCAACACCCTCACACCGTCCGCCGCGTTCACGAAGTACGGAGTCGAGACGGCGATAGTCACTCCCGGAGGCGCGACAGCCAACATGGCCGAGGTGATCGAGGCCAGCCTTCCCACGCCGCACCTGCTCAGCACTGCCACCGGAGCATTTGATCCCAACCTGCTCGTTCCAGGCGCCAACCCGCCCATCGACGTGATCCCGGTGCTCATCGTGGTGCCGAACGCGGCGAAGGTGACGACCGGTTGCCCGGCGCCAGCTCCGCCGGCACTCAAGTGCGCCCCGCTCGTCGTGTTCCACCACGGCCTGAACGGCGGCCGCGCGCAGATGCTTCTCGGAGCAGACGATCTCGCTGCAAAGGGATTCGTCGTCGCGGCGATCGATGCTCCGAAGCATGGCGACCGGGCCTTCTGCTCGAATGACCCGAATCTACCTCAGCCGCAATGCGCTACCGGCACGTGCCAGCCGATCAGCGGAGCCGCAACGCAGGGCGATCCATTTCCGCCAGGGCAATGCAAGCAATCCGATGGGAGCGCAGGCACGCTGCAAAAAAAGCCGACGTTCTGCGTTTTCGGCCCCTGCGCCATGGCAGCGACGGACGGCGTCAGCGTGGCGTCTGGGAACTACGTCGTCAGCGCCAACTTGTTCCGCAGCCGCGACACGTTCCGGCAGGACATCATCGACGTCAGCAACCTCATCCTCGCGATGGCGCGCCCGCCTCCTTCTCCCGCGCTGCCGGCGATACCTGCCTCGAACGTGGCCAATGAGCTTCTGGCCAAGGGAATCGTCGTCGATCCCTCGAGGGTGTTCTGGGAGGGCCAATCGCTGGGCGGCATCCTCGGCACCATCAACGTCGCCGTCAATCCACGGATCAGCAAGGCGGTGCTGAACGTGCCCGGCGGCGCGTTCGTGGACATCGCGTCCACCTCGCCCGCGTTCGCGCCAGGCCTCAACGCGATCCTCGCCAGCCAGACTCCGCCGATCACTCCTGGGACTGCTGCGTACTTGCAGTTCCTGCAGGTCGCGAAGTGGGTGCTCGACCCGGCGGAACCGATCAACTTTGCGGGGCACCTGATCGGAGGGGTCGATCATCCCACCTTGCCGAATCTCCTGGGCACAGGCACGCAAGACCCCAAGAAGGTGCTGGGGCAGATGGCCGTGTGCGACGCCGTAGTGCCGAACCCGTTCAACCTGCTGCTCTTCAACACCGCCGGGCTGGTGCAAGGGACCTCGAGCAAGTTCCAGATCTTCAAGTCGACCACGATACCGCAGGCACTCAGCGGGTTCTGCTTCCCGGGCTACCCCTCTCCGTTCGACACCGGGGCGGTGTCGCACGGCTTCCTGCTCGACCATGGCGCCTCAGCGCTCTTCGCCGGCAACCACGTCACGCTCTCCAGCCTGGCGCGGACCGACGCCGCCGGCTTTCTTGCCGATCCCTCCACCCTCCCGCCCGACACCGAGGCCCAGTGATGGAGACGACCATGCGCAAGCTCCTCGTCATCGCTGCTCTCCTGCTCCCGGCCGCGGCGTTCGCGGGCGGATACGCCGTCCCCAACGTCAACGCGCGCGATCTCTCGATGGCCGGCTCGCTCGGCGCCGCCCAGAAAGACGCGACCGCCGTGTACGTGAACCCCGCCGCGCTGGCGGGCATCGAGGGTCTCTCCGTCGTCCTGGACGCGACGATGATCGACTTCCGCAGCACCTGGAACCAACCCGGCGGCACCGCCTCGTCAGAGTCGAACTTGAAGCCCGCGTGGCCCCCGTCGGCGTTCGCGAGCTATGGCGGCAAGGTCGACGGGATGGGTTGGGGCGTCGGCGCCGGGTTCAACATCCCCTTCGGCGGGAACGTCTACTGGAAGGGCGACTGGCCGGGCCGCTTCGCCGTCATCACCGTGGACCGCCGCACGTACGGAATGTACTTCACCGGCGGCTTCCAGCCGCTGCCGCAGATCAAGGTGGGCGGCGGCTTGATCTACTACCGCACCACCGAGGAGCTGGCGCAGGGGCTGAACTTCGTCAGCCAGGAAGGCGGCGTCGCGGTGGGGGCCGCCGGCGGCAAGGTGTCGTTCGACGTGTCCACGGAGATCACTCCCCTCGTCGACGTCCCGCTGACCATCGGCATCGACTACAAGCACAAGGGCGACCAGACGCTGACGGGCCACGCGCACTTCGACAACGCGCCCGCGGCCTTGGCACCGAGCACCCTCGACCAGAACGTCGGGCACGACCTCTCCGTTCCCAACCTCCTCAACGTGGCGCTCGCGTACCGCGTCCTGCCCAACCTGCTCGTCACCGGCGCGTGGACGTTGGATCGCTTCATCGTCTACAAGCGCGACCTCTTCATCGGCGACCTGGGCACCACCGTGCTGGTGAACCGCGACTACAAGAACGGGTACACCTTCCGCTTCGGCGCCGAGCTCGAGGATCTGGTCCCCAAGATGACGATGCGCGCCGGCTTCCTGCGGGACATCGCGCCCACCCGGCCCGAAGCGCTGAATGCGAGCATCCCCGACGCGAACGTCTGGGCGGTCGCGCTCGGTCTCGGGTACGAGTTCACGCCCGGCCTGACGGTCAACGCGACCTACTTCCACGCGTTCTACGACGAGATCACCACCGTTGGCGCCGAAGTCTTCCCAGGGACGTACGACACCCGCGCCAACATCGTCACCGTCGGCATCGCGTTCCGGCCCGGGGAGAAGCCGCGAGGCTACTCGGCGGGACTGACCGGCAACAGGTAGCAGGTCTAGGCAGCCGAATACCGGCCGCGCTCGTCCACCCGGGCGCGGCCTTCCTTGAGCAGCTTCCCCAGGTGCGCGAGCAGGCTGCGCTGCGCCAGCGGATACACCTCGGGCTGCACGTCGGGATAGCTGGGTGGCACCAGTTGTTCCGGAGTTGCGGGACCCAGCTCGCGAAGCGCCCCGAGGACCCGTTCCTCCCTCTCCAAGCGATGCGCGAGGTAGCCGCGCAGCTTGTCCGCTCCGCCGGGCACCACGGGTCCGTGCGCCGGGTAGATCACGCCCGGGCCCAGCTCCAGGAGGCGGCGGAGCGAAGCCAGGTAGTCCAGCATGTCGCCTTCGGGCGGGTCGACGATCACGGTGCCCACGCCCGCCACCAGATCCCCGGCCACTACCGCGCCGCTCCCTTCCTCGATCAAGCACAGATGGCCGCGGGTGTGCCCGGGCAGGTGCAGGCACTTCCAGCCGCGCGGACCCACCGGCAGCGAATCCCCTTCCTTCAGCACCCGGTCGATCGGGAAGTCGAGCAGCTCCGCCGTCTGCGCGGTGGCGGCGATGGGCAAGGACCGCTGGCGGGAAAGCTCCGCCGCCCCGCCCACGTGGTCCTGGTGGTGGTGCGTGAGCAGGATGCCCACCGCGCGGCGCCCCTCCTGGTCGAGCAGCGCCAGCGTCTTCTCCAGGGTCGCCTGCTCCTCGGGCCAGGGCGACCCGGGATCGACCACCCACAGCTCCTCGTCGCCGAGCAGCAGGCAGTTGGTGTGCGTGGCCGGCGGCAGCGTGGGCGTGCGCAGCGGCACCACCAGCACGCCGCGCTGGAACTCGATGCGCTCCACCACCCAGTGGCGCACCGGGAGCTTCCACGGAGCGCGCGAGGGGTCCTCGAGCAGCGGCAGCGCTGCCGGCAGGCCGAGCGCGAGCGACCGCAGCGTGTGCCAGGCCGGCGGGTGCAATAGCGCGCTGCCGTCCTCCCAGCGGCGCAGCGCCGCCTCCGGCCGCACCCAGCTTCCGTCGACCAGCTCGCCGAGCCACACTTCCGCCGTCTCTCCGGCGGGCAACTCGGCGAGATAGAAGCGGGCGTCGAATCGCACCGGCAGCTCCGGCGGCGTGACCCAGCGTCCCGCGGGCGTGAACAGGCGAGCGTCCACGGTGAGGCCGTGCGCCGCGAGAAAGTCGGCGAACGAGCTCTCCTTGGCGCCCGGCAGGTCCCGGCGGAGCAGCGCTTCGCGCGCCGCGCGCCTGGCCGCGGCCGGGACGCGGGCCGCGCCGGGAGCGACCAGGACGCCGGTCTCCTCGAACAGCTCCCGCGCGGCGGCCGCGATGCAAGCCGCCTCGGCGGCGGGCAGGCGCTCGGCGTGTGCGAGCGGCAGCGCGGCGTCGGCCACGTCCACCCGCCCGCCGGGGAAGGCGTAGAAACCGCCCGCGAAGCGGAGCTGCTCGCCGCGCCGGACCCAGAACACCTCGAGCCCGTCCGGGCCCGGCCGGTGCAGCACCACCGTCGCGGCTGGCCGCACCGCCGCTGGAGGTCCGCCTGCCATCCCTGTCTCCCTTGCGCGCACTGGCCTGATCCGCTAAGCCACCTGCCGCATGTTCTACCTCGTTCAGCGCCCCAATCTCGATCGTCCGCGCCGCGGAAGCCCGCGGATGTTCAGGGTCGACTGGGTCGAGAAGTATTTCTCCCGCGTACGCCCCTGGCACGTGGTGCTGATCTGGGGTCCGTACACCGCCTGGCTGCTCGCTCACGGCGCCCGCGACGCGCAGCTCTCGCGCGGGGCGCTCTTCGGGATGTTCGCCCTGGGCATCTTCGGTTGGACGTTCCTCGAGTACATCCTCCACCGCTGGGTCTTCCACTGGAAGCCGGACGATCGGGTCGAGTGGCAGCGCGATGCCTCCTGGCTCATCCACGGCATCCACCACGACTATCCGTACGACCCGGACCGGCTGGTGATGCCGCCCACGGTGACGGCGATCATCGCACTGCTCCTCTGGTTCCCGGTGAAGGCGGCGCTGGGAGTCCACCTCCATTACCCGTTCTTCGCCGGCCTGGTGGCGGGATACGTCTGGTACGACCTGACGCACTACTACCTGCACCACGCGGTGCCGCGCACCGCCGCCGGACGCTGGTTGCGCAAGTACCATCTCGTGCACCATTTCCAGACGCCGGGCGTGCGCTACGGCATCACCTCTCCGCTGTGGGACCATGTGTTCCGGACGTACCCGCGCGACCCGTACCAGCGGGCTTCGGAGACCGAGATCGAGGCGGGGGCCTGAGGCGATCCGGCAGGCGCCGTCCGCCGCTTCTGGCGCACGGCGGAATCGGCGAGAATGGCAGGCGTGCTCGCGCTCCTGCTCGCGTCGCTCGCCGCCGCGCCCGCACCGGACGTGGCGCGCGCCTTGGAAAAGGTCTACAGCGCCGGCGAGTACCAGACCGAGCTGCCCGGCGGGGCATCCGCGGCGGACTCCGCGGCGTCTCATCCCGAGCAGCTGATCGGCGCGCGACTGCTGCTCGACCTGGGCCCGCTGGCCGAGGTCCTGCGCCTCCTGGTGTGGGCCGGAGCAGTCGTCGGCGCAATCCTGGTTGTGGTGTACCTGGCGCAGCGACTCGTTCCCGGCGCGCGCGGCGACACCGATGTCGAGGAACCCGGTGCGGAGCCTCCTGCCGTGCTCTCCGACGCTCCGCTCCGGGATGCCCAAGCGCTCGCCCGCGAGGGGCGATTCGCCGAGGCGATCCACGTCCTGCTCCTGAAGACCTTCGAGCAGCTCCTGCGCGGCCCGGGCGCCGGCGTCGCGCCCGGATGGACCAGCCGCGAGGTCCTCGAGCGCGCGTCCTACCCCGGGCGCGCCCGCGAAGCGCTGGCGGGGCTGGTCGGCGCGGTGGAGACCTGCACGTTCGCGGGACGGCCCGCGTCGGAGGACGACTACCGGATCTGCGCCGATCGGTTCCGCCGTCTGGCGGCAGTGCTCGGAGGTGCCGGGTGATCTCGGAAGCGCCCTTCCGGCGCACTACGCTGGTCGTCCTCCTGGCCCTGTCCGTGGCCTCGCTGCTCGGCGCGGTGCTGCTGGCGATCCTGGTTCCGAGCGACCGAGGTCCGCTGAGCGAGGTGCGCCCCAGCGCGCGGGGCCGCGGCGCTCTAGGCCACCGCGCCTTGGTGGACCTCTTGCGGCGCCTGGAGATCCGGGTCGTGGTAGGCCGCTCCTCCCGCCCCGAACCAAGAACGGCGGTGGTCGTGGCCGAGCCTTCCCTGGACCGCGAGCGCGGCCCCGCCGAAGGCCTGCGCCTCAGGCAGCGCCTGGAGAGCGAGTCCCGGGCCCTGCTGGTCCTGCCCAAGTGGACCGGCGCTCCGGATCCGAACCGCCGCGGGTATCTCGCGTCGGCCCAGCTCTTACCGGCCTCCGTTCCTGCGGAAGTGCTGGCGGCGGCGGGCATCGCCGGGGAGGTCGTTCGCTTCGCGGGGTCGATCGCCGGCGACACCTGGTCCGGAGAGCTGCACGGCGTCCCCGGCCTTGGCCCGGCTCAGCTCGTCTCGAGCAAGGATCTGAAGCCGGTCCTCTCCTCGAACGGCCGGCTGCTGGTGGGCGAGCGATCGACGGTGGGCGGAAAGCTCCTGGTGCTCACCGATCCCGACCTGCTCTCCAATCACGGGCTCCGGCGAGCCGACGACGCGGCCCTGAGCGTGGCGCTGATCGAGCGGCTCCGCGCCGGCGGAGGGGTCCAGTTCGACGAGTCCTTCCACGGCGCCGCGCAGGACGACGGCCCCTGGCGCGCCTTGCTCCGCTTTCCGCTGGTGCTGGCGGTGCTCCAGGCGTTGCTCGCGGCGGCGCTTTTGCTGTGGGGCGGCATGCGCCGCTTCGGGGCGCCGCTGCCCTCCGACCCGCCGCTCCCGGCGGGCAAGGCGGCGCTGATCGAGAGCATGGCGGAGCTGCTCCGCTTCGGCGGACATTCCGCCCATGCCTTGGACCGCTACCTTCGCAGCTCGCTGCAGGAGGTGGCCGCCGCCTTGCACGCTCCGCCCGGTCTGCGCGGCGGCGCGCTCGACACCTGGTTGGACCGGCTGGGGATGCGCGCCCACCTGCCCACCGTGGAGGCATTGCGGAGCGAGGCCTCTGGCGCGGCCCGCTCGCCCGTCGCGCTGCTGGAATCGGCCCGGCGCATTCACCTCTGGAGGACGAGGATGCTGCATGGATCTGAATGAGGTGCGCGGAATCTGCCAGGGCGTACGCGACCAGGTGCGCCGGGTGGTGGTCGGGCAGGACGCGGTGGTCGACCTGCTCCTCGCCTCGCTCCTCTCCGAGGGGCACGTCTTGCTCGAAGGAGTTCCGGGCACCGCGAAGACGCTGATCGCCCGCAGCTTCGCGGCCGCGCTCCGCCTCTCCTTCAACCGGATCCAGTTCACGCCCGACCTGATGCCGGGAGACGTGATCGGCACCAACCTGTTCAACTTCCAGACCAACCAGTTCGTGCTCAGCAAGGGCCCGGTGTTCACGGACCTGCTGCTCGCCGACGAGATCAACCGGACGCCGCCCAAGACGCAGGCCGCGCTGCTGCAGGCCATGCAGGAGCGCAGCGTGACCATCGACGGCCGGACGCACCCGCTCGGGGCGAGCTTCCTGGTCATCGCCACGCAGAACCCGATCGAGCAGGAGGGCACGTACCCGCTGCCGGAAGCCCAGCTGGACCGGTTCCTCTTCAAGGTAGTGGTCGACTACCCGAGCCGGGACGAGGAGCGGGAGATGGTCCGCTTGCACGGCCACCGGACCACCCTGCCGCCCCTGGCGGAGTTCGGCATCGAGCCGGTCGCGGGGCAGCAGGAGCTCCAGGAGATGCGCCGTCTGGTGGCAGCAATCCGGCTGTCCGAGGAGGTCGTCTCCTACGTGGTCGACCTGGTCCGGGAGACGCGCCGGCGCTCGCAGTTCATCGCCGGGGCATCGCCCCGCGCGGCCAACATGCTGGCCACCGCCTCCCGCGCATGGGCGCTGCTGCAAGGACGGGACTACGTCATCCCTGACGACGCGAAACAGCTCGCGCAGCCCACGCTGCGCCACCGGCTGGTCCTCGCCCCGGGGGCGGAGATCGAAGGGAACACCCCCGAGTCGGCGCTCCGGCAAGTGCTCGACCAGGTGCCGGCGCCCCGATGATCCGCCCGACCCGCACCGCCATCCTGCTGGCCGCGGCGGCGGTGGCGGTGGCCCTGCTCCCAGCGTTCGTCTCCCCGGGGTTGTGGCGCGCCTGGGTCGCGTTCGTCGCCTCCGCCGCGCTCTTGTCGGGCGCCGACGCCCTGCTGGCCCCGCCGCCCCGATCGCTGCGCATCACGGCCAGCGCGCCGCAGCTGCTCTACATCGGCGACGCTCCCGGAGAGCTGCGGATCGTGGTGAGCGCCCCGGACTCGTGGCGCGGGGCGGTCGCGCTGTTCGATCTGGATCCGCTCTTCGCCCTGCAGCCCGAGCAAGAGGTCTCGGCCGGCGTGCCGTTCGCCGTGCCTCTCTTGCCGTTGCGGAGGGGCGAGGGACGCTTGCGGGCGCTCTGGCTGCGCTGGCGCGGCCCCCTGGGGCTCTTTCAACGCGAGCTGCGCCACCCGTTGGACCTCACGGTCGCGGTCGCGCCCAACGTTCGCGCCGTGCGCCGGACCGCGCTGCGCTTCTTCGGCGCGCGGCAGTTCATCTCCGGCATCAAGGTGGAGCGGTACACCGGAGACGGATCGGAGTTCGAAGCGCTGCGCGAGCACCAGCCGGGCCACGATCCCCGGGCGATGAACTGGAAGGCCTCGGCGCGGCACCGCAAGCTCCTTTCGCAGGAGTTCCGCGCCGAGCGGAACCACCAGGTCGTCCTCGCCATCGACACGGGCCACCTGATGCGCGAGCCGCTCCTGGGGATCCCGCGCCTGGACCACGCCATCAACGGCGGGCTGCTCCTCTCCTACTTCTGCCTGCGCACGGGCGACCGGGTGGGCTTGTTCGGATTCGACGAGAAGGTGCGCTGCTTCGCCGAGCCGCAGGGCCACCTGCAGGCCTTCCCGCGCTTGCAGCGGCTGAGCGCGTCGCTCCAGTACAGCTCCAGCGAGACGAACTACACGCTGGGCCTCGCCGAGCTGGCCACGCGGCTCAAGCGCCGTTCATTGGTGGTGCTGCTCACCGAGTTCACCGACACCATCGCCGCCGAGCTGATGCTGGAGAACGTCGACCGGCTGTCCCGGCGACACCTGGTCCTGTTCGTGGCCTTGCGCGACGCCGGCCTGGACGAGCTGGCGGACCGCCGGCCAGCCTCGCTCGCCGACCTGCACCGCGCCGTGGTTGCGCAGGACCTGGCGCGGGAACGGGACGTCGTGCTGCGCCGCTTGCGCCGCCTCGGCGTGCACACCGTCGACGCGCCGCCGTCCTCGGTTTCGGTGGAGCTCCTCAACCGCTATTTCGACATCAAGCGCCGGGAGCTGGTCTGATGCTGCGGCTCAAGAGCTACGAGTTCCGCCGCGAGCGCGAGCGCATCTGGCGCGAGCTGGAAGATCTGCTCGCCCGCGCCGACCAGGGCGGGGTCCGCGGCCTTCCCGCCGCGGATCTCGCGCGCTTGCCGGTGCTGTACCAGTCGGCGCTGTCCTCCTTGAGCGTCGCACGCGCCATCTCCTTGGACCGCAACGTGGTCGACTACCTGGAGGGTCTGGCCGCGCGCGCGCACTTCGCGGTGTACGGCGTGCGCCAGCACCTGCGGGATGCCGTGCGGAGGTTCGCGCTGGAGCGCTTTCCGCGCGCCGTCCGCCGCCTGCGTGCGCACCTCTGCCTGGCCGCGCTGTTCCTCGCGCTGGGAGCCGCCACCGCGGTCGTGCAGGTGGCGCGCGACCCGGAGCGGTTCCACGCTTTCGTCGCGGACGAGTACGCGCAAGGCCGCGACCCCTCCGCCACCACCCAGGAGCTGCGCGACGCGCTCGAATACGACGCCGGCGGGGCGGAGGCGCAGCTGGCGGCTTTCTCGAGCTTCCTGTTCAGCCACAACGCCCGCATCGGCATGCTCTCGTTCGCCCTCGGGTTCGCCGCCGGCCTGCCCGTCTTCCTGCTCACCTTCACGAACGGCCTCCTGCTGGGGGCCTTCGCCGCGCTCTATACGAGCCGCGGCCTGGCCGTGCCCTTCTGGGGATGGCTCCTTCCCCACGGCGTGACCGAGATCCTGGCGCTCTTGCTCTGCGCGGCCGGGGGCCTGGCCATCGCGGAAAGCCTTGTCTTCCCCGGCCGGCACACCAGGCTGCGCAACCTGGCGCTGCGGGGTCGCGAAGTCGGAGAGGTCGTGGTGGGCGCGGTGGCGATGTTCCTCATCGCGGGCTGCATCGAAGGCATCTTCCGGCAGCTCGTCCATTCCACGCCGATCCGGTACACCGTGGCGACCTCCAGCGCGGCGCTGTGGATCCTGTACTTCTCGCTGGCCGGGAGGAAGAAGTGATCCCCGGCGGCGCGCGGCGCGATCGCGACCTGCTGACCCCGGAGGGCGTGCCGCTGCGCTTCACGCTGGCGGGAGCGGGTGACCGGCTGGCCGCCTTCCTCATCGACCTGATGTTCATTTCCATCGCGACCGTGGTGCTGGCCTTCGGAATGATGACCGTGCTGATCGGCCGCGACGCCTTCGATCACCTGGTCTTTGCCGCCATCCTGCTCGCCTCGTTTCTCCTGCGCAGCTTCTACTTCATGTGGTTCGAGATCCGCTGGCAAGGCGCCACGCCCGGAAAGAAGCTCCTCGGCATCCGGGTGATCGACGCGTCCGGCGGTCCCCTGACGCCGCAGGCGGTGATCTCCCGCAACCTGCTCCGCGACGTGGAGTTCTTCCTGCCCCTCTCGCTGGTGATGGCGCCGCAGATGGTGTGGCCGGGCGCACCGGGCTGGGCGGGGGAGCTGGCGGCGCTCTGGACGGTGGCGATTGCGCTGTTGCCGCTGTTCAACTCCGACCGGCTGCGGCCGGGCGACCTGGTGGGCGGCACGCTGGTGGTCCGCGCGCCGCGCGTGCTCCTGCTGGACGATCTCGGAGCGCACACGGTGGCCGAGGCGACGCTGCCCAGGCCCGCCGCGGCCGGCTTCACCGACGAGCAGCTCGACGTGTACGGCATCTACGAGCTGCAGACGCTGGAGGCGGTGCTCCGGCGCGGAGCGGGCGAGGCGAACCGGGAGGCGCTGGCGGCCGTCGCCGAGCGCATCCAGCGGAAGATCTCCTGGGAGGGCTCCGGGAGGGTCGAACCCTACTGGTTCTTGCGCGACTTCTACGCGGCGCTCCGCGCTCGCCTGGAGAGCCGCATGCTCTTGGGCAAGCGCCGCGAGAGCAAGGCTCCCGCTCCGCGCTGACTCAGTCGAACACCGCCGCCAGCTGCTCGATGTCGATGCCTTCCTTGGCGACCCGCAGCTGGTAGTAGGCTACCCCGTAGAACACCGCCGTCAGCGAGCCGACGATCGCGTTCGGCAGCAGGTTGTTGAGGACGAGCGCGACCTTGGGCGAGGCGCCCTGGGCGGCGATCCCGAGGACGCCCGCGAGGACGAAAATCAAGAGCCACATGACGAGGAAGGCTCCGAAGAGGTGCCACCGATAACCATCGGTAAGCGCCTTGCTGCGCGCCAGCGAGTCGGACATGCCGGTGCCTTCGACGACCGTGACGGGAACGGCTACGAAGTAGCTGCAGGCCTTCATGATCCCGGGGACGATCAAGAGGAGCGAGAACAGCATGACGATGATGCCTGCTCCGAAGCTGGTCGCGATCATGCGCCAGAAGGACCTCACCGCGACCCGCAGCGAGTCTCCAAAGCCCGCCCGCGAGCCGCGCAGCTGCTCGAACACCCCCCGGATCACGGCGCCGCTGACGATGGTCGTGATCACCGTCTGCACGAAAGCAGTGACGCCGATGGCCGCCAGCATCCGCATCGGCTCTCGAGGCTGATTCGCGCTCCAGCTCGCGACCAGGAGCAACGGCAGGTTGCAGACCAGGCTGATGCCGAGGAAAAGCGGAAGATTGGAGATCCAGACGGAGAACCCGCGGGAAAGCACGGTCCCCACGCTGAACGTGTGGCTGGCTTCGAGGGCTGGCGTCGGGATTGGCGAACCAGGTGTCTGCATAGGACCAATCGTGGCAGACGGGGGCGGCCCTGTGCAAGTCAGGGCTCCTGATACACGACGCCACCTCCGACCACTGTGATGGCGGGCTTCGCCTGGAGGATCAGCGGAGGCGCAACCGTGAGCAGGTCGCGGTCCCAGACCACCAGATCCGCCAGCTTCCCCGGCTCGAGGGTCCCCTTCGCCTCCTCCTGGAACTCCGCGTACGCGCTGCCCGCCGTGTACAGCGAGATCGCCTCCTCCATCGAGAGGCGCTGCGCGGGCAGCCACCCGCCGGGCGGCGTGCCCGGCCTCTCCCGGCTCTGCCGGGTGACCGCGCTGTAGAGGCCCTCCACCGGATCGAGCGGCTCGACCGCGAAGTCCGTCCCGAAGGCGATGCGGGCGCGCGCCTCGAGGAGCTTGCGCCACGCGTACGCCCCTTCTTCCGCGCGCGCGTCCCCGATGCGGTCCTCCGCCCAGCGCATGTCGCTGGTGGCATGGGTCGGCTGCATGCTGGCGATGACGCCCAGCCGCGCGAACCTGGGGATGTCGGCGGCGTCGAGCACCTGCGCGTGCTCCACCCGGTGACGCGCCTCCCGCCGACCGGTGGCTGCGGTGGCCCGCTCGATGGCGTCCAGCGCCTCGCGGTTGGCGGCGTCGCCGATGGCGTGGACGGCGACCTGGAGGCCGGCGCGGTCGGCGGCGAGGACCAGCGCGTCCATCTCCGCCTGCGGGATGCGCTGGATCCCGCGGGTGGACGGATCGTCGGAATACGGCTCCAGCATCCAGGCGGTGCGCGACCCGAGCGTCCCGTCCGCGTACGCCTTGACCAGGCCGGTGCGAACCCACGCGTCGCCGGAAGCGGCGCGCTCCCCCCGTTGCTCCATCGCTCGCACGGTCTCCATCGTGAGCGGGAGCCAGCCGTAGAGGCGCACGGTGAGCCGTCCCTCCGCGCGCAGCGCGCGGTAGATCTCCAGCTCCGCCGGCGTGACCTCGGTCTGCACGCTGGTGACGCCGGTGCGGGCGGCCAGGTCGAGCGCGGCGAGGATGCCCCGGCGCATCCTCTCCGGGGTCGGTGGTGGAACGAACCCGGCGATCAGCTCCTGCGCCTTCTCCTTGAGGATGCCGGTAGGCGCTCCGCGAGCGTCGCGCACGATCTCGCCGCCCGGCGGATCGGCGGTGCCCGCGTCGATGCCTGCGAGCCGCAGGGCGCGGGAGCTGGCCAATCCGGTGTGGCCGTCCACCCGGCGCAAGTAGACGGGGTGCTGCGGCGAGGCGCGGTCGAGCGCCTCCTTCGTCGGCCACCCGCCCGGCCCCAGCTCGTTCGCGCGCAGCCGCGTCTGGTCCCAGCCGCGCCCGGTGATCCACTCCCCCGCCGCCGCCTTGACCGCCGCGGCGCGCACGCGCGACTCGATCTCGCGGAGCGACGAGGCGCCGCGCAGGTCCACCTCCAACATCGAGAGGCCGCCTGCGCCGAGGTGGCAGTGCGCGTCGTTCATGCCGGGCGTGACCAGCCGACCGCGCAGATCCACCACCCGGGTCGAAGGACCGGCGGCGTTTTCCGCCTCCGCGCCCAGCGCGGCGACGCGCTCGCCCCGGATGGCGATCGCGGTGGACAGCTCCCCTGCCTGCACGAACACCTTCCCGCCCCGCAGCAGCAGGTCGGCCGCGGGAGGCGGCCGCGTCGGAGCCGAGGTGCAGGCCAGCCCGGACAGGGCGCAGAGCAGGGCGATCCGGAGACGCATGGGCCCGCAAGTCTGTCAGATCCGCCAGTCGCCGCCCATAGGGCGGCGCTGCGCTTTTCATGGCGCGGACGTCATGAAATACGGTGTAGATTCCCGCGCGGTGCACATCCGCGACCCCATCCACGGCGCCATCGAGATCACCCCCGACGAGCGGGCGCTGGTGGACAGCCCGCAGTACCAGCGCCTGCGCAACGTGAAGCAGCTCGGTTTTGCCGACCTGGCGTTTCCGGGCGCCACCCACACCCGCTACGCGCACGGGCTGGGCGCGATGGCGGTGGCGACGCGGGTGTTCGATGCTCTGGCGCCGAAGCTCCAGCTCGCGGCGGAGGACCGCGATCGGTTCCGGCAGACGCTGAGGCTGGCGGTGCTCTTCCACGATCTTGGCCACGCGCCGCTCTCCCACGCCACCGAGCGCATCATGCCGCCCGCGGCCGAGCTGCGGGTCCCCGAATGGACGCAGTCGGAGCGCCGCCGCGTTCCCGGCCGGCAGGCGGACCACGAGGACTACACGCTGAAGCTGGTGCTGGACTCGGGGCTCGCCGCGGAGTTGCAGCGCCGCGGAACCGATCCTTCGCACGTCGCCTCGCTCTTGTGCGGCCGGCCGCCCCCCGGCGGAAATCCCTTCCAGAGCCGCGGGCGCGACCTCTTGCCCATCCTGCGCCAGGTCGTCAGCGGCGAGCTGGACGCCGACCGGATGGACTATCTGCAGCGCGACTCGTTCTTCACCGGAGTGAACTACGGGAAGTTCGACCTCGACTGGCTGGTGCAGAACCTGGAAGCGGTGGAGCGCGAGGGCCGGGTCCACCTGGCCCTGCAGCGCCGGGCGGTGTTCGCCTTCGAGGACTTCCTGCTCTCGCGGTACCACATGTTCCTCTCGGTCTACTTCCACTACGCCTCGGTGGGATACGAGGTGCTGCTGCAGCGCTACTGCGACACGAGCGGCGGCGAGTACCGGCTGCCGGCCGACGTCGACGAGTACCTGCAGCACGACGACGTCGCGCTCACGGCGGCGCTGCGCGCGTCGGAGAATCCGTGGGCGCGCCGGATCGTGCGCCGGAACGGATACCGCCTGCTCGTGGAGCTGGGGCCCTCGCTCGAGGGCGGCGCCACCGCGCAGCTCGAGCAGCAGCGAGCGCGCCTGGAAGAAGCCGGCATCGACTCCTTCACCACGCTCTCCCGCGGCGTCCTCTCCACCTACGGGCGCGAGGCGACCTTGTACGTGCGATCCCCCCGCGGCGAGGTGCCCATCGCCGAGTACACCCCGCTCTATGAACGCTACGCGGAGGCCGCCAACCTGGCCCGCTTGTACGCGCCTCCCGAGAGGTTCGACGAGGCCCGCCGCGTCCTGGGTGTGTAGCCGCGTCGCACTGCGGGTAACATGCTGATCGGTGTGTGCAAGTAGGCGGGCAGGCGCTGGTGTGCACCTCCCGCACGCGAGCGAGCGGATGGTAGAGTCCCCGTCCGTGGACGGCCTCCAAGAGCGGGTCCGCAGGCTCGGCGGCATCCTCGATGTCGCCAAGGCCCTGGTCGCCGAGCGCGACCTGGATCGGCTGCTCGGGCTGATCGTCCAGGCCGCCTCCCGGGTGGTGGAAGCCGATCGCTGCTCGCTCTTCCTGGTCGACCGCGTCCGCAACGAGCTGTGGAGCAAGGTTGCGCAGGGCGTCGGCACCCGCGAGATCCGGTTCCCCATGGGAAAGGGGATCGCCGGGACGGTGGCGCAGACCGACCGGCCGGTGAACATCCCCGACGCATACGCCGATCCGCGCTTCAACCCCGACGTGGACAAGGAGACCGGCTACCGGACCCGGAGCATCCTCTGCGTACCGATGCGCTCGCTGGAAGGCGAGGTGGTCGGCGTCCTGCAGGCGCTCAACAAGCGCGGCGGCGTCCCGTTCACCGAGGAGGACGAGGAGCTGCTCTCGGCGCTGGGCGGCCAGGCCGCGGCGGCGATCAACAACGCGCTCCTGCACCAGGAGATCGAGCAGCTGTTCGAAGGATTCGTCCGCGCCAGCGTGGTGGCGATCGAGTCCCGCGATCCGACCACGGCGGGCCACTCCGGCCGGGTGGCGCGTCTCTCCGTGGGGCTGGCCGACGCGCTCCCGCGCGCGGAGGCGGCCGCCGGCAGGTGGCGCGGGTCGCGGCTCTCCACCGACGAGCGGCAGGAGCTACGCTACGCGGCGCTGCTGCACGACTTCGGCAAGGTGGGCGTCCGCGAGAACGTGCTGATCAAGGCGAACAAGCTGGAGCCCGCCGAGCTGGAGGTCCTCCGCAGCCGCTTCGAGACGCTGCTCGCCCAGGAGGAGCTGAGCGCGGAGCGGCGCAAAGTGCAGGCGCTGCTCGAGAAGCCGAAGAAGGCCAAGGCGCTGATGAAGGAGATCGACGCGCAGCTCGACGGCCGCCGCCGCGAGCTGACCGGGATGTTCGAGTTCGTCCTCTCCTGCAACCGGCCGACCATCCTGGCGGAAGGCACCTTCGACCGGCTGGACGACATCGCGCGCCTCACCTACGAGAGCCCGCTCTCGCGCGAGATGCGGCCGTTCTTGCGCGAGGGCGAGGTGGTGAAGCTCTCCATCCGCAAGGGCTCGCTGACCGAGACGGAGCGGCGCGAGATCGAGTCGCACGTCACCCACACCTTCCGCTTCCTCCAGCAGATCCCCTGGACCCGCACGCTCAAGCGCGTCCCGGACATCGCCTACGGCCACCACGAGAAGCTGACCGGCCGCGGCTACCCGCGCAGCCTGAAGGAGCCGCAGATCTCGCTGCCCACCCGGATGATGACCATCAGCGACATCTACGATGCGCTGACCGCTTCCGACCGTCCCTACAAGCGGGCGGTGTCCAAGCAGAAGGCCTACGACATCCTGGTCGACGAGGCGAAGCGCGGCGAGGTCGACAAGGACCTCTTGCACGTGTTCATGGAGGCCGACGTCCCCGGAAGAGCCCCAGAAGAGCCTTGATCGGACCGCTTGCTCGAATCGAACGCTCTACCTACGACCCCACGCTCTTCGATCCGGCGCCTTCGGCGTCTCCACAAGGGGGGAGCTCGCTCCCCTCCTCACGATTCGTCACATTCCACGTAACTCGCTCAAGCCGAGTTTTCAGAAGCAACGAGATCGAACCCTCTCACGGCGAGCACAAATCGACGGCGGTTTCCGTTTGCTTTTCAGGGGAAGAGTCGGGCGCAGCGGCGGGCGCTCGACTCGTG
>DATFTN010000218.1:0-25904 GCA_035261845.1 Myxococcales bacterium | reverse complement strand
CGCAAGGTGCTGCGAACGGGCCCGATGAAGAGCTGGCTGGGGCGGCCGAGCTCGGCGAAAGATGGCAGGAGCGCTTCGCCGCTCTCGAGCGAGAGGAGAGCGGGCGACGGTACAAACTCACCGACCTCGTCGAGCGATCCGAGCACCCGCTGAGCTGGCCGCGCAAACTGGCCGGCGAGACCGCGCTCAGCGATGCTGGAGCAGCGGGGGTGAGCGATGTACACGACGCAGCCGAAGATGCCCGAGGAGATCGGGGCGCTGTACGAGACGATCCTCCAGGCGCTCACTGGAGCGCTCACGCCGACCGAGGCGGCGGAGAAGCTCAAGCTCTCGACGGTGCAGTGCCACAACCTCTTGAACCGGGCGGCGGCTGGAGTGCTGGAGGCGCTGTTGCCGAAGAAGCCTGGGCGCAAGTCGATGCCGGAAGTGGAGCGGAAGCTGCGGGAGGAGAACGAGCGGCTGAAGAAGGAGAACCTGCGCCTGCAGGAGAGAGTGGACACCATCGACCGGCTGATGACGGTCGCGGGAGGGATCCTGCGCGGGCAGGTGCGGACGGTGCGGCGGAAGAAGAAGTCTGGCGAGGGCGGCGGCGATGAGCCCGAAGACCCGGACGGTGCGGCGCGACGCAGAGCGAACGAGGTGGCGAAGCTGCGCGAGGCGGGCTTGAGCGCGGCGATCGCGGCGGCGCTGGTGGGAGTGTCCTCGGCGACGCTGCGCCGCTGGTGGCAGCGCCTCCGCGCCGGGGAAGTGCTCTGCCGCCGGCGCGGCCCGACCCACTCGCGCGAAGTGTCGGAAGAGAAGCGGAGCCAGGCGAGCGGCCTTGCGCGCGAGCTGCGTGGCCTGTGCGGCGCGATGGCTCTGGCACGCGCGGCCGGCGTTTCGCGGCGGCAGGCGGCGCGCATCAAGGCCGACGTGGTCACCGCGCTCGAGCGGGAGCGGGTCGCACGCTGCTCGACGGTGCTGGTGCACCAGCCGGGCGTAATGCGCAGCCTCGACCAGCTCTACATCGGGCAGCGGCCAGCGCAGCGGCTCGCGCTGCTCGCATCCGACGCCGCGGTGGCGTACCGGACCAGCGCGAAGCTCATCCAGGCGTATACCGGCAGCGAAGTCGCGCGTGTCCTCGGCGACGACTTTGCGGAGCACGGCGCGCCGCTGGTGATGAGGATGGACCGGGCCTCACCGCACGACACCACCGCGGTGCGCGAGGTCCTGCGCGAGCACGAAGTGCTGTTGCTGCACGGACCACCTCGCTACCCGCAGTACTACGGCCAGCACGAGCGCCAGAACCGCGAGCATCGGGCTTGGCTGGTGTACTCGAACGCGGTCGACGAGAGCGAGCTGGAAGAGATGCGGCGGGTGCTGAACGAGCGCTGGCTGCGCGCCTCGCTCGGCTGGCGCCCGGCCGCTGCGGTCTGGGCGGCGCGTCGCGAGCTGCGTACCAACCGCCGCGAGCTGCGCCTGGACGTGGTGCGCCGGAAGGCGCAACTGCGCTTGCGGCTCGGATCGAACGTCGCCGCGATGAGGCGCGCGGAGCGGCTTGCCATCGAAGAGGCGCTGGAGGATCGTGGTCTGATACGGCGGATCGCGGGAGGGCGGTGATTAAGTGATATGCGGACGGCTCAGTGCCAATCAACCCTGGCGCGTCACAAGAGCTTCCTGTATCGTAACCAACTGCAGCCCGTCGTTTGGCTGGATGGTTCCGGCGCCGTGAAGGCTCAGTTCGTTTACGGGATGCGAGCCAACGTGCCTGAGTACATGGTCGTTGGAACTACATCATATCGGATCATCACCGACCAAGTCGGTAGCGTGCGACTCGTTGTGAACAGCTCGACCGGAGTCACGGCGCAGCGAATTGATTATGACGAGTTTGGAATTGTGCTCACAGACACGTCGCCGGGCTTCCAGCCTTTTGGATTTGCGGGCGGGCTCAGAGATCGCGACACAGGCGTCCTAAGATTCGGAGCGCGAGACTACGATCCGCTGACGGGCAGATGGCTGGCCAAGGACCCGCTTCGTTTTGGCGGCGGAAACTCAAATCTTTACGTCTACTGTGGGACAGACCCCATCAACTGCGCGGATCCATCGGGACTCTTCCTCCCTAGTGGTCATCATCGCATTCTGGATCTGGCATTCGGTAGGATTTCAGCGAAGGACCTCGCGACTCTGGAGATGGCGAGCGATGTGACAGATCATCTTGGAGCTACTTCGACAGATCCCTTTTACGAGCGCATGCACGCCATGACCGCTCCAGAGCAAGACCCCAACGACGCACGGGCGGCCTATCAAGCTTGGGTCGCAGACTCGCTGAACGTAGCGATAATGCGTGAACGGGCAGGATGTCATCGAGAAGCGTTGATGGCTCTTGGAATGGGCATGCACGCCATCATGGATAGCTATTTCGGCCCTCACGAGGGATTTCAGACTTGGAAAGGCGTGAATGGCCTGCATAAGTTTGGGGCTGCGTGGCATGGTCTTGAGGATCTCATGAGCGGCGACAGCAGGGTGAGGACTCGCAATGCTGCGCTTGAAATTCAAGCTTACTATCTAGTCTTTCTCCAGCGCTCGCGACAATGATTCCTCTCAAAATCGATACAGCAGTACGAGTCGCACTGGCACGATTCAGGACCGCAACATTGACCCTTTCCTTGGCGACAGTTATCGGCCTTCTCGTTTATGCTGTAAGACTCTATTGCGAGCGCGTGGTCTGGCATATTCCGGAGAGCGCCATCTTCTTCTCTGCCTTGCATTCGGAATGGGCGCTCGTCTTTCTTTATGCTATTCTATGTACTCTAGTTGCCCCATTTGCCCTCCTTGGGGTGGTTGCATACATTCTCGTCGACGCCGGGCGGCGGGTGTACTGGATTGCCCTGGGTGCTGCACTGGTGATCGGCTTGGCCGTTGCCTACGCGCCTCAAAGTGTCTGGAACCGACTGTGGGTGCAATAGTTGACCTCGACACGACCGCCACGCACATCAGGGTGTTCAGTCGGCGCCTCCTTTCGGCGCCGGTCCTGGTGGCTACTGACTGAGGACGCGACCCCATACCCATTCGAGCGGGAGACTGACGAGAGATCGTCGACGGAGGCGCTAGCTCAATCGATGTGCGGTGCTGACGTTCGCGTCGCTGACCAGCGAGTTCCTCGGTGGCCGAGGAGATCCGAAAGCTGAACGGCTTAGGTCGAGACTTGGGCGCGTCACAACGAATTCGGCAATGTGCTTGCCGACAGTGCTCCTGGCTTTCAACCGTTGGTTTCGCTGGCGGGCTGTTGGACGCTCAGACACGGTTACTCAGGTTTGGGTTCGCGATTATGATCCGATGATCGGTAGATGGATTGCCAAGGACCCGCTAGGATTTGGCGGAAGTCTCGCTAACCTGTACCGTTACTCGCGAAATGACCCAATAAACTGGAGCGATCCGTCAGGACTCTTCATAACGCCGACACATGAAGAGATCATTAGTGACACGTTCATCGGTCGCTTGCCATATGCGGATCGCGCGATATTGTAAGGGTTGTCACGAGCAGGCGATGTACCACTTGGGGTTGGGTATGCATTCCATCGCGGACACCTACTCGCCGGCCCATGAGGGGTTCTCGGAATATGGGAGGGGCTTCTTCCAAAACTCGTTCCACATCGCAAGGGATCTCGCTGGCGCGTTCACGTATGAGGCTGGGGGGATCGAGCCATCATTGGCCCTGAGAGCATACTATGAAGTCTTCCGAGCAAGGACCAGATAGATGGACAGTCGCCGCCTCGCATCTGTGCTTGACGCCAGTTGGCCCTGGCTGTTCGGCGGCACTGTTGCGCTAACAGGTTCTTATGCTGTCTACAGAATCTTCGTCAAGAACGATGCTGGGACATTTTTGCGGCTGCTGCTAATGCTCCTGGCAATCCTTCCGGCCTATGTACCTGAATGGATCTGGGGACTCCGCTCTTGAGGCTGACCTGCTCCCCGAAAACTGGACCATGACTGAGTTGAGGATGTCCCTTCGTTGAGCCCTCCAGGAAAGCGAGCGCGACGATGCGAAAGCCGCGGTTCAGTGCATCGCTGATACTAAGTCAGTTTGGGCCGGTGACGGCCGAGAGCAGGGTGGATCAGCCCATGGGTAGCTGTGGGGCGGCCGTGCGGTCGCAATCATCGCAGGGGCTACTCACACGAGCCTCGGCTGGAATCTAGCGAGTGCTGCAGCAGCAGGCATCGGAGGCGCAATGGTGGCAAACAGCAGGAGCGGTTGTGGCTGTCAGTAACGCTGATGGAAGAAATCCCCGGCCTCCGGTGATCGTTGAAGATTATCTCAAGCGTACCCTGTACACGGTCGACAGAAACACCGGAGAGGTTGTGTCCACGTCCGTGTCTGACAACTCTCGGCGCCTGGCGCAGGGATATGGTGTATGGCGGCGAATCGGGCTCTTCCAAGACGCTCAACGAGTATTCACCGCGCTGTTCGCTGATAGCCGGACACTCTGGTTCCGGTTTGCTGGCGCTGAGTTCGATTGCCTGGCCAAACTGCCGCGCGTCTCTCGTGTCGCGATCGCTCCTGGAGTGAAGAGGTTCACATTCTCGATCCCAGGCGGAAGGGGACTGGACGTTCAGTACTTCTGGTTTGATTGGAGAGAGTGGCCCGACAATGGGGATTTTTTGAGTCACGTCGAGCGAACCACCTCATCGGCTGCAAACATGTGGTTCACGGTTCTCTCGCGGGATGCCGTCCAAAAGGGCGCCGATCTAGCAAAGCCGGGAGTCGCTGACGATCTACGGCGGCAAGCCGAATTGCTCGCTCCGCCGAAACCTCGATCCGAGTAGCGGGTCTCTTTACTGCCTCGAACCATCCGCGGTGAAGCCGCGGGTGTGGGCGGAGGTCCTGCGTTCGAGTGGGCGCACGGGCATGTAACCATCGGATTCGCTTTGCCTCGAGCGAGAGACCGGAGAGATCATCGACGGAGGCGCTTGGCTTAATCCATGTGCCAGCCGTGCGTCACGTTCAGGGACTGGCCGGTCAAAGCGTTGGTGGGGAAGGACGCGAGGAAGACGGCCACTTCGGAGACGTCGGCGGTCGTGGTGAACTCGCCGTCCACCGTGTTCTTCAGCATGACTTCCTTGATGACGCGCTCCTCGGAGATGCCTAGCTCGCGCGCCTGCTCCGGGATCTGACGCTCCACGAGAGGTGTCCGCACGAATCCCGGGCAGATGATGTTCGCCCGGACGCCGTGCTGCGCGCCCTCCTTCGCGGCGGCACGGCACAGGCCGAGCAGGCCGTGCTTCGCAGCCACGTAGGCTGCCTTGAGGGGCGACGCCTCCTTCGAGTGCACCGAGCCCATGTAGATCAGCGACCCGCCGCGCTTCTGCTTGACCATCTCGCGCAGGCAAGCCCGGGTGAGCAGGAAGCCGCCGTCCAAGTGGATCGCCACCACGCGGCGCCAGTCGGCGTAAGCGAAGTCAATCAGCGGAGAGATGTGCTGCACGCCCGCGTTGGAGACCATCACGTCCACGCTGCCCAGCTCGCGCGCGCAGCGGGCCACGCCTGAGTCCACCTGGTCTTCGCGGGTCACGTCCATCGCGACGCCCAGGCCGCGCACCTCGCGCGCCGCCGCTTCGGCGCCTGCCGCGTTCACGTCCGCCACGCACACTCGCGCCCCCTCCCGCGCGAATGCCTGCGCGATGGCGAAGCCGATCCCGCTCGCCGCCCCGGTCACCAGCGCCACCTTGCCGGAAAGCCGCATGAATGCCTCCCTTGCAGCGCCAACATACCTTGCCGGGATGCTCGAAGGGTTGTAGGGGAGTGCGGCCCATGCCGGTCGCGCTGCAAGCCCGGGGAGTGTCGCGATCGTTCCGCGGCTTCCGCGCGCTGGACCGCGTCGATCTCTCGGTCCAGGAAGGAGAGACCCACGCCATCCTCGGCCCCAACGGAGCGGGAAAGACTACGCTGTTCAATTGCCTCTCGGGCTTCTTGCAGCCGACCGAGGGCACAGTCGAGCTGTTCGGCGAGACGATCGCCGGACTTCCGCCGCACCAGATCGTGGATCGCGGGTTGTCGCGCTCCTTCCAGATCAGCAGCGTGTTTGAGACCCTCACCGTGCTGGAGAACCTCGTGGTCGCCTTGCAAGCCCGCACCGGCCATCCAGTCCGATTCTGGGAGCCGCGCGAGGCGCTGCGCGAGTTCGAGCCGCGCGCCCGGGAGATCGCGGCGAAGGTGCGGCTGGCCGGCAAGGAGCAGGTGCGCGCCGCCGACCTCTCGCACGGGCAGAAGCGCAACCTCGAGATCGGGATTTCGCTCACCCAGGACCCCCGCGTGCTGCTGCTCGACGAGCCCACCAGCGGCATGGGGCGCGAGGACGTGGAGCGCACCATCGAGCTGGCGCGCGAAGTCGCCAAGGGGCGGACGGTCGTGTTCGTCGAGCACAACATGGGTGTGGTGGCGAAGCTCGCCGACCGCATCACGGTCCTGGCGCGCGGACAGGTGCTCGCGGCGGGCAACTACGAGCAGATCAAGAACGACCCGAAGGTGATCGAGGCGTACCTCGGGGAAGAGGTCCGCGCTTGAGCGCTCCGCTCCTCGAAGTGTCGGACCTCAATGCCTGGTACGGACAGGCGCAAGCGCTGCACGGCGTCTCGCTGAAAGTGAACGAGGGCGAATGCGTGGCGCTGATCGGCCGCAACGGCGCCGGCAAGACGACTACCTTGCGTTCGATCATGGGCGTTTTGCGCAAGAAGACCGGGACGATCAAGCTGCGTGGCGAGGACATCACGCGCCTGGGGAGCCACCAGATCGCGCGCAAGGGCATCGCTTACGTGCCCGAGGAGCGGGCGATCTTCGCCACGCTCACGGTCAAGGAGAACCTGGAGCTGCCTCCGGTGTGGAACCCCAAGGGCTGGTCCTCGCAGAAATGCACCGAGGCTTTCCCCGCGCTGGGGGCCCGCGGCGAGCACAGCGGCGCCAAGCTGTCCGGCGGCGAGCAGCAGATGCTGGCCATCGCGCGGGTGCTGCGTGCAGGGCCCACGCTGCTCCTCCTGGACGAGCCGTCCGAAGGGCTCGCGCCGGTGGTGGTGCAGCAGATCCAGAAGATCCTGCGCGGGCTCAAGGCGGAGGGAATGGCCATGCTGCTCGTCGAGCAGAACCTGCACTTCGCCCTCTCGCTGGCCGACCGGCACACCCTGCTGGTCGACGGCGAGGTGAAGGAGACGCTGACCACCGCCGAGGTGCGGGCGCGCAACCGGGAGCTCCTCGACCACCTATCCGTCTAGGGACTGTTTTCCAAACGGAGGATTGAAAATGACGATGAGAAGCGCAGCTGCCCTCTGCATGTTGCTGGCCGCCGGCTCCGCCCGCGCGCAGTACAGCGCCGGCGGGATCAAGATCGGCCTGCTCACCGACATGAACGGCGTCTACTCCGCCATCTCGGGCGCGGGATCGCACAAGGCCGCCGAGATGGCCGCCGACGACTTCATGAAGGCCAACAATGAGTTCGCCGGAAAGGTGACGGTGATCGCGGTCGATCACCAGAACAAGCCGGCGACCGCCAAGGACAAGGCTTCGGAGATGTACGACCGGCTCGACGTGGACGCCATCTTCGACACGGTCAACTCGGCCTGCGCGCTCGCCACCGCCGACGTCGCCTTGGAGAAGAAGAAGGTGTTCATCGACACCGGCGCCGGGACGAGCGAGCTGACCAACGAAAAGTGCAACAAGTTCACCTTCCACTACGCGTACGACAACTACATGCTGGCGAACGGCACCGGCACCACCATCACCAAGCGGGGCGGAAAAACCTGGTACATGATCTATCCGAACTACGCGTTCGGCCAGAACCTCGAGCGGCAGATGCGCGCCGCCGTGGAGAAGAACGGCGGCAAGCTCGTCGCGCCGAGCGAAGCCACGCCGTTCCCCAATACCGATTTCTCCAGCTACCTGCTGAAGGCGCAGAGCCTCAAGCCGCAGATCTTCGGCACCATGCAGGCCGGCGCGGACCTGGTGAACGTGGTCAAGCAGTACAACGAGTTCGGCCTGAAGAAGCAGAACATCGGGCTCGCCATCGGGCTTTTGTTCGAGAGCGACGTCGCCGCGCTCGGCCAGGACGCCTACCACGGAGCGATTGCGACCGTGCCGTGGTTCTGGAACCTGGACAAGGCGGCGACGGATTGGTCGCGCAAGTTCGAGAAGGCCTTCGGCAAGAAGCCGACCTTCGACCAGGCCGCGGTGTACTCGGCGGTGACGCAGTACCTGGAGGCGGTCAAGCGCGCCAAGACGGACGACGGCGCGAAGGTCGTCGCGCAGCTCGAAGGGCACAAGTTCAACGACTTCTTCGCTCACGACGGCCAGATCCGGAAGGAAGACCACCGCACCATCCTCGACGTGTACCAGGTGCAGGTGAAGCCGAAGAGCGAGGCCAAGGAGGACGGCGACTACTACAAGGAGATCGCGAAGACGCCCGCCGCGGAGGCGTTCACGCCGCTCTCCGAGTCGAAGTGCAAGATGGGCCAGTGACCCTGCTCTTCATCCAGGTCTTCAACGGGCTGGTGAACGGCGCTTTCTACGCGCTGCTCTCGCTGGGTCTCGCGGTCATCTTCGGCATGCTGCGCATCGTGAACTTCGCCCACGGCGCGCTGTACATGCTGGGCGCCTTCACCGCCTACGCTCTGGGGGAGAGGTTCGGGCTGGGGTTCTGGGCCTCTCTCCTGATTGCGCCGCTCGCCGTCGGGGCGTTCGGGATGTTCCTCGAGCGCACCATGATCCGGCGCCTCTACGATCTGCCGGCCTCCTACAACCTGCTTCTCACCTTCGGGCTCACGCTCGTCATCCAGGACGGCGTGCGCCTCATCTACGGGATCTCTGGGCAACCCTACGCGCCGCCGCAGCAGCTCTCCGGCGCGACAAACCTGGGGTTCATCTTCTTCCCCACCTTCCGGCTGTTCGCCATCGTCGTCTCGGTGGTGATCTGCTCGCTGACCTGGTTCCTCATCGAGCGCACCCGGGTCGGAGCGGTGATCCGCGCCTGCACCGAGAACCCGACCATCACCCGCGCCTTCGGGATCGACGTCTCGCTGTGGGTGACTGCGGTGTTCGGCTTCGGGTCCGCCCTGGCGGGGCTGGCGGGCGTCCTGGCGGCGCCTATCTACAGCGTCGATCCGCTGATGGGGTCGGAGCTCATCATCACCACCTTCGCGGTGGTGGTGATCGGCGGGCTCGGCTCCATCCTCGGCTCCGTGATCACCGGCTACGCCGTGGGCGTGCTGGTGGCGATCGGGTCGGCGCTCTATCCGCCCATCGCCAACACGCTGATCTTCATCCTGATGGCGCTGGTGCTCCTCTTGCGGCCCACCGGCCTGTTCGGCCTGCAGGAGGCTCGATGAGCGCGCGGCGCTGGATCGTCCGCGTAGGCGTGCTTCTCGTCCTCCTCATCCTCCCTCGCATCATCTATCCCGTCCTCGCCGTGGACATCCTCTCCTGGGGATTGTTCGCTCTCGCCTTCGACCTGGTCTTCGGGTACGCGGGCCTGCTCTCGTTCGGGCACGCGATGTTCTGGGGCACCAGCGGCTACGTGACCGCGAACGTGCTGCTGCACACCGGATTGCCGGTCCCGGTCGCGATCCTCGCCGGCACCCTCGCGGCGCTCCTCCTGGCGCTGCCCACCGGGTTTCTCTCCATCCGCAGCGCGGGCATCTACTTCTCGATGATCACGCTCGCCTTCGCGCAGATGGTGGACTTCATCGCCCGCCAGGCCGGCGAGCTCACCGGCGGCGACAACGGGCTGCCCGGGATCCCTCGGCCGCCGCTGGGACCGATCCACTTCGACGACCCGCTGCACCTCTATTACTTCACGCTCGTGCTGGCCGCCCTGGGCTATCTGGTGGCGGCCCGCGCCATCGAGTCGCCGTTCGGCCAGGCGCTGCGCGCCATTCGCGACAACCGGGTTCGCGCGCAGAGCGTCGGCTACGACCCGAGGGTGCAGATGCTGGTGGCGTTCCTGCTCTCCGCCGGGCTCTCGGGCCTGGCGGGCGGACTGCACACGGTCGGGCACGGGGTGGTCTCGCTGGACGCGGTCAACTGGTCCACTTCCGGCATCGTGGTGATGATGACGCTGCTCGGCGGAACGGGAACGCTGCTCGGCCCGCTGGTAGGAGCGACGCTGGTGCTGCTCCTGCAAGACGCGCTCGCCTTCAGCACCTCGGCCAGCGGGGTCGTCACGGGCGCCGTGTTTGCCCTGACCGTGCTGTTCTTCCGGCGGGGAGTGGTCGGCACCCTCCTCGCGCTGGACCTGCGCCGCCGCGGCGGCGAGCGGCTCCTCGAATCCGCGAAATGATCGGGCCCCGCAGGGCTTGCGAACGGCCTGCCCGCGCGGCAACGTGAAGCGATGCGTCCGGTCGCCGCGCTGCTCCTCGCCTTTGCCGCAGGTTGCGGACACGGCCGGGCCGCCGTGATCGCCGCCCACGTCGATGTCGGGCAGGGCGATGCCGAGGAGGCGTTGGAAGGGGCGAGCGGCACGCTGGACTGCCCCAACGAGCTGTTCCCGCAAGACCTTGGCCATTCCGACGGGGACGGAGACTTGCGAGCGCAGCACATGGGAGCAGTTCCGCTCGCCTGCGCGATGAACATCACCATGGCCGGTTACCGTCCCTACAAGGCAACCCTGCGGGACGTCTGCACCGCGCCCGATTCGGATGGCTGTCAGGCGGTGGACGTTCGCGTCGTCCTCGCCCCCGAACCGGGCAAGCCGTCGGGCGAATCGAAGTGAGCACCCGACACCGGCCGCGCCGCGCGGGAGCGCAGCTCGCTCCGGTGCGCTATGCATGACGCATGACCTCGCTGTCCGATTCGAAGCTGCGCGAGCACGTCCGGCGCCTCGAGCAAGTGCAGCAATCCTTCGCGAGCCGCTATCCCGGAGAACGGGGGACCCGCCAGCCGGTGCATACGGTCTACGGCGGCGCGCACCTGTTCAGGTCCGACACCACCCGCAAGCTGGGCGACCTGGCGATCAAGGCGCTGGACCAGTACGCGCCCGAGCCGCGCACCTTCGCGGAGGCGATCCGCCTCCCGCCGGGGCTGGCGGAAACGGTGCACGGGCGCGTGCGCAAGAAGCTCGAGCGGGAGGCGGTGGAGGACTTCCGCATCGATTTCGAGGACGGGTACGGCATCCGCCCCGATGCGGAGGAGGACGGGCACGCGAGGACCGCGGGCGAGGAATGCGCCAAGGGGCTCGCGGAAGGCACGCTGCCGCCGTTCATCGGGATCCGGATCAAGACCTTCTCCGCCGAGCAGGGCGGGCGCGCGCTGCGCACCCTGGACCTCTTCCTCTCCGCGCTGGTGGAGCGCGCCGGAAAGCTGCCGGTCGGATTCGTGGTCACCCTGCCGAAGGTGGTGAGCCCCGAGCAGGTCTCGGTGCTGATCGACGCCTTCGACCAGCTGGAGCCGGAGCTGGGACTCCCGCGCGGCGCGCTGAAGATGGAGCCGATGATCGAGACCACCCAGTCGATCCTGGACGAGCGGGGCGAGTCGACGCTGCCCAAGCTGCTCACCGCGGCGCGGGGCCGCTGCGTGGCGGCCCACTTCGGCACCTACGACTACACGGCCTCTTGCGACATCACCGCGATGTTCCAGTCGATGCGACACCCGGCGTGCGACTTCGCCAAGCACATGATGAAGGTGGCGTATGCCGGAACCGGCATCTGGCTCTCCGACGGAGCCACCACCACCCTGCCGGTGGCGCCGCACAAGGCCGCAAAGGGGGCCCAGCTCACCGCGGAAGAGGCTCGCGAAAACCAGCGCGCCGTCCACGGAGCCTGGCGCCTGCACGCGGACGACGTGCGGCACTCGCTGGTGAACGGCTACTACCAGGGATGGGACCTGCACCCGGCGCAGCTTCCCAGCCGGTATGGCGCCGTCTACGGCTTCTTCCTCGAAGGGCTGCCGGCCGCCTCGGAGCGGCTCAAGAACTTCATCGCCAAGGCGGCCCAGGCGACGCTCGCCGGCGACGTGTTCGACGACGCGGCCACCGGGCAGGGCCTGCTCAATTTCTTCCTCCGCGGTGTCTTCTGCGGCGCCCTCACCGACCAGGAGGCGCTCGCCACCGGCGTGACGCTCGACGAGCTGCGCAGCCGCAGCTTCCTGAAGATCCTGGAGAACCGCCGGAACCGCTGACCGAGCTGCAACCCGGCTCGATTCCGTTGACCGCGATCTGTTGGGGGGTCGAGAGGGGAGCCTCACGATTCGTCACATTCCACGTAACTCGCTCAAGCCGAGTTTTCAGAAGCAACGAGATCGAACCCTCTCATGGCGAGCACAAATCGACGGCGGTTTCCGCTTGCTTTTCAGGGGAAGAGTCGGGCGCAGCGGCGGGCGCTCGACTCGTGCGCCAGCGGTGCTTCTTCGAAATGCCGCGGGGTTGTTCGCGCAGCACGCGAGAGGTGACGCAACGCGTCCCGTCCCGGGACGGGACGCGGCGCGTCAACGGAGTGGCCGCCAACAGCGAGATCGTTCTGCTGCAGAGCCGCCGTCGCACTCATCATGAGCCAACGTCCCTGCCGCTGCCTTCCGACAAACTCCCCCTGAAAAGCTAAGGAGACCCACGGTCGTTCGTCCTCGGACGCGGAACGCATCGATTCGTCCTCGAACCAGACCGCCTCGCGGGAGCGAGAAGTGATTGATGATGAGAGCGAGCTCCCCCCTCGACACCCCAACTGATCACGGTCGACTATTCGAGGTTATCGCGCTTGAACTGATCGATCGCGGCTTTCGTCTCCGGAGCGGGGCTGTCTCCGACCGCGGCTTCCAGCTGCTTGAGGATGTCCTTCACGGCCTTTCGCTTCTCTTCCTTCAGCTTGCGGTCGGCGACCGATGCCATCGCCAGCCGCTCGATGGTGGCGGAGCTCATCTTCGGCATCTGCGGGTCCCAGATGTCCGCGCCTTCCAGGACGAGAGTGTCGATCGCGATGCCGGTCGCATCGGCGACGCGCTGGCGCTGATCCTTGGTCAAGGCAATCCGCGTCTCGCCGCTCCCCTTGTTCTGCGCGAATGCCTGCTCCAGCCCCTTCCCCATCTGCGCCAGCTCCTTTGCCATCGCGGCGATCTGCTTGCCCAGCTCCTGCACGCGGTCGGCGTTGGTCTCCCGGGCAAGCTGCTCCAGGAGGGGCTGCATCGACTTCTGCTTGCGCTCGATCTCTTCCAGGCTGGCCATTTTTGGGCTCCGGCTGGCGCGGGCAGTTGGCGGATCATCGCGGCATCAGCCGCGCGCCGTCAATTCTAGCGGGCTCCCGCGGCCGGGATGGCGATCTCGCGGGCAGGCTTCGGCTCCCAGCCGGCGGCGTGCTGCGCGGGGAAGAGCTTCCCGTAAGTGTAGTCGGCCTTCTTGCGCAGTCCGACCTGGATGAGGTCCAGCGCCGCATCCGGCAGGCGGAAGAAGTTGCGGGACAGCGCCGCGTCGTCGGCGTAGGCGCGCTTCACCTCGTCCAGGGACCAGCGGGCCGGGAACGGCGTGTAGCGCAGCGGCGGCTCGCGAATCCACCAGTCCGTGAAGCCGCACCGGGCGTGGTGCTCGTCGTAGATGCGCGTGCCGGGGTAGGGGACCAGCACTCCACGCGCGTTGAAGGCCGCGGCCAGCGGCGCGGCGCGGTCGATGAAATCGAGCGTCGCCTTCAGCTCTTCCAGCGCCTCTCCGGGCCACCCGAACATGAGGTTCAGCATGCAATGCAGGCCGAGGTCGCGGGCCCAGCCGAGCACGGACAGCACCCGCTCGACCGTGACGCCCTTGCCGATGCGCAGCAGCATCTCCGGATCGCCGCTCTCCATCCCGACGTCCACTCCGCGGCAGCCCGCGCGCTGCATCGCTTCCAGGATGTCCGGGTCGAGATGCGCCGGATGCGCGGTGCACGTCCAGTGCACCGGCGGGTCGATGCGCGCCAACTCGGCGCACAAGTCCAGCATCCGCCGCCTGCCCACCGCGAACGAATCGTCGAAAAAGCTGAACGCGTCGAAGCGGGTCCGCGCGCGCAAAGCCGCGATCTCCTCCGCGATGCCGGGCGCGCTCCGGTACCGGAACCGGCGGCCGGTCACGTTGTTCGAGCAGAAAGTGCAGGCGGCGGGACAGCCGCGGCTCGCCAGCAGCCCTGCCGGCGCCACGGTTTCGCTGGCCCCGTACCAGGCCGGGTCGAAGAGGTCGAGCGCGTCCACCGGAGAGGCGAGCCCGTCCAGGTCGAGCAGGAATCCGCGCGGCGGATTGACCGCGCCGCCGCCGCGCCAGACCAGCGATCGCACCTCGCCCATCGCGCGCCGGCCGTCCAGCGCATCGCACAACTCGGCGAGCGTTTCTTCTCCCTCTCCGCGCACGGAGAAGTCGAATCCCTGGGCCAGCGGCTCGAGCGGCGCCACTGTCGGATGAGGACCGCCGCAAACCAGGGGGATGGCGGTCCGTTCGCGAAATGCCCGGGCCAGCGCGTAGGCGTCCTGAGCGTAGAGAGTCTTGCAGTGGATGCCGACCAGGTCCGGAGCGAAGTCGAGCGCGCGGTCCACGATCTGGCCGGGATCGCGCGGCGCCCACGGGGCGCTCGCGTCGAGGAGCGCCACTTGGTGGCCGGCGCGGCGCAGGGCGGCTGCCAGGTACAGGAAGGAGAGCAGCGGCGTGCGCACCGTCTCGTCGGTCGGCGGATTGATCAGGTAGGCGCGCGCCATGATGGTCCGATCTAGTTCGGCGGAGGAAGCGCCGGCTCCGCGCCGCTCCGCGAGATCGCCGCGCAAAGCGAAGGAGGATAGGGATGGCGCGGAGGAGCGAGCACCGCGTCGGGTTCCGGCCAGGGCGCGCGCAGGAGACAGCCCTGGACGTCCAGGATGAGCGCTCCGGGAGGATTGACCCGCACCGTGCGGAAGCTACGCCCCGCGACTTCCGTGCGCACGTGGAGCGCGCGCACGGCCCGCAGCGCCAGCGCTTCGTCCGCGGCGGCGGGGACGTCGTGCCACGCGGGCAGCTCGGCCCAGGGCAAGGCGTCGAGTGCGGCGTCCCACCGGGCGCGCAGTGGAGCACCCGGCGCCGGGACGGAGCGGAGCAGCGGCTCGACGTGCTCGGCATGGAAGGAACCCGCCAGGCGCGGGTCGCGGTGCAGGTCGACGAGCTTCCACCAGCGCTCCGGATGGAAGGCGTCGGCCAGGAAGTGAGGCGCGCCGGTCTCCAGGAACTGGAGCCAGCCGTAGCACCGCAGCGCTTCGACGCACGCTGCGCCGAGCGGCGCGCGGAGGTCGAGAGCGCCGGCCTGCGCCCGGATCGTCTCCCTCGGCCCGATGCGCAGGGCCACGAATCCGCCGAGCGTCGCGAACCAGGGCGCGCCCGGGATCGCGTCCTCTCCGCCCGGCGCAGGGAACACCTGCTCCGGCCACGCCTCGGAGCCGATCCAGGCGGCGAGCGCTTCGTGCAAGTTGGCGGGAGCCGGCACCAGGTCGGGATCGAGCGGGTGCAGATGGGACAGCTCGTGCAAGAGCGGGCCGACGTAGCGCGCGTCGATCAGCTCGCCGGGCCCGCGGCCCCGCCAGGCGGCTTCGGCGAGGTCTCCTGGATACGCGTACAGCATCGGCATGCTGCGGCCGAAGTGACAGCCGGCATACAGGTCGGCCAGCGAGGGCCGCGCGGCGATCAGATCGGCCGGCGTGGCCGCGCCGAGCGCGGAGCGGCAGGAGACGCCGGCGTCCGCCACCAGCGCGAAGAGGCGCTCCAGTCCGTCGCTCAGGCGCGGCAGCCGGCGCAGGTCGAGCCGGGCGGAGAAGAGGCGCTGTTCCGGCTCTCCGCGCCCGCGCAGCTGTGCGGCAAGCTGGCGTGGCATCGTTTCGAGGTAGTGCCGGTCGGCGGCATCCCCGCGCAGGACGCCGGCGATGGTCAGCGCCTCCAGCATGCCGGCCGGCAGCTCGGCGCGGATCTCCGGCCCCGGCCGCAACTGCTGCCGCTCGAGCGCCGCGTCATATCCGCGCGCGATCCCTTCCTGGAGGCTGGCGCGCCGCGCCAGCACGGAGTGGACCAGCTCGATCATCGGACCGTCCCCCGCACCAGCACGGCATCCGGGGCGGAACGCAACGGTTGCGCGCGCAACTCGCGCAGCCCGGCGTCGCGGAGGAAGCCGAGCAGCGTGTCGGTGTCGTGCACCTCCCCGCTCTCGGTGTACACCGCCATGTTGAGCGAGAAGAGGATGCCGGCCTCGGACGCCGCGTCGAGGTCTTTCACCGCCACCGTGCCGCCCCGGTCGACGGAGCGCGCCGCTCGCTGCACCAGCCGCGCCGCTTCGGCAGCCGGGAAGAGGTGCAGCACGTTTGCCAGCAAAGCGACGCGGGCGCCCCGAGGCCAGGGCGACGGGCCCGCGAGATCGAGGGCGACCAGCTCCGCGGAAGGCGCAGCGGCGCGCGCCAGCTCCAGCACCGCGGGCCGGTCGACCACAATCGCGCGCTCGCCCGGATGCTGCTCCAGGAACGCGGCAGCGTAGGCCCCGGCGCCGCCGCCCAGGTCGAGCAGCGGACCGCGAGGGCCGAGAAGCTCCGCCACCTCGCGGGCCGCTCCGGCGCCTGCTCCGCGCAAGTGATCGTGGAAACGGCGCAGCTCCTCGCCGGCCGCGCCGTCGATCCCCGCGCTGAAGAGCGGCCGGTCCTCGCGAATCACGCGCCCGAGCTGTCCCCAGCCGCCGCTCGGCAGCGACCGCCGCAGCGGCACCGAGCCGGCGAGGAGCATTCCGTCGGATTCGACCAGGGCTCCTTGCAGGAGAAGGGCGCGGACCAGCGCGTAGAGACGGCGCGGCCCGACGTGCAGGCGCTCGGCGAGCGCTGCGGCGGGGCCCGGCAGCGCCTCGAACAGCCCCAGCTCGTGCCCCGCGGCAACTGCCGCGGCCTGGAAGTACTCGCGCGAGCCGCGCGGCAGGTCCGAGAAGGCCTCGGTCACGCGACCTCCAGGATGCAGGCGAGCATCTCGCGCCCGCTCCGGGCCGAGAGGCGCGCGGCCCCGCTCCTCGCCAGCCGCCGGCAGAGCGGCGGCGGCACGATCCAGCGGGGTGGTTCGCCAGGCCCGACGCCACCCGGAGCTCGATCGCGAGTCAGCAGGCACGCTACCGGGTCGAGATGAAGACCCGAAGGGGTGTGGGGATGCGTCTGGAAAGTCCCTGCCAGGACGTCCACCTGGAACATGGCTCGTATCGCGTTGCGCGCCAGCTCGAGGTCGGCGGGGGCCACGTCCTCGTTCCACCAGGGCAGGTCCGGCCAAGCCAGCTCGCCGGCGGCGTCGAGCAGGTCGGGAAAATCGCGTGCCCCGACCAGGGGATCGAGGCGCGCTGCGCGCTCGATCAGTGGCGAGAGCGGCGATTCGCCGCGCGTAGCGTCGGCGAGCTTGATCCAGTCCACCGCCCGCGAGGCGTCGCGAGCGAACGGCGGTTCCGTCCGGCGAAGCCACTCTTGCCACCCCGCCACGGCCAGGGCGCGGCCGACCCGCACTCCGAAGGCGGACTCAATCCCTGTCCCGCCGGTGAGGCTCCAGAGCGCGCGCCGGCCGAACAGCCGCGCGAGTGCTCCACCCAACAGCACGAACGGCGCCACGCCAGGGATTGATTCTCCGGCCACTTCCGGGTGGACGTGGCGCGCGAACGCGGTCGCGCCCAGATGCAGCGCCGCCGCCTCGAGCAGGATCCAGGGGCCCGGCGCCTCCGCACGTTCGCGCCTGGGTCCGTGGCAGACCTCGTGCACCAGGTTCCCCGACAGGCGCAGGTCGAGTCGCTCGTGAGCGTCGGCGCCTGCCTCGAGCTCGCGCGCCAGCGCCTCGCGCTCGGCGGGGTATGCGCCCACCATCGGCAAGCCCGAACCGAGCAGCGTCCCGGAGGCGAGCGTGGCCACACTCGGCCGGGAGACCAGCGGATCGCGCTGCCCCGGCGTGCGGAGGCCTTCGGCGGCGAGCCCGGCCCACGTCCCGCTCAGGCCGGCGCGCAGCCGCGGGGTCCGCTCGCCGTCGATCGGCATCCAGAGCAGGTCCCGCGCCGCGTCGTCGGCCCGCAGGAGCTGGTCCACGAGCATCCGCGGCATGCGCTCGCAATAGAAGTCAGCCAGCGCGGAGACGTCCGCAAGCGCCGCCGCGGCGGCGATCGTCTCGCGGAGGACGGGCGGCAGCCGGGGCGTCGGAAAATCCTCCGGCAGCGCGCGAGTCCCGGGCCGCGCCAGCTCCGCGCGCAGCGTCGCGCCGTACCGCGCTTCGAGATTTTCCCCCAGGTCCAAGGCTCACCGCGTCGCCAGCACGAGCAACCTTCCCGCGTCGGCGTCCGACAGGCCCAGGAGGTGCTGCACGCGCCCCAAGACGGATTCCTCCTCCAGCGGGAAGACGCGGTCGGCGCCCATCACCCGCGCGCAGCACTTGAAAGCGAGCTCGCGGTAGTCGGCGTCCTTCAGGTCGGCGGCGGCGGCGGCCAGGCACGCGTCCATGCCCTCGGCCAGGAGCCACTTGCGCGTCTCGCGCCCGATCTCGCTCACCACGCCCACGCCGTCCAGCATCGGGTTCCCCGCCACCTGCCGCTGGATGGCCAGCGCCTCGCTCCCTTCCACGTGCCCGTCGGCCCAGGCGGAGAGCACCATCATCTCCACCACGCGGCGGGCCTGGACAGGGTCGAACCGGGCCATCGGCGCCATTGTGCCCACGGAGGGCAGGCGAGGTCGAGAGGCCCTCCCGGCGGTGGCGGCTACGCGGGTTGGCGCCGTTCGATCTGCCGTTTCAGCGGCACCGCTCCCACGCGCGCCAGCAGGCCGGGCTACTGCTTGTGCGCGGCTCTTCGCTCCATCAGCGCGCGCTTGTTGCGCTCGCCGCGGCGCTCCAGCGCGGGCCGGAGCACCCCCATCAGGCGCGGCGACAGATACCCCAGCGTGCAGAGCTTGCCGGAGAACCAGGGCAGCGCAATCTCCAGGCGGCGCTCGCGCCAGCAGCGCAGGACGGCGTGCGCGACCTCTTCAGCGGTGCTCATCGGCTGCGAGAAGTTGAGCGCGGGCGCGCTGGCCAGGTCGCCGAAGAAGTTCGTGTCCACGGGGCCGGGCGAGACGGTTCCCACGTGGATCCCGCGCGCGCGCAACTCGCCGTGGAGCACCCTGGAGAACGCGCGCAGCCCGGCCTTCGAGGCGCTGTACGCCGCCTCCTGCGGCACCGGCACCATTCCCGCCAGGCTGGCGACGTTCACGATCGCGCCGCCCGGGCGCAGGTGCGGCGCTGCCGCCCGGGCGAGGACCACCGGGGCGGTCAGGTTGGTGGTGATGATGTCCGCCAGTTGCCCGGAAGAGAACTGCAACGCCGGCCCGCGATGGTTGAGGCCTGCGTTGTTCACGAGCAGATCCAGCGCTCCGAAGCGATCCAGGACCCGCACTGGCAGCTCCTCGAGCCTGGCCAGGTCGGTCACGTCGAGCGGAAACACGGCGGCCCGTTCGGATCCCAGCTCGCGCGCCGCTTGCCGCAGATTCGCTTCCCTGCGGGCGACCAACGCCACCTTCCCTCCGCCCGCGGCGACCGCGCGCGCGACGGCCAGCCCGATGCCCGACGACGCCCCGGTGACGAGCGCGACCCTTCCTTCCAGCATGCGTGCCTCCAAGGTTCAGCCGTCCGGCTCGACCATGCGGTAGCCGATCCCGCGGACCGTCTCGATCAGATCGCGCCCAGCGCCCAGCTTCTCGCGGAGCCGCTTGACGTGCGTGTCGACCGTGCGCGTCTGCAGGTCGCTGGAGACCCCCCACACGTCCTGCAGCAGGGCCTCCCGCGTCTGCACGCGCCCCAGGCGGGACATGAAGGTAGTGAGGAGCTTGAATTCCAGGGCGGTGAGCGGGACCTCCTCCCCTTCGACGTAGGCGCGGTGCGCGCCGGGGTCGACGCGGATGGGCCCGACCTGTTCGCGCGCCTCGTCCGCCTCGGCCGTGCTGCCGCGGCGGAGGATGGCGCGGATGCGCAGCACCAGCTCCCGGACGCTGAAGGGCTTGGTGACGAAATCGTCCGCTCCGACCTCGAACCCGACCACCCGGTCCACCTCGTCGGTCCGGGCGGTCAGCATCAAGACAGGCACGTGGCGGGTCCGGGGGAACGCCCTGAGCTGCCGGCACACCTCGTTGCCGGAGATGTCGGGCAGCATCAAGTCCAGCACGACCAGGTCGGGGACTCGTTGCCGCACCTTCTGCAGCGCCTCTTCCCCCGTGTACGCGGAGACGGTCTCGAACCCGGCCTCCTGCAGGTTGAATTCCAGCAGGCGGACGAGGTCGCGCTCGTCGTCGACGATCAGCACCAGGGGCGGCGAGGGCATGCCATCCCCGTTGTCGCGGATGCGCGCTTCCCGCGCAACTCAGTGCGCCGAAACAGCCGTCCTGGTTTGCGTGGCGGGCGCTTCGTCGAGCACCGCCAGCGAGCGCGCGTAGTACTCGAGCAGCTCCAGCGCATGCGGGTGCGCGCCGACCCGCACCGCGGCGCCGGCCGAGGCGACGATCTTCCGGCGCGAGAGCCGCTCGACTCCGATCCGGACGATCTCCTCCGCCTCCTCAAGCGCCAGCACGTCGGCCTCGAGCCGGGCCAGGTCGCGGTTGCGGTCCTCGCGCTCGAGGAGCTGCTCACGGCCTTGCCTCTGCGATTCGAACTCCTCTCCCAGCGCGGTGGGCACTCCCAGCGCCTCCAGCTCGCCTCGCAGGTCGCGCACCCGCTCGGCCAGGCGCGCGCGCGACGCCTCGCGCAGGTCGAGGACCGCGCGGGCGACCAGCGGGACCGGCGTGGCCGGGATGGAGCGCGCGATGCAACCCATCAGGTCGCGCGCCACCTCCTTGGCGATCGCCCGCCGCTCCTCGTCCGAGGCGCGCGACAGGTCCCATCCGTGCGCGGCGGCCAGACGCCGGAACGAAACCGGCTCTCCGAACCCGAGCGCCACGTAGCCGCTGCGGTGCAGCCGTCCGAAAGCGGCGCGGACCAGGTTGACCAGGATGCGCGACGGGACGATCCAGAGGAGGCGCACGGCGCCGCGCAGCTTCTCCGCCGCCCCGGGCGGCTGCTCGCGGCCACGCTTCTCAGCCAGGAGCGCCTCGTCCTCCAGCACCCGGTCGTAGTTGATGCCGACCGGCACGAAGAGCAGGTCGCGGTCGAAGCCGGGCTCCGCCGAGAGCTGCAAGAGGGCATCGAGCAGCCCCACCTTCGGGCTGCGCAGCGCGCCGTCCCGGGTGAGCCCTCCCTCCGGGAAGATGCCTTGAGTGACCCCCTGCCGGGTGATGAGCTGCAGGTAGCGCCGCAGCACGGTGTGGTAGAGCGGATCGGGAAAGCCCCGGCGCACGAAGAAGCCGCCGAATGCCTTGAAGAGCGCGTCGAGCGGGAACACCCGGGCCCACTCGCCGACCGCGTAGCTGATCGCCACCCGGCGGGAAAGCGCCCAGCCGACCACTACGTAATCGAAGTTGGAGCGGTGGTTGATGAGGAAGACCGCGGTCGCGTCGCGGGGAAGCTCCCGGAGCGGGCGCGCCAGGACCGGGCGATAGGCGGCGCCGATGGCGGCGCGCGCGAGCTTCATTCCCACTTCGTAATAGGCGGCGAGGGAGAAGGCGGGGACGATCTCGTCGATGTATCCCTCGACGCGGCGGCGCACCTCCTCCGCGGGCTCGCCGGCTTCTCCGGCGGCCAGCATGGCGCGCTGGACCACCCGATCGTTCAGGAGCTCCTCGCGCACCAGGACCTTGCCGCCGAACTTGAACAGGTCGACGCGGACTCCGTGGCGCTGGGCGAATCGCCGCGCCCGCCGGTGCATCCGCTCGCGCAGCGTGCGGAGCAGCGCCCACCGGATCAGCTCGTACCCGATCAAGGCGAGCAGCACCGCCACGGCGAGGCGCATGGGCCGCATTGTAGGGGGAAATCGCCTGGAGTCGCTCGCGGGGCGGCCGAAGGCAGTGTAGAGAGGCGTTCCCTTCCTGGAGGAATCCATGCGAACCGTCCCGATCGTTTCCGCGCTGCTCCTCTTCGCCTGCGCCGGAGGACAGAAGCCGGCGGCCGACGATGCGCGCGCGCGCGCCCAGGCCGTGGTCGACGCTCCGGATCGGATGCCGGAGGATCGGGCGCTCGACGGGGGCCGCAAGCCGGTCGAGACGCTCGAATTCCTCCGTCTCCGGTCCGGGATGCGAGTGGCCGAGCTGGGAGCGGGCGCGGGCTACACCACCGAGCTTCTGGCGCGCTCGGTTGCGCCGGAGGGGGTCGTCTACGCGCAGAACCCCGACCTCTTCATCCAGCGGTTCCTGAAGACTCGTTGGCCGGAACGGCTGGCGCGACCCGCGATGAAGAACGTGGCGCGGGTGGACCGCGAGTTCGACGACCCGCTCCCGCCCGAGGCGAACGGGCTCGACCTGGTGCTGATCAACGTCATCTACCACGACACCACCTACATGGGCGTCGACCGGGCCAGGATGAACAAGGCCGTCTTCGACGCGCTGAAGCCGGGCGGCGCATACGTGATCATCGATTCGAGCGCCAAGCCGGGCACCGGCACCTCCGAAGCAAAGACGCTCCACCGCATCGAGGAGCAGACCGTGCGAACCGAGGTGGAGCAGGCTGGGTTCCAGCTCCAGGTGCAGGGCGACTTCCTCCGCAACCCGCAGGACGCGCGGGACTGGGATTCATCTCCGGCCGCCGCCACCCAGGCAGGGCGGCGCGGCCAGAGCGACCGCTTCGCCTTGCGGTTCGTGAAACCTTAGATCCAAGGTCCGCTCTGCCGGCTTTTCCTGGCAGGACGGTTGTGGGATCTGTTCGCGATGATCCTGCCGCTGTCCGCGCTGTTCGCCGCCGGGCACGCGCTCTTCCGGGCGCGCGGCTTCGCGGCGCGGGAGATCGCTTCCGGCGGCCGGCGCGTGCTGGTCTACGACAAGCGCGGCTCCGGGAGCGCGCCGCCGCTCTTGCTGCTGCACGGGCTGGGTGGCAGCGCGGCGTCGTTCGCGCTGCTCGCCTCCCGGCTCCCGTCCGCCAGCCGGCGCGTGCTGGTGGTCGATCTGCCCGGGCACGGACGGAACCGGCTGCGGAAGGGCGAGGAGCCCGCCGGGCTGCTGGAGCAGGCGCAGGCCCTGGTCAGCGCCCTGGCCGAGCTCGACGAGCCCGGCGTCCTGATCGGCAACTCGCTCGGCGGGGCGCTGTGCCTGCACGCCGCGGCGGCAGCGCGAGAGCGGGTGCGCGCGGTGGTGGGTCTCTCGCCCGCGGGGGCTCCTCTACTGGACGCCGAGCGCGAGTCGGTGCGCGACGTCTTCCGCGGCGACCTGCGCGCCGCGCTGGAGATGCCGGGCAGGCTCTATCGCCGCCCGCCGCGCCTCGCCCGCCTCTTCGCGCGCGACCTGGCCCGGCATTTCGCCTCCGGGCCGGTGCAGAGGCTCCTGGCGCAGGTCGGCAAGCATGGACTGGCCGCGGAGGACCTCGCGCGCATCGAGCAGCCCGTGCTCATCCTGTGGGGCGAGTCGGACGGCATCCTCCCCGCTTCCAGCGTCGAGTGGTTCCGCAAGCACCTGCGCAACGGGACGGTGGAGATCGTCCCGGAGTGCGGGCACCTGCCGCAGATGGAGCAGCGCGCGCTGGTGTTGGCGCGGATCCGCCGCTTTCTCGTGGAGTTGGACTGAATGCAGTTCGAGCCGCTGCGCTGGTTGCGCGGCAGCCATGCGCAGACGGTGTTCGGGACGCTCCTGCGCCCTGGTCCGCGCCTGCCCCTGCGGCGCGAGCGGTGGGAGCTGTCCGACGGCGATTTCCTCGACGTCGATCGCCTGGAGGGACCGGCAGCGGCGCCGCTCCTCCTGGTGCTCCACGGCCTGGAAGGCAGCTCCAGCGCGCACTACGTGCGCGGGCTCCTCGCCCAGGCGCGCAAGCGGGGCTGGCGGGGAATGGCCTTGAACTTCCGCTCCTGCTCGGGCGAGCCCAACCGCCTGCTGCGCTCGTACCACTCGGGCGAGACGGGCGATCTGGGCGAGGCGGTCCGGCGGGCGCGAAGGGAATCGGAAGCGGCTCCGCTCCTGCTCGCCGGGTGCTCCTTGGGCGGAAACGTGGTGGTGAAATGGCTGGGCGAGCAGGGCGCGTCGGCAAGAGTCGGCGCGGCCGCCGCGCTCTCGGTGCCCTTCGACCTCAAGGCGTGCGCCGGCGCTCTCGACGCACCGGGCGCCATGAGTTTCGTGTACCGCTCACGCTTCCTGCACACCTTGAAGCGAAAGGCGCTGGCGAAGGCGGGCATGTTCCCCGGCATCGACGTCACGCGGGTGCGCTCGGCCCGAACGCTCTTCGAGTTCGACGAAGCGCTGACCGGGCCCGTGCACGGGTTCGAGGGCGCCGAGGATTACTGGGCGCAGAGCTCTAGCGGTCCGTTCGTGGCGCGCGTGCGCGTGCCGCTGCTGCTTCTCTCTGCGGAGGACGATCCGTTCATCCCGTCCTCCTGCCTGCCCCGGAAAGCGGCCTCCATGAATCCATGCGTCACGCTGGAGACCCACGCCCGAGGCGGCCATCTGGGATTCGTGGCCGGCCCCTTTCTGCCCTGGTTCTGGGGGGAATGGCGGGTCGCGGAGTTTCTCGCCGCGCACCTGTAGATCGCGGCGTGGGCGCGGGCGTTGAAGCCGATCGGGCCCGCGGTCCTCGGGCCCGAAGGGGTCCCCCATGGTCCGCACCGCCGTGGTCCTGTCGCTGGTCCTCGCCTCCGCCACTGCCGCCGCCGTCGCGGCGCTGCGCGTTCCCCGAAAGTCGCCGCCCGCGCCCGTCGATCCTCCCGCGGCCGTCCGCGAGGGGGCGTTGCGCCTCTCGGCGCGCCTGGATCGGCGCTGGATCGACGCTCGCGGAGGGACCTCCTATCTGGAGGTCGGAGTGGCGGCGGACGGAGTCCCCGAGCGGGGGACGCGCACGGCCGTCAACGCCGTCCTGATCATCGACCGCTCCGGCTCCATGTCGGGAGAGAAGATTGCGCGGGCCCGGGACGCCGCGCGGTCCCTGATCGCGGAGCTGAACGGGGAGGATCGCCTCGCGATCGTCGACTTCGCCAGCGACGCCCGCGTGCTGGTGCCGTCGGCCGCGGTCACGCCCTCCCTCCAGGAGATCGCGCTCGCCCAGGTGGCGCGCCTGCAGGCCACCACCGGCACCAACCTCTCCGCGGCGCTGGACCTCGCCGCCCCGCAGCTCGAGCGGGGCAGGGCGGCGTCGCGCCTCGACAAGGTGTTCCTCGCCACCGACGGACTGGCCAACGAGGGAGTGTCCGATCGGGCTGCCTTGCTGCGGATCGCGGCCCGCGATTTCGGCCGAGCCACGGTGTCCACCTTCGGCATCGGCGAGGACTACGACGAGGATTTCCTCGCGGCGCTCGCCGCGCAGGGTGGTGGGCGGACGCGCTTCATCCATGCCGCCAGCGAGCTGGAACCCGCGGTGCGCGCCGAGCTGACCCGCTCCGCGCGCACGGTGGCCCGGGACGTGCGGCTGGAGGTCCGGGGGCTGCGAGGCACGCGGGTGGTGCGGGTCCTGGGCTACGACGCCGACGGAGGCTCGATCCGCCTGCCGGACTTCGCCGCAGGGGAGGAGCGCCGGATCCTGGTGAAGCTCGCGCTGGCGCCCGCCGCGGACGGAGACGGCGACGTGGCCCGGGTCGCGCTCTCGTTCGCGGACTCCGCCGGCGCCCCTCACCAGTCGGAAACGACGGCGCGCGGATCGTTTACCGCCAAGGCGAGCCTGCTGGGCCTCCGCGCGAACGAAGCGCTGGCCTACGGCGCGCGCGCGGAGCTGGCCGAGCTGGCCCGCGACGCCGCGGAGCTGAAGGGCGCAGGCAAGGCCGACGAGGCCCGCAAGCGCCTGGACGAGATGCAGGAGCTGGTGAGCGGCGCCGCCGTGGCCGCGCCCCCGGCCGCGATGCCGGCGCTGCGGAAGGAGGCGGAGACGTACCTGATCGAGCTGGACGACATCCAGGCCGGCGGCGAC
>DATFTN010000217.1:0-10217 GCA_035261845.1 Myxococcales bacterium | reverse complement strand
AGCCCCTCGATCATGATCTGCATGCCGAGGAATTTGAGGTCCCAGCGCGCGTCGCTCATCAGCGCGTCGACGATGACGTAGAGGTTGTCGTTGATCTCGTAGAGCTTCTCCAGCTTCTCGGTCAGGTAGCGGTGGAAGGTCTCGACGTGCCGTCCTTCGTCCACCGCCTGGGTCGAGCCGTACAGCTTGGCATCCAGCCACGGCACCGCCTCCGTGACCTGGCAGGCCGCGAACAAGGCGCCCTGCTCGCCGTGCAAGAACTGCGAGAGCATCCACGCCAGGACCAGATGGCGCTGGCGGGCTTTCTCCCGGGCTCCGAGCTTCTGATAGCCGGGATACCTGGCGAGCGGCAGGAATGAATCGGGGACGATGGGCTTCTCCGGGTCCTCGGGGTCCACGGAGATCGACCAATCGAGATCCTTCGTCGCGTTCCACTGCGACACCTTGGCCGCCTCGTAGAGGCGGGCGAGCTGCGGCTCGGTGCGCTGGTAGCGCCAGTCGAACACGGCGCTGTAGCCGAGCGCCATCTGGGTGTGCGGCTCGTGCCTGCCGCGCTGCTGGATGAGGCCCCGGAACGCGGGCCCCAGCATGGACTTCAGCACGCGCAGGTGTCCCCGGCCGACCGCCCCGCGGAGCAACGGTCCGCTCTGCGCCAGGTTCTCGAGGAGGTTCATGCGCCGGAGCGTACACAAAAGTCGTTATAGAGTCCCGCCATGGCTGGCCGACACGGCGCTACAACACATCCCGAAACGCCCCGCTATGAGAAACACAGCGCCGCCCTATCGGCGGCGGCTGAATCCGAAGTCACGCTCTCGCGGCGCGGCCTCGACCGGCTCCGCTCCGGCCACGTCTGGGTGTACCGCAGCGACGTGCGTGCTCCGGCGGCGCTCAAGGGAGGCGAGGTGGTGCGGCTCGTCGACGAGCGCGGCTGGTTCGCGGGCAAGGCGTTCTACGGGAAGCAGAGCCAGATCTCGGTCCGGCTGCTCACCCGCGAGGACGAGGCGATCGACGAGGCGTTCTTCGCCCGGCGGCTGGCCCAGGCGAGGGCGCTGCGCGACGCGGCGGCCCCCGATCCCGAGCTGCGCCACGCGGGCCGCGTGGTGCACGGAGAGGCGGACCTCCTTCCAGGCCTGGTGGTCGACCGCTACGCCGACTGCCTGGTCGTGCAGACGTTGATCGAGGCGACCGACGCGCGGCGCGAGCTGCTCGCCGACGTCCTGCAGCAAGTTTGGAAACCGCGCGCGATCGTCGAGCGCAACGACGTCAAAGTCCGCGCCCACGAAGGCCTTCCATTGCGCAAGGGCCTTCTGCGCGGGGCGGAGCCGGGGCCGGTCGAATTCCTCGAGGGCGAAGTGCGCCTCATCGCCGACCTCCTCGAAGGCCAGAAGACCGGCGCTTTCCTGGACCAGGCGGAGAACCGCATCGAGGCGGGGCGTTACGCACGGGGGCGCGCCCTGGACTGCTTCACCTACGGCGGCGCCTTCGCGCTGCACCTCTCCCGGCGGGCCGAGAGCGTCACCGCGGTCGACATCAGCGAGCGCGCCGCCGAGGAAGGACGGCGCAACGCCGCGCTCAACGGCGCCACGAACGTGACCTTCCAGGTGGCCAACGCCTTCGACCTGCTGCGCGACCAGGCCGACGAAGGGCAGGTCTACGACACCATCGTGCTCGACCCGCCCGCCTTCGCCAAGAACAAGGCGTCGCTCGCCGCGGCGCTGCGCGGCTACAAGGAGATCAACCTGCGCGCCTTCCACCTGCTCTCCCCGGGCGGCGTGCTGGTGACCGCGAGCTGCTCGTTCCACGTCGACGAGGCGGCGTTCGAGCGCACCGTGCTCGGGGCTGCCGCCGACGCGGGCCGATCGGTGCAGATCATCGAGCGGCGCGGCGCGGCCCGCGATCACCCGGCGCTGCTCGGGGTGCCGGAGACCCGTTACCTCAAGTGTTTGATCCTCCGGGCGCTATAGCCGCGAGCATCCGCACCACCACGCCGACGAACAGGTCCACCAGCTGCGGATCGAACCGGAAGAGCTGCTCGCTGGTCATGATCCGCGTCGCCTCCCGCAGGCCGAGCGCGCCGCGGAAGGGCCGGGTGGTGGTGAGCGCGTCGAAGGACTCGCAGATGGCCAGGATCCGCCCCGGGAGCCCGATCTCGGGCACCAGGCCTTCGCCCGGAACCAGGTCGAGATGGCACTCGTACGCGGCCTGGGCGCGCTCCAGCGCGGCCGCGGTCACCTCGCCTTCGCGGAGGATGGCGCGCGCGGAGAGGAGGGGGCTCGCCTTCACCGCCCGCAGCCCCTTCTCGTCCAGCTTGCCCGACTTCTGCAGCACGGTCTTGGGAATCGCCGCCATGCCCACGTCGTGGAAGAGGGCGGCCATCCCCAGGTCGTGGCGCCTCCTCTTGGAGAGGCCGAGCCGGGAGCCGAACGTGATCGCGAGCACGGCCACGTTGGCGGCGTGCACGCCCCAGTAGCGATCGCTCTCCGGCAGCTTCACCCGCGCCAGGGCCAGGAAGCGCATCGGCATCGACCGCTGCAGGTCGACGAGGTCCTGGACGATCCGCGCGGCGGTCCGCACCGGCAGCGCCGCGGCGCCCATCCGGAGCTGCTGGATGGTCTGGTTCACGAAGGCCGCGGCCGAGGCGTACGCCTCGGCGAGCTTCTCCGTCCGCTCCGCCAGGCCCGCCTGCGCCGCCTCGGTGCCGAGCCGGAGCCGGAGCACCTCGAAGGGCCGGGCGGGATCGCCGCGCTCCTCCAGCCGCGGAGGAGGCGCCGGCCGGAAGAGGCGCAGGAGCAGGCGCAGGTCGGTCTTCGGCGGAGCGAGCGAGGCGCGGATCCCGGTCACCCCGCGGTGCCGGAGCTCGGTGCGGAGCGCGGCCGCCAGCGGGACGGAGGCGGGCTGGAGCCGGATCGGCTGCCCGTTGACGTGGAAGGCGTCGCCCGCGAGATCCATCTCGAAGGCGCCGTCGGTGCCGAGCAGCTCCAGCATGGCCTGCTGCAGTGCATCGAGCTGTGAGCTGAACACGTCGTGCTCCCAGCTGTAGCTGCGGGCGTTGCGGAGCACGCCGCAGAGCGCGACCAGCCCCTTCTCGCCCAGCTCCTGGCGATGCTCGCGGGTGGCCTGGGTCTGGGGAAGGACCTCGACCGGCGGCGGCGGCGGCCGCGGTCCCTTCATTTCGGGCCCTCGCGCACCTGCCGGCGGGAGCGCAGCCGTTCGACCGCCGCCCGGCAGGCGGCCGACACCGCGGCGCCGTGGCCGCGTTTCGGATGCGCCGCCTCGTCGAGGAGACGAAGCGCGCTCATCGAGCCGTCCGCCGCCAGCGCTTCCACGGCGAGGATCTGCTCCTGCTCCGAGCGGCGGCGTTTCAGGAATCCCCGGGCGGGCCGGGCCAGCCTGTCCGAGAGGAACGCGCGCGCGGCCGGACCGCCCAGCCGCCCCAGCGCGCGATAGAGCGCTGCCAGGTCCTCGTCGGGGAGCTTCGAGGACGTCCGGGCGGAGAGGCGCGCGATGATCGGCGCCGCCGCCTGCTCGGGCGGGGCGCAGGACGAGAGCGCCTCGGCCGCGGCCGCCCGCAGAGCCGGATCGTCGAGCAATGCCGACAGCTGCTCCACGGCGATCTCCGGATCGGTGGCGAGCAGGGGGACCGCCTGGCGGCGGACCTCGTCGTCGGCGTGCGCCAGCGCCTCGACCGCCAACCTGGCGCGATCGGCCTCGGGCAGCGAAGCGAGGGCCGCTCGAGCCGCGGCCGAGGAGCCCTCGCGAAGCACTTCCGCGACGTCGTCCGGGCACGATCCGCAGCGCTGCGCCGCGGCGGCCGCCAACGCCGGAGCCACGTCCTCCCGCGCGCCCCGCAGCGCCTCGATCAGGGCCGGGCCCGCGTCGTCGGGCAGGATCGACGTCCAGGCCGGCACGAGCTGCGCAGCCGCCTTGACCGGCGCCGTCGCCAGCTCGGCGGCGCGGATCAGACGCTGCGGGTCGGCCAGCCGCCGCCCGACGAAAACGCGGAACGCGGGTGCGTGAGCGCCGCCCATCCGCGCCGCTCCCTCCAGGGCGGTGACCAGCGCCGGCACTTCGGTGCGCAGAGCCATCTCGTCGAGCAGGCGGGCGAACGACTCTTCCAGCGCCTCCAGGTCCCACCCCGCCAGATCTTCCTCGACGATGCGCGCGATGGTGAGCGCCGAACGGCGCGCCACCTCACCCCAGCTCTGCGGATCGTGCTTGCGGTGCTGCTCCTCCGACCAGAGAGGAGGCGGCTGGGTGCGGTCGAGCAGCGAGGCGTCCGCGTCGACGTACTCGACCGCCTCGCCCGCTCGCGCAGCGATCTGCCGGACCTCCTGCGCGAACGCTGCCGCGGCGGGGTGGCCCGCCTCCAGCCGGTCACCGCGCGCGGCGGTGAACTGGATGCTCCCCAGGTCGGCCTTCCACAGCTCGGCGACGGCGTCGTCGTCCCCTTGCGGACCGCCGGGCACGGCGGCGAGCGCGAACGCGGCCAGCTCCGGCAGCATCAGTCCCCGGCCGAAGGTGAGCGTGCGGATTCCGTCGCGGTACAGGCGCGAGCAGAAGCCGGCCGCGCCCAGCTCGTCCGCGTACACCCGCTCGCCCTCGAACCGCAGAGCGCCGGGCTCGACGGCCACGGTCACCGTCCTGTATTTCTCCACCGCTTTCCGCAGGCCGGCGAGAGCCGGCTCGAGCAGCGAGTCGCGCTCCCGCGCCCGCGGATCGGCGGAGATCCGCCCGAGCGCCCGTCCCAAGCCGTCCAGGGCCCCCTGCACCAGGGCGGCGTCGGCGTCGCTCACAGAGGGAAGTCTAGCATGCGCCCCTGACCCCTCGACCTCCTACCTTATCCTCGACCTCGACCTCGACCTTACCCTCGACCTCGCCCTCGACCTCGACCTCACCCTCGGCCCAGCAACTCCCGCGCTTCCCGAACGCACCCCTCCACCGCCGCCCGCTGCTCCACCACCAACCGATCCCGGTCCTCCAGGCTGTGCCCCGCCACCGAGATGGGCTCCCCGAACACCACGGCGATCCGTCCGGGCCGGAACACCGGAAAGCCCTTCGGCGCGAGCACGTCCCGCGCTCCGGCGATGCCGATGGGCACGCAGTCCAGCCCCGTCCCCAGCGCGGCCACGGCGGCCCCCTTCTTGAAAGGGAGCAGGTCCTCGGTGGTCGAACGGGTCCCTTCGGCGAAGAAGAAGAGTCCCACGCCGCGCAAGCCGCGCGCGATCCGCTCGCCGATCGCCTTCGCCGCCTCGTGCGAATCCCGGCGGTCGATGAACACGTGCCCCATCCGCCGGGCCGCCCAGCCGAACAGCGGAATCCTGCCCAGCTCCTGCTTGGCGATGAACCGCAGCGGCTCGGGCGAGACGGAGACGATGGCCGGCACGTCGATGTTGCTGGTGTGGTTGGAGACGAAGACGTAGGTGCGAGAACGGTCGAGCGGGTGGACGCGCGCGACGACCCGCGCGCCGGCGCAGAACAGCACGAAGCGGCACCAGCCGCGGAGCAGCCGCTCCGACGCCTCGCCCTCTCCGGCGAGGCCGATCAAGAAGCCGAAGGGCACCACGGCGAGCGCGATCAGCGGTATCCCGAAGAACGTCCGCAGCGCCCGCCCGATCACGCGCGCCTCGCGTGCGCGTATTCCTCGGCGGCGGGAAACGCCAGGACGTCGGCGATCTCCTTCGCGCCGGTGAGCAGCATGAGGAGCCGGTCGACCCCCACGGCGACCCCGCCCGCGTCGGGAGCGGCGGGGAGCGCGGAGAGGAAGCGCTCGTCGAGCGGAAAGACGTCGCGGCCGAGCCGTGCGCGCTCGCGCTGTTCGGCCTCGAGGCGGCGGCGCTGCTCGGCCGCGTCGTTCAGCTCGCCGAAGCCGTTGGCCAGCTCCAGGCCGGCCGCGTACAGCTCGAAGCGCTGTGCGACCCGGGGATCGCCCGGGACCAGCCTGGCCAGCGCGGCCTGCGACGCCGGGTACTCGGTGAGATAGGTCGGGCGCGAGAGCCCCAGCGCCGGCTCGATCCGCTCCAGCAGCACCTGCGTGAACACGTCGTCCCATGACGACCCGGCCGCCGGCCTGACCCCCACCGTGCGCGCAGCCTGGGCCAGCGCCTCCACGTCGAGGGGGAGAGGGTCGAAGCCCGCGTGTCGCTGGAACGCCTCGCGGCAGGTGAGCCGCTCGAACGGAGGCGCCAGGTCGAGCGGCGCGCCCTTCGCGCCACGGCCGTGCCCGTCGCGAGCCGGTGCGGAGGCCGAACCGCGCAGCGCGCGCGCGGCCTCCACCACCAACTGCTCGAGATCGGCCATGACCGTCTGCGCATCGCCCGGGGCCGCGTAGAACTCGAGCAGCGTGAACTCCGGGTTGTGCGAGCGCGACACCTCGCCGTCGCGGAAGACGCGCGCCATCTGCCAGATGCGTCCGTAGCCGCGGGCCAGGAGACGCTTCATGGCGTACTCGGGGCTGGTGTGCAGATGCAGCCGGCGCGGCCCATCCACCCCACCGGGGTGGACCGGGAGCTCGGGATGGAACGACGTACCGAAAGGCCGCAAGTGCGGCTCCTGCCCGGCGACCGGCACGGCGATCGGCGTTTCCACCTCGAGATAGCCGCGCGCGTCGAGGCCTTCGCGCAGCGCGCGGAGGAACCGTGCCCGGCTGCGGGCCATCGGGAGGTCGGCGGACATGCGACCTCGTTGTACCCCGGAGGGCCCGATCGCCCATACAGCTCAGCGCCGCCGAATACGGCGGCGGCTGCCCGTCCGCCCATACAGCTCAGCGCCGCCGAATACGGCGGCGGCTGGTGAAAATCTCTTGCGGCGCGCTCCCGGCGATGCGAGTGGAGAGTCTGGGATGAAGAAGACGCTCACCCTCCTCTGCGCCTGCGCGCTCGCCTGCGGGCACGCGCCTCCCAAGCCGGCGTCCGCTCCGGCTGCTCCGAGCAACGCTGCGCGCCCGCGGCCGGTCCTCCCGCCTCCTCCCGACGACCCGCGCGATTTCGCGGCCGAGCTGTCGGAGGAGACGCGCACTCTCTTGCGCGCCGAGGGAGACCTCCTCTGGACCCGTTGGACGACCGGGTCCGGGCCACTCCCGTCGGGCGCCCTGGCGGATCATCCGCGCCTCTTCCAGCGCGAGGCAGTCTCCGCGGTGGCCAGCGCAGCGGCTTCCGCGCGCAAGCCGGCCGACGAGCTGGCGCTGCGGCTGCTGCACGGCGAGCTGGCCACCCTGCAGGTCGCCCGCGAGGCCGCCGCGGAGATCGATGCGCTGGAGCGGGCGCGCGCTGCGCTCTCCTTCGCCGCGCCCGGGGACGCCCGGGCCGAGCGCGGCGAGCGCGACCTGGACCGGCTGCTCACCGACGAACCGAATGCGCAGAAGCGCGCCGCGATCGCGCAGGCCGAGGCGAAAGCGGCGCAGCCGCTGGCGCCCCTCGCGCTGGCCCGGGACAAGGCGGTGGCCGAGGCGCTCGCACGGCTCGGGCTGCCCGGCTGGGGCGACCTGGTCGCGGAGATGCACCGGGCCACCCCGGCGGAGCTGGCCGATCTGGCGGAGCGCACGCTCGCTGCCACGGACGCGGCCACGCAGAAGGCGGTCGCGGGCACCGCGCAGCGGAACCTCGGGGTGACGGTCGACCGCCTCCGCCGTGCCGATCTGCCCCGGCTGGTCCGGTCGGCGGCAGCGGATTCTCATTTCCCGCCGGGCAAGGGATGGTCCCTGGCGCAGGCGACGCTCAGGGCGGTGGGCGTAGATCTGAAGAAGGTGCGGGTCGACGCGGAGCCCTCGCCTTCCAAGGCAGCGCGCCCGCTGGCGCTCCTGGTCGATCCACCCGGCGACGTGCGCCTCTCGGTGCGGCCGACGGGAGGGTTCGAGGAGCAGCGCGCCGTCCTGCACGAGGCGGCGCGCGCGGCAGGGGCAGCGGCGACCGACGTCCACCGCTGGGAGCTGGCACAGCTCGGGGCGGGCTCCGCGGCGGAGGGCGTGGCGCACCTGTTCGAGGAGCTGGCCGGCGATCCCGCCTGGCTGCGGGAGCAGACCGCGCTGCGCGGCGAGCCGCTGGACGACCTGGTGCACACGCAAGCCACGCGGCGGCTGCTGGCGGCGCGCCGGGCGGCGGCGATGGTGCTGTTCGAGATCCGGCGCCACGAAGGCCCGGCGACCGCCGAGGCGAACGCGTCCCTCTACCGCCAGCTGCTGCAGCGGGCCACCTTCGCCGGGCTCAGCGACGACGACGCGGGACGCTGGGCGCTCGAGGCGGACGGATGGCTGCGCGCCGCGACCCAGCTGCAGGGCGCCCTGCTCGCCGCGCAGATCCAGCAAGTTCTGGAGAAGCGGCCGGAAGGCGCGGCCCCCGCCGCGGGAAGCAGCGACGGCAAGCCGGCGCCGGAAGCGCATTGGTGGCACGCGGCCGAGGCGGGCGCCGCCTTGCGCAAGATCTGGGCCGAGGGACGCAGCGGAACGGCACTGGATGCTGCGCGCGCTCTCGGGGCCACGGAGCTGGATCCGGCCGTTCTGGCCGCAGTGGCAAACAGGCAGCTTTCCTACAATGCGCCCGAGGCGCCCCCGCCGACCCAGAGGCCCGACTACAAGTACATGCGGGGCGACAAGAAGAAGCGCCGGAAGCGCAAGAAGTAGAGCGTTTCAGGCGCGGGGGAGTCTCAGGCTGAAGATGGCGCCCTGAGGGCCGCTCTGGCGGAGGGAGGCCTGGCCGCCGTGGAGCTCGGCGACGGCGCGGACGATGGCGAGGCCCAGGCCGGTGCCGCCCTGGCCGTGGCGGGTGGTGGCGAAACGCTCGAAGAGGCGGTCGCGGATGGCCGGGTCGACGCCGGGTCCCTCGTCGGAGACGCTGGCTTCCCAGCCGGACGGGCCGGGCGACACTTCGACCAGCACCTTCGAGCCGTCTGGTGAGTGCTGCACGGCGTTGCCCAGCAGGTTCTCCAGCGCACGCCGCAGCCAGACCGGGTCGCCGCGGACCTGCGCGCTGTCGGGAGCGCGCAGCTCGACGCGGACTCCCCGCCGCGCGGCCTGGGGCGCCTGCGCGTCGATCGCTTCGCGTGCGATGCCGCACAGGTCCACCTTGCGGCGCTGCGCCTGGATGCCGCGCGCCTCCAGCCGGGCCAGGGAGAGGAGGTCCTGGGTGAGGATCTGCAGCTTGTCGGCGCTCTCCCGGATGCGCAGCGCGAACCGGCGGGCGGTCTCCGGCTCGTCGGCCGCCCCTTCGGTGAGCACTTCGGCCGACGCCCGCACCGAGGCGATCGGGTTCTTCAGCTCGTGCGACAGGTCGGCGACGAAGTTCTCCAGCGCGTGGCGCTGCTCCAGCTCGCGCCGCATGGACTCCAGCGCCTCGGTCAGCTCGCGCACCTCGCGCCCGCGGGGCTGGGGGAGCGCCGCTTGCCTCTCCCCCGCCGCTACCCGTTGGGCAGCCCGGGTGAGTCGCTCGATGGGCCCCGCCACGGCCTGGCCGATGAGGATCGCCACCGCCGCCGACGCCAGCGCGAGGATGAACGCGAGCAGCGCCACCTTGGGCGCCACGTCGCTCATCAGGGCCACCATGCCGAAGGTGGCCTTGCGCACCCGCACGAACCCCTGGTCGCGGATGGGAGCGCTGGCGACCACGATCTGCACCCCCGGCCGATCCTGCGCCTCGCCCACGGCTACCACGGTGCGCCCCTGCGCGTCGGCGATCTCGACGTGAGTGGCGATCTCGCTGTGGGTGAAAGCAGGGAGCACGCGGGAGAGCTGCTGGGCTGCTTGCTCCAACGTGGCGCCGGGCGTGTCCAACGCGCGCGAGGCCAGCTCGGCGAGCACCCGCGCCTCGTCCTGCGCGCCGCGCTGGGCGAAGACCGACGCGCGCGCGGTGAACCGATCGATGACGATGACGGCGAAGGCGGCCGACAGCGTCAGGGTGGTGGCGGCCAGCGGCAAGAACACTTGCAGCCGGAAGGAGAGCCCGCTGCGCCGGGCGGCAGCCAGGCGCAACAGAGTGAGCAGCAGGCCCACCGCGAAGATCAGACCCAGGAACGCGAGCAGCCCGTGCCTTCCCAGCGTCACGGCTCGTCCCTCAGCCGGTATCCCACTCCGCGCACCGTCTCCAGGAGCTTCGGATCGCCGCCGGCTTCCTCCAGCTTGCGCCGGAGCGCCTTCACGTGCACGTCGACCGTGCGATCGCCCACCACCACGTCGCTGCCCCAGACCGCGTCGAGCAACTGGCTGCGCTCGAACACGCGCCCGGGCGCCT
>DATFTN010000216.1:0-15614 GCA_035261845.1 Myxococcales bacterium | reverse complement strand
GAGCCAGGCGGTGAAGGTCGAGTAGAGCATCCCGAGCGAGTGCGGAAAGCGGATCTCGCGCAGCGCCTCCAAATCCGTCCGGCCGCCGGCGTCCACCGACCCGCGGCCCATCGAGAAGGTCGCCCACTCGCCCACGCCGTCGGCGGTGAGGATGGCGGCCGCCTTCGTGGGGGACGTAAGGAACGCTGCCGCGGCGTGCGCCTCGTGGTGCTCGGTGAAGAGGATCTTGCGGCCGGGGATCCCCAGGTGCGAGCCGATGATTCCCTTGACCCAGAGCTTCTCGCCCAGGGAATTCTTCATCGCGCGCGGGAAGCTTCGCCACGTCCGCGGGAACCCGCGCAGCGCCATGGTCAGGATGCGCTCGAACTTCAGCATCGGCTTTTCGTAGAACACCACCGCGTCCAGCTCTTCCGGCTCGAGCCCGGCGCGCTCCAAGCACCACTCGACGGCGGCGAGCGGAAATGCAGCATCGTTCTTGCGCCGGGAGAGCCGCTCCTCCTGGACCGAGCAGACGGGCACGCCGTCGACGACCAGCGCCGCCGCGGAGTCGTGATAGTGCGCAGAGATGCCCAGGATGCGCATCAGTACTGGCTCGTGATTGCCGACTTGCGGCGCGGGGTGGCGAAGCCCGCCAGTTCGCGCCTCGCGGCGCGGCGGGCGAGGAGCACGAATGGTGGGAGCACGATGAAGTACTGGATTCGCAAGAACAGCGTCCCCAGGACGGAGGCCAGGGCCGCGGCCGCGCGCAGGTAGGCCTTCCACAGCCGCCCGAATCTGGCCCGCCAGAGGCGCGCGCGGGAGCCTCCGTCGGCGACGCGCGCGAGCTGCGTCTTCGTATAAGTCATGTGGAACGCCTCGTCCTGGAGCACGTCGTCGAACACCTCTCGCGTGGCCGGGTCGTGCGCGAGCACCTGGCGGTACAGCGCGAAACGCTGGGCAGCCACTTTCTCAGATAGATGCAGGAACGCGAGCAACGAATCGTCGTGCTCGTCCGCGACTCGCAAATCGTCGAGCCCGCGCTCTCCCGGAGCCAGCCAGTTCGCCTCGAACCCGGCGCCGGCGCGCGGCAGCTCGCGGAGCAGCGCGCGGCCGCGGGCCCGGAACAGCGCCGCATGCCGGAACTCATCCTCGGCGTGGCGGAGGTAGAGCCTTCGCAGCAGGGGATCGCGGGTCAGCTCCGCCGCGCGGGACAGATCGCGCCCGCCGTCCGCCTCGGTCTCCGCGAAGCGCAGGAGCTTGCGCGCGCGGCGGTGCGGATCTCGCCAGACCCAGCCGTGCAGCGGGCGCAGCGCGCGATCGAGCGCGGAGGGACGGACCAGTTCACCCATGCGAGCGACGCTAGCACAGGGTAGGCTCGGGGTAACTTGCGCTGGATTGCGACCACGGTCTGCGGCGCGTGCGGAGCCGCGCTGCTCCTGCTTGCGCGCGCGATGGACTACCCGTGGTTCGAGCGCCACGTGCTCATCCCGGCCTACTACCCGTGGGCGCCAGGCTGGCTGCCGCGCGACGTGCGCATCGCGGTCGCGGCCTTGGGCGTGGCGCTCGCCGCCGCCGCGTGGCCGATCGGGCGGGCGCTCGCCCGGGCCACGATCGGCGGCACCGCGCGCGTCGCGCTCGCGGTGGTGCTGGCGCTCTGCGTGTCCGAGCTGATCCTCCACCGCGGGAAAGGTCCGGCGGCGCCGTGGCGCGCGGACAGGGTCGAGTTCCGCGCCGGCCGGCTGGATCCCCGCTATGGCTGGGGGATGCTGCCTTCGCGGGCCACGGTGATCGGGACGCCGGAGCCGCGCGTCTTGTACGCGATCGACGAATGGGGCGACCGCGCGGCCTCGCCGCGAGGAGCGCCGGATCCCGATCTGCCGTCGCTGGTCGTCGCCGGCGAATCGATCGCGGCGGGCCACGGCATCGCGTACGAGGACACTTTCGCCGCGGTGATGGGCAAGGATCTGGGGCTCCAGGTGGTGAACGTCGGCTGCGGCGGCTACGGATCGGACCAGGCGCTGCTCCGACTCGCCGATGCCCTCGATCGCCTGAAGCGCCCCGCGGCGGCGGTGATCACGTTCGTTCCGATCATGCTCTCCCGCAACCTGCAGGACTACCGCCCCCGGCTGGCGCTGCGGGGCGGTGCGCTGCAGCCGGTCCCGCTCGCGGACGGGCTTTTCGCCCACCTCCGGTTGCGCGATCTGGTGGTGAACGAGGTGCCCTACCTGGGAGAGCGCGCGCTCCGCGAGTCGATCCAGCTGACCGCCGCCATCCTGCGGGAGACGGATCGGACGGTGCGCAGCCACCGCGCCGAGCCTCTCTTCGCGGTGTTCTCGGTCGGGCCCCGGCGCAGCCTCGACGAGCACCCGGAGGGCGCTTTGATCCGCCAGCTCTTCGTCGACCAGGGCCTCCCCTACGAGCTCATCGACGTCGACCGCGGAGACCTGGTGCCGGTGGACGGGCACCCCGACCCCGCGGCCCATCGCCATGCGGCCGTGGTGCTGGAGGCCGCTCTTCGCCCCCGGCTGTCGCCGGCTCAGTAGACGAGCTCGTTCTGCGCGCGCACGGCGGTCATCGCCGCCAGGTTCACCACGTCCTGCACGCTGGCTCCCTGCTGCAGGACGTTCACCGGCCGAGCCATTCCCATGAGCACCGGTCCGATGACTTCGGCGCCGCCCAGCCGCCAGAGCAGCTTGTAGCCGATGTTGCCGCTGTTCAGGTCGGGGAAGACGAGCACGTTGGCGTCGCCGGTGAGGCGGGTGAAGGGGAACTCCTGCTCGCGCACGCTCTCCACCACCGCCGGGTCGACCTGCATCTCCCCGTCGATCTCCAGGTCCGGCCGCCGCTGCCGGACCAGGTCGAGCGCCCGGCGCACCTTGCCGGGCGATCCGGCGCGATCGGTGCCGAAGTTCGAATACGACAGCATCGCCACGCGCGGGACGAGCTCGAATTCGCGGGCCAGCTCGGCGGTGGAGATGGCGATGTCGGCCAGCTGCTCCGCGGTGGGATCGGCGATGACCGTGCAGTCGGCGAAGAGCTTGAGACCGTGTTTGAAGGCGAGGATATAGGTCCCGGCGGCGAAGCGGCCGGGCATGGTGCGCACGATCTGCAGCGCGGGCCGGATCGCCTCCGGATAGCTGCGGGTGAGGCCCGTCACCACGCCGTCCACCGCGCCCTCCTGCAGCATCATGGCGGCGAACACGCTGCGCTGGCGGATGCGGTACGCCGCCTCGGCGAAGGACATCCCCGAGCGCTGGCGCAGGCTGTAGAGGAGCTGCGTGTAGTGCTGGATGTCGGGGCTGGTGACCGGGTCGATCACTTCCAGATCCGCGATCGCCGAGAGGCCTGCCTCGTCGGCGATCGCCTGGATCTCCTCGCGCTTGCCCATCAGCACCGGCCGGCAGATGCGCTCTTCGGCGAGTATCTGCGCGGCGCGGAGGATGCGCGGATGGTTCCCTTCCGGGAAGGCGATACGGGTCTGCTTGCGCCGGGCCTTGCCCACCACCACGCTCATCACCTCGTAGGTGCGGCCCTGCCGCTTCCGGAGCTGCTCGACGTACTCGGCGCGGTCCAGCCGGATGCGCGCCGCGCCGGAGTCCATCGCCGCCTGCGCCACGGCCGGCGCCACCGCGGTGAGCACCCGCGGATCGAAGGGCTTGGGGATGATGTAGTCGCGCCCGAACTTGAAGCTCTGCCCCCCGTAGGCTGCGGACACGCTCTCCGGGACGTCCTGCCGGGCCAGCTGCGCCAGGGCATGCGAGGCCGCGAGCTTCATCTCCTCGTTGATGGCGTTGGCGCGCACGTCGAGGGCGCCGCGGAAGATGCCCGGGAACCCGAGCACGTTGTTCACTTGGTTGGGGTAGTCGCTCCTTCCCGTCGCCATGATCACGTCGTCGCGCACCTCCTGGACCTGCTCCGGGAGGATCTCCGGGACCGGGTTCGCCAGCGCGAACAGGATGGGATCCGGGGCCAGCGACCGCGCCATCTCCGGCGTGATCACCCCCGCCGCCGAGAGGCCCACCACCACGTCGGCGCCCCGGATCACGTCCGCCAGCGCTCTGGGCGTCTCGCCCTGGGCGAAGGCGCCCTTCCACTCGTCCATGTCCTCCGGCCGGCCGCGGTAGACCAGCCCGTACTTGTCGCAGAGGAAGATGTTCTGGCGCGGGACGCCGAGCGCGACGTACTGCTCGGCGCAGGCCACCGCCGCCGCGCCCGCTCCCACGAAGACCACCTTCACCTGGTCGATCCGCTTGCCCGCCAGCTCCAGCGCGTTGATCAGCGCCGCGCCGGTGATGATCGCGGTGCCGTGCTGGTCGTCGTGGAACACTGGGATGCCCATGCTCGCGCGCAGCTTGCGCTCGATGACGAAGCACTCGGGGCTCTTCACGTCCTCCAGGTTGATGCCGCCGAAGGTGGGCTCCAGCCCCTTGACCACTGCGCAGAAGCCGTCGATGTCCTTCGCGTTCACTTCCAGGTCGAAGACGTCGATGTCGGCGAATTTCTTGAAGAGGACGCCCTTTCCCTCCATTACCGGCTTCGCCGCCCAGGGCCCGATGTCACCCAGGCCCAGCACCGCGGTGCCGTTGGTGATGACCGCCACCAGGTTGCCTCGCGCCGTGTACTTGTAGGAGAGGTCCCGGTCCTCGGCGATGGCGAGGCAGGGCTCGGCGACGCCGGGGCTGTAGGCGAGCGTGAGCTGGCGCGCGGTCGCCACCGGCTTGGTGGGAACCACCTCGATCTTCCCGCGCGGCCAGGCGGAGTGGTAGTCGAGCGCTTCCTGCCGCCCGACTTTCTGCGGCTGGGAATCGAACGTCGTGGCCATGGGCGGGGTGTACCACGGCACTCGACGCATCCGTGTGAATCCGGAACGTCCGCGGTGGTGGGGTAGCGCCGCCCTATCGGCGGCGGCTAATCTCGAGGCATGGCCGTCAGTCCGGAGAAATACCAGCGCGGGCGCGTGACCTGGCGCAAGGACTACGCCAGCGATCTGTGGTCGGTGCGGGTCGCTCCGGAGGAGCGAATCGAGTTCCAGCCCGGACAGTACGTGACGCTCGGACTCGAAGACCACGGCGCGGGCAAGATGCTCGAGCGCGCCTATTCGGTCTGCTCCGCCCCGCACGAGGAGGAGCTGGAGTTCTTCTTCGAGCTGGTCCCTCACGGGCTGCTCACGCCCAGGCTGTACGAGCTGAAGCCGGGCGCCGACGTGTGGATGCGCCACCGCGCGAAGGGGACGTTCACGCTGGACGGAAAGAGCGGCCGGCGCAACCACTTCATGATGACCACGGTGACCGGCGTCGCGCCGGCGGTGAGCATGGTGCGCGCGCTGCGCCGGCAGAAGCCCGACCTGCGGCTGTTCATCGTGCAGGCGGGGAGCCGGTCCCACGAGCTCGGATACCTCGAGGAGCTGGAGCGGGCCGCGGCGGAGTCGGGCGGCTGGCTGACCTACGTTCCGGCGGTGAGCCGTCCCTGGGAGGACCCCGGCTGGAAGGGCGAGCGCGGGCGGGCGGAGGACGTTCTGCGCAAGCACCTGGACGTCGCGGGGTTCACTCCAGAGGACAGCACCGCTTACCTCTGCGGCCACCCGCAGATGATCGAGAACGGAAAGGGCATCCTGCTGCGCCGCGGCTTCGACCGAGCGCAGATCCACGTCGAGGTGTATTGGATGCCGCCGAAGGCGGAGAAAGCTGCGGCGACATGATGCGCGAGATCCTGCCCGGGATCCTCACCTGGCCCTGGTTCTCGGAGCGCCACGGGTACGACTTCAACGGCTACCTGGTGCGCCTGCCGGGCGGAAACCTGTGCGTCGATCCGGTGGAGATGCCGGACGAGGTGCTGGGAGAGATCGCGGCGGCGGGCGTGCAGCGCATCGTTCTCACCAACCGCAACCACTTCCGCGCCAGCATGAAGGTGAAGCAGCGCACCGGCGCTCCCATCGCCATCCACCCCGCCGACGCCGCGTTCGCCCGGGAGAAGGGAACGGCCCTGGACGAGGAGCTGCGCGCCGGCCAGCGCCTCGGCCCGATCGAGGTGGTCGCGGCGCCGGGGAAGTCGCCCGGCGAGGTAGCGCTGCATTGGCCGGAGCGGCGGCTGCTCCTGGTGGGCGACGCGTGCGTGGGAAAGCCGCCCGGGTCGTGCGCGCTCTTGCCCGACGCCGTGATCGACGACAAGCGGCGGCTGCTGGATTCGCTGCGGGCGCTGGCGCAGCTCGACTTCGATGCGCTGCTCCTGGGGGACGGGGCGCCGATCCTCGCCGGGGGGCGCGCCGCCCTGCGCCGCCTGCTGGAGGGGTTTGCAGCATGACCGCCGAGGACCTCCTCGCCACGATGTTCCAGGCGCATCCGTGGCACGGCGTCGCGCCCGGCGATCCGGAAGGCGTGGTCAACGCGTACATCGAGATCGTCCCCAGCGGCGTGGTCAAGTACGAGTTGGACAAGCCGTCCGGGCACCTGCGCATCGACCGGCCGCAACGCTATTCGAGCCTGACTCCGTCGCTATACGGATTCATCCCGCAGACGTATTGCGGCGACCTGGTCGCGGCGCGCTGCTCGGAGCGCACGGGGATCCCTGGCTTGCGCGGCGACCAGGACCCGATGGACATCTGCGTCCTGACCGAGAAGGCGATCGCGCACGGCGGGTTCCTGCTCCACGCCCGGACGGTGGGCGGGCTGCGCATGCTGGACGGCAACGAGGCCGACGACAAGCTGCTGGCGGTGCTCGAGCAGGACCTCGTGTTCGGCAAGATGGAGGACGTCTCGCAGGTCCCGAAGGGCCTGGTGGATCGCCTGCGCCACTACTTCCTCAGCTACAAGCAGCTTCCCGGCGCGGGCGCCCGCAAGGTCCACATCGCCGAGGTGTACGGGCGCGAGGAGGCGGTGGAAGTCCTCCGCCGCAGTCTCGAGGACTACCGCGCGAAGTTCGGCGCGCCCGAGGAGCGAGCGCGCAAGCTCCGCGAGATGCTCGGAGGCGGGCGGTGAACCTGGGTCCCCGAGGCCTGGGGCCGCAGATGAGCTACCCTCCGGTGGAGCCGCCCGCGGCGCGCGTCGAGCTGCCCGACGCGAGGCGCGCGAACCGGGAAGGCATCGTCGCCCTCTCGCGGACCCTGACGCCGGGCCTGGTCCTGCAGGCGTACCGGAAGGGCATCTTCCCTTGGCCGATCATGCAGGGGGTCGTGCCTTGGGCGAGCCCGGACCCGCGGGCCATCTTCCCGTTGCATCCCGTGCGGGCGTGGCCCCGCCACGTCAAGCGTGCGCTGAAGCTCGCCTGCGAGCTCACCTTCGACCAGGCGTTCCGAGAGGTGATCATCGCCTGTGGAGACGCGCGGGCCGAGGGGACCTGGATCACCGCCGACGTCCTCGCCACGTACACCGAGCTGCACGCGCTCGGCTGGGCGCACAGCGTGGAAGTGTGGGCGGAGGGCCAGCTTGCGGGCGGGCTCTATGGCCTGGCCGTCGGATCGCTGTACGCCGGCGAGTCGATGTTCCACCGGCGCACCGGCGCCTCGAAGGTGGCCTTCGCCGCCGTGGTCGATCGCCTGAGGGAGCGCGGCTTCACCTTGTTCGACGTGCAGGTGATGTCGCCCCACCTCGCCACCCTGGGCTGCGTGGAGATCCCCCGCTCCGAGTACTTGCGCCTGGTCGAAGCCGCCGTTGAACAGCCGCGGCAGTTCTAGCGAAGCACCGCGGAGGCGCGGAGAGCGCGGAGATCTCTGGATCAAGGAACCTCCGCGCCCTCCGCGCCTCCGCGGTGATCTGTTGGTCGTTCTCGGCAGTGGGCGCGCGAGCCGCGGTGGCGTAGATTGTCCGCGGTATGAGGCTGGGGATCGACTTCGGGACGACGCACACCGTGGTCGCGGCGGTGGACCGCGGGAACTACCCGATCGTCTCGTTCGAGCATGCCGACTTCGTTCCTTCGCTGGCCGCGGCGGCGGAGGACGGCACGCTACGCTTCGGGGCCCAGGCCGCGGCGGTGGCGCACGATCCGGCGTGGACCGTCCTGCGCTCGTTCAAGCGCCTGCTGAACGACGCCGGGCCCGAGTCCGAGGTGAGCGCGGGACCCCGGACGATCAGGCTGGTCGACCTGCTCACCTCGTTCTTGGCGCACTTGCGCAACGAGCTCCGTCTGCGGTCGAACGCGCACCCGCGCGAGGGTGAGCCGCTGAAGGCGGCGGTGAGCGTCCCAGCCAACGCGTCCAGCGCGCAGCGCATCCTGACGGTCGATGCCTTCCGCCGGGCCGGCTTCGACGTCGTCTCCCTGCTCAACGAGCCCAGCGCGGCGGGATTCGAGTACGCGCACCGCTTTCGCGAGACGGTGACCAGCAAGCGCGAGTACGTGCTGGTCTACGACCTGGGCGGGGGGACCTTCGACGCCTCGCTGATCAAGATGGAAGGGCGGGCGAACGAAGTGGTCACCTCCTCCGGAGTCGCCCGGCTGGGGGGTGACGATTTCGACGACGCGATCCTGAAGCTGGTCGAGGCGAAGCTGGGCACGGCGACTTCGGCGCGGGAGCGCAGCCTCCTGCTCGACGAGTGCCGGCTGCAGAAGGAGTCGGTGAACCCGAACACCCGGAAGCTGGTGGTGGATCTCTCCGCCCTCGGCCGCCACGAGCCGCTGGTGCTGCAGGTCGACGAGGTGTACGCCGCTTGCGCCCCGCTGGTGCAGCAGACCCTCGACGCGGTGGAGCCGGCGATGCGCGATCCGCGGCGCGAGCAGGAGGGCGTCGACTGGAACGAGCTGGCCGGCATCTACGTGGTGGGCGGCGCGAGCGCGTTCCCGCCGGTGTACCGCCACCTGCGCGAGCGCTTCGGCTCTCACCGCGTGCGCCGCTCGCCGCATCCGTTCGGCTCCACGGCCATCGGGCTCGCCATCACGCTGGACGAGCGGGCCGGCTACTCGCTGGCGGAGCGGCTCACCCGGCACTTCGGCGTGTTCCGCGAGGAGAGCGCCGGCGCGGAGGTCTCTTTCGACGTGCTCCTGCCCAAGGACACGCGCCTGCCCACCCCGGGAGGACCGCCGCTCAGCGTGACCCGCCGCTACCGCGCGGCGCACAACCTGGGCCACTTCCGCTTCGTGGAGTGCGCGCGGGTCGAGCAGGGCCGGCCGGAAGGAAACCTGGCGATGTGGGACGAGGTGCTGTTTCCCTTCGACCCGCGCCTGCGCGGCGTCCGCGACCTGACCTCCGTGCCCGTGCGGCGGCTCGACCGGGACGGCCCCCAGGTGGAGGAGACGGTCCGCTGCGACGCGGAGGGCGAGCTGGAAGTGCAGCTCCGCGTGCTGGACGACGGGTTCAGCAACACCGTCCGCATCGCCCGCCGCGGAGTCGCTTGAGGAGGGGACACCATCAAAATGGTGTCCCCCATCGGCCTGATCGCGGGGGCGCCGGACGGCGCGCCCCCGCGCGGCCTGCTTCAGGGCAGGTTGGTCGCGGTCACCGAGGTGACCTTCGTGTACGTCTGCGTGGTGGAGGCCTTGCTCCCGCAGAGCGCGTTCGCGTCGGTGACGGTGGCGAACAGCGTCTGCGCAGCGCAGAAGTTCGAGTCGCTCGGATCGATGAGGCAATTCGACCCGGAGCAGATGATGGCCGGGCTGCCGGTCCAGGTGATCGTGTTCACTCCGGAGCCTCCGCCGACGGTGGCGTGATAGGTGACCGCGTCGCTGGTCATGCCGGGGCACGACAGGCCCGTCGCGCTGGGCGTCAGCGTGATGGTCAGCGGCGAGAACGGCGTGACGGGCGCCGATGCCGACGCGGTGCAGACGAGCCCGTCGGAGCGGCCGGTATCCGTCACCGTGATCGCCCCTGTGTAGGTGACGCCACCAGTGCCGACCGCGACCGAGCCGCTCTTGGTCGTCGACGAAGACGGGTTCACCGTGCCGGGCCCGGAGAATGCCCAGGCGTACGAGAACGACCCCGTGCCGCCACCCGCGGTGGCGTCATAGGTGAAGCTGTTGGTGCAGGTCGCCCCGAGGGACGGCGATACCGTGACCGGGTTGAAGTTGGTGATCTGGTTGGTGGTCGCCGTCGTCGAGCAGGAGGCCGGAGCCGAAGGATCGGTCACCGTTACTGTGGCCGTGTGCGTGCCGGCAGGCAGATCGATCGACCCGCTGCAGGTGCTCGCCGTGGCCGCGCCGTTGTCGAAGGACCAGGAGCAGCTGGGATTCGCGACTGGCTTCCCGTCGAACCCCGTCGCGCTCGTCAGCTGGAACCCCACCGACAGGCCGCAGGTCGCTGTCAGGGAGGCGGTGGCGTTCAGGTTCCCGAAGTTGAACTGCGCGGGGCCGGCGAGGTCCTTCAAGTCGGGGCTGGTGCCGCCGGACCCCGACGACCGGGTGATGACCGAGCCGAAGAACGACGCGCCGCAGACGGATCCGGTCGTGAACGCGGTGATCGGCACGGCGGCTTCGGCGAAGACCTCCGGCTGCAGGTTGCCGCCCGTGAGGGCGATCACGCCGTCGCTGCCCCAGCTGCCGGGGGCGGTGGGAGTCGTGTTCACTGCGACGGCGGCGACGCCGGACGGATCCTCCAGCCAGAGGCTGCTGGTGAAGTCGACCGCGTCGACGGCCGTGACGTTGCTCGCGTCGCGCGTGGCGTGGAAGACGCGCAGCAGAGGGGTCCCGTTGGGATGAAAATGGCCGCCCAGGAGGACGTCGCCGACCGATCCGGCGCTCGGGCCGCTGATGTCGTAGAGCAGCTGCTGCTGGTCGGCCTTGCAGGGCCCCTGGCCGAAGGTGAGGTGCGGCGTCTTCCGGGTGAACAGCCAGTAGTAACCGGCATCGCCGTTGTTGTTCGAGCGTTGCACGGCGAAATACGCGTAGGTCGCGTTGTTCGCGACCCCGACGTAGGTCAAGTCCATCTTGCTCAGCACCTGGCTGGAGCCGACGCACTCGTTCGATTGCGGGAACGAAGTGGGATCCTTGCCCGTAGTGGCATCGCCCAGCTTGTGGTTCGCGAGGTCGCCTCCCAAATCGTTCCAGTCGATGAAGGTGGCGGGACCGCCGGTCGGCTTCTGGGCCGAGGCGCTTCCGTCGGCGGGATCGGCGCCGACGAACAAGTTGGCGTCGTCGGGAGACAGCCCCGTGCCGAGCTGATCGATCTCGATGGACTTGTTGATGAACGTATTCAGTACCGGCGTCGCCGCCGCATCCAGGCTCGTGGTCGTGGTGGCGCGCTTGGAGAGATCGGCATTACCAGCCTTTTCGCTGCCTTCGCCGCATCCGGCGAACGTCAGCAGCCCGACGGCGAGACACACCTCGACCGCTCTCGTCCATTTTGTGTGCATGATTCCCCCCGTCGCGACGGCGTGGCCGCATCGAGCCAGAGCGGATTCTCCGGCCGGTTCACCAGATGTGGAATTGCCCCCTCGCCCTCGCGACGGGCGCATTTAGAGACTTACGTCGGAAGAAATCAATAGACAGCTTCTGGACGATGACAAGGCGTGCCTTGCAAGAACGCACGCGGCGAGATCAATGAAGCGCGGCCGTTCCCGTCGCGGCTTCCTCGAACGGCAGGATTTTCGCCGCGGGGTGAATTCGGCGGATGAAGTCGAGCACGCTGCGGCCGGGGCCGCACTGGACGAACTCGTCGACGCCGCGCTCGACCAGGAAGCGCAGGCTCTCCTCGAAGAGCACGGGCGCGCTCACCTGGAGCACCAGCGACCGCCGCACCGAGGCAGCGTCGGTCAGCGGCCGCGCGCCTACGTTGTCGACGACGGGGACCCGTGGGTCGCGGAAAGACGCCTTCTCCACCAGCGCGGTGAACGGCGGAACCATCGGCTCGAGCAGCGCGGTGTGAAATGGCGCGGAGACCGGCAGCTCGACGACCGTTGCGCCGGCAGCCCTGCAGAGCGTCCCGGCCTCGGTCACGGCCGCGCGTTCGCCCGAGATCACGGTGTGGCCCGGCGCATTGTGCGAGGCGATCCCCACCACCCCGCCGACCGTCCGGCACAGTTTGCGGATCTCGGCCCGGTCGAGTCCGAGGATAGCCGCCATCGCGCCGACTCCGTCGGGCACGGCCTCCTGCATGAGGAGCCCCCGCTCGCGAACCAGGTGGATGGCCTCTTCGAAGGGAAGCGACTCCGCCACCACCAGGGCCGAGTATTGGCCCACGCTATGTCCCGCCAGCCAATCGGCCCCCCGGCCCAAGGCGCGCAAGTGGCGCGCTTGGGCAACCTCCAGCGCCAGCAAGGCTGGCTGCAGGATCGCCGTGTGGCGCAGGTCGTCGGCCGAGCCCTCCCACATGGCCCGCCGCAGCGGGAACTTCAGCACCTCGTCGGCGCGCTCGAAGAGGGCCGCGCAGTGCGGGCAGGAGGAGGCGAGGGGCTTGCCCATGCCGACGGACTGGCTGCCCTGTCCGGCGAAGAGGAACGCGGTCGGCATGCGGCGGGCAGTTGTGCACCAGGAAGGGCCCCGGGTCAACGCGACCGTGGCCGGACGGCGATCCTGCAGCCGGCCGCGCAGCGCTTTCCGCAGTGCGGCATTGTGCGATGCGTTGTAGAAACGGCCATGGCCGAGACGATCCTTCCCGCCAGCGAGTCCAGACAGCGCGCAGCCGAGGTGCAACGGGGCACGGCGCGCGCAGCGGTGCTCGGCGTGAGCGACGGCCTGGTCACCAACGTCGCGCTGATCCTCGGCGTGGCCGCCGCGGAGGCCAGCCCCGCAGTGGTGCGGCTCGCCGGGCTCGCCAGCCTGGTGGCCGGGGCTTGCTCGATGGCCGTGGGCGAATACGTCTCGATGCGCGCGCAAGTGGAATTGCTCGAGGGGCTGCTGATGGAGGAAGCGCGGCGGCTGCGCGAGAACCCCGAGGGCGCTCGCGCGGAGCTCGAGCAGTTCATCGTGCGCGCCGGGGTTTCGCGCCGCACCGCCAGGCAGGCCTCGCGGGAGCTGGCGCGCGATCCCGCGCACGCGATGTCCACGTATGCCCGCTCGATCGGCCTCAACCCGGAGGAGTTGGGCTCTCCCTGGGCCGCCGCGTTCTCTTCGCTCCTGACCTTCGCGGCCGGGGCGCTGGTACCGCTCGTTCCCTGGTTCTTGGGAGGAGGGCGCAGGGCCCAGCTCGCGTCGGTGGCCCTGGCAGGCGCGGCCTCGCTCGGGATCGGAGGGGTCCTCGCCCGGCTGGGCGGCCGTCCCTGGCCGTGGGTCGCCTTCCGGCAGCTGCTGGTGATCGCGCTGGCGGCCGGCGCGACCGTGCTGGTCGGACGCCTGTTCCACGTCCCCGTAAGCTGACCGGCTCCTCACCGGCGCGGCGGCTCGTCGGCCGGGCGCAGGTGGGCGAATTGCCGGAAGAGGAGCAGGTCATAGGCGGCCTTGAGGGCGCCGGCGCAGAGGAGCGGCCAGCCGAAGCTGGTGCGGTCGAGCAGGATCCCCGACAAGAGCGGCGAGAGCGCCGCGGCCAGGCTGCGGGGGACGTTGGTGACGCTGGAGGCAGCGGCCCGCTCCTCGCGCGGCACCATGGCCATCACGTACGCCTGGCGCGCGGGGACGTCCATCGAGGAGAGCGAGGTCCGGAGCAGCAGGAAGAGCACCGCCAGCGGAGCGGTCGGCATCAGCCCGGCCAGCAGCAGGAACAGATTCGCGGGGAGGTGCGTGAACACCATCGTGCGCACGTGACCGATGCGCGCGGCCAGGCGCGCGGCGACGAATTGCGAGAACGCCGCCAGGAGGCCCGCCGCGAAGAAAATTGCGCCCGCCACGTGCACCGGCAGCGCGAAGCGCCGGAACAGCCACAGCACCAGCAGCGACTGCACGACGAATCCGCCCCCGAACGAATCGAGGCTGAACAGCGCCGAAAGCTGGAGCACGATCCCGCGCGAGCGCGCCAGAGGCCGCGCCGGAGCGGAGGTGTCGTGCTCTACCGCCGGAGAGAGGCGCGCGTAGGCCAGGGCCGCGATCAGTCCCAGCGCGGAATAGAGAAGGAACCCCGCGCGCTCGGCCTGCGCCGCGTCGATGCCGAGGCGACCCGCCGCCGCATCCGGAAAGCCGGCGGCAAGGGCGCCCGCGGCACCTGCGAAGGTGCCGGTCAGGTTGTACCAGGCGAAGAGGCCCGTGCGGTCGCTGGCCTCGGAAGCCTCGGCGAGCACCGCCTGTTCGGTGGGAAGGAAGAGCGTCACGTCGCCGGCGGAAGGGTTGACCGTGCCGACGAACGCGACCGCCAGGAGCGGCCAGAAGGAGGTGACGCCGGCGAAACCCAGCCCGGTGGCGACCATCAGGCCGGCCGCGCCCAGGAGCACCGCGCGCCGGCGGAATCGATGGCCGGCCAGGCCGATGACGAGGGTCAGCGCCGCGGACCCCAGGAGCGTGGCGGTCACGATGGCGCCGATCTGCACCGGGGTGAACCCCAGCCGGCCCAGATAGCTCGCCAAGAGGACGCTGACGACGCCGTCGGCGAACCCGCGAGCGCCGCGCGTGAAAAGCAGCATCCGCGCGTCGCGCGTCGCGCTGTCCGGAAGCACCGGCGGAGTATGCGCGACGGTGCCTGGTCAGGCTAGGCGGCGGCTACCGCTCCAGCGCTCAGTTCAGTTTCGTGGATCTCCGTCTTGCTTTCAGGGCAGCACCTCGCGGTGATTTTCGGCCGTCAGGTGCGGAGCGAGCAGGCGCAGCCCCGTGAGGTGGACTTGCCCGGACCGTATCGCCTCGATCATGGCCGGGAACCGTCTCGCTGCGCGTGCCACCAGGATCCGGCTGTAAGCCGCATCCTCGGAGAAGTGCAGCTCGTGGACGCAAAACTCGAACATGGAGGCACCTTTCGTAGCATGGCGGTTTTCTCGCTCTCTGCGCCGCGCGCTGGTACACGCGCGGTGACGAGGGGACACGTAGAGTGGAAGTCGATCGCTGCGCGCAAGAGAACGCGTGCTGGGCGCTCAGGGCGCAGGATTCCGCGATCGTCGGAGCGCGGATCCAAGCGCTCCGCTGAACTCGTCAACTGGAAAAAGCAAGCATCGGTCAGATGACCGATGATCGCCCTCGCCTCGAGGACGCGGTTACTTGTTCTGGGGCGGGCCGCAGCGCGTCAAAATTGCGGGCCGCGGAAGTCACGTTGCCGTCTTCCTGGCGTGCCAACCGGACTCCCGTTGCCGGTTCCCTCTCTCTCCTGCAAAGCAATCGAGATCCTCGACGCTCATTTCTCGAACGCGGTGGGTGCGGGGTCAATAGATCGCGAGCAAGCGGACGCGGGAGTGCACCAGCTTTTGCAGCGGATGCCAGCAGTTCTTCGGGATGAAGTCCTGGAGCGAGCAGCCGACGATGGGGACCGGCGGAATCTGCGAGAAGTCGGTCTCGAAGGCCCAGAGCGTCTCCAGCCCTTGCCGCGGAGGCCCGAGCTGCAGCGTGGCCAGCGACCGCGCCTGCCCGAGCACCAGCCGGTCGTAAGCGGCGCTGCCGCTGGTCCCGCGCAGCTCGATGGAGAAGAGCGAGCCGTCCTCCCGCTGCGTGATTCGCACCAAGGCGACGAGCCGGTAGCTCCAGGCGTTGCCTGAGACGGCGGCTTCCGCGCGGACAACGCCCAGGGGCTGAAGCTTCGTGCCCAGGCTCACACTGCCGAGCCCGCGATCCTCGTTGGCGAGCTCGATGAATTCGTCGTGCAGCGGCTTGTGCGCGCCTGGCCCGCCGGGGTCCGCGGACGGATTGCCCGACCTCCCATACGCCTG
>DATFTN010000215.1:0-1873 GCA_035261845.1 Myxococcales bacterium | reverse complement strand
ATGATCCAGGTCAACGTGACCGCGCTGGTCACGCTGACGCGCGCCTTCCTGCCCGGAATGGTCGCGCGGCGGCGCGGCCGCATCCTGAACGTCGGCTCGACCGCGGGATTTCCGCCCGGCCCATTCATGGCCGTGTACTACGCGAGCAAAGCGTTCGTGAACTCCTTCACGGAAGCGCTCTGGTACGAGCTTCGCGGGACCGGCGTGACCGCCACGGTGAGTTGCCCGGGCGCGACGGCCACCGAGTTCGCCGCCGTGGCAGGGAACTCGCGGTCGCTCCTCTTCCGCCTGGGAGCGGCGTCCCCGGCGACGGTGGCCAGGCAGGGCTACCGCGCCATGATGAACGGCAAGGCGATGGTCGTCCACGGGCTCAAGAACAAGCTCACGGTGCAATCCCTCCGCATCAGCCCGCGCGCGCTCGCCCGTGCGGTCGCGGCCTCGCTCAATCCACGGCCGGCCGCGAACCCGAGCTGAGCAGCAGGTCAGTGCAGCGGATCGGACGTGGGGCGTTCGAGCAGCTGCGCGAAAGACCCGGTCAGGATCAGGGATGCCCGATGGACTCGCTGACGGATGCTCTCCGGCGAGATCCCGAGGACGGCCGCGGCCTCCTCGACGGAGAGTTGCTCGATCTCCCGCAGCACGAACGCGGCGCGATCCAGGGCGTCGAGGTGCTGAAGCGTCTCCCGGATCCGCTCCCCCACGTCCCGCCGCCCGAACGCGGTCTCGCCGGAGTTCGACCAGTCGCTTCCGGCGGAGGTGAGGCGCCCGTGGGCATCGAACCTGGGCAGGAAGGGAGCGAGGGATCGGGTGACGCTGCTCGGGACGGAATGAAGCCGGATCAGCGACTCGCTGATCGCCTGGCGATAGAGCGAAGTCCTGAAAGGCACCTCGGAAGGGAACGCCTCGGCGGAGCGCAAAGCCGAAAGGAACGTCGCCTCCGTCATTTCTCCGGCCGCCGATGGGTCGGGCAACATGTTGGAACCGATCCGGTGGACGGCGTTCCAGTAGCGGGTCGCCAGCGCGGCGAAGGCGACGGCGTCGCCACGCCGCATGCGCTGCGCGAGCAGCTCGTCCACCTGCGCTTCACCTGGATTCATCGGCATCTTTGGCGCACCTCTCGGAGACGAGCCCGGTCTTTGTGGATCAAGCCGCCGGCGCCGGCTCCGCGGCCGGCCGTCTCGATCGGAAGAACGCGACGCGGTCCAGCACCTTCTCCTGGAACTCCTCCAGGTACAGGTAGATGACGGGCGTGATGTAGAGGGTGATGAACTGCGAGACGACCAGCCCGCCGACGATCGCGAGACCGAGCGGCCGCCGGGACGCGCCGTCTGCGCCGTACCCCAGCGCGATGGGCAGCGCGCCGATCACCGCCGCCACGGTGGTCATGATGATCGGGCGGAAGCGATCGATGCTCGCCTGGTGGATGGCGCGCTCCGCGGTGGCGCCCTCGGCGATGCGCTGCAGCGCGAAGTCGACGATCATGATGCCGTTCTTCTTCACGATGCCCATCAGCATGAACATCCCGACGTACGCGTAGAGCGAGGCCTGCTCGCGGAAGATCCAGAGCGTGAGCAGACCGCCCACCAGTGCCACCGGCAGGCTGGAGAGCACGGTGATGGGGTGGACGTAGCTCTCGTAGAGGACGGCCAGCACCACGTACATGACGAAGACGGCGAGCAGCATGAGGATGGTGAGGTTCCGCACCGTGTCGCGGAAGGTCAGCGCCTCGCCCTGCAGGCTGGCGCGCACCGTGGGCGGCACCACCTCGCGCGCGGCCCGCTCGACGAAGCTGGTCGCGTCCCCCACTGCCACGCCCGGCTTCAGGTTGAAGAAGAGGGTGACGCTGGTGAACTGGTTGAGGTGGTTCACCGCC
>DATFTN010000214.1:0-5152 GCA_035261845.1 Myxococcales bacterium | reverse complement strand
GTGTTCGGCAGCGAGTTGGGCGGCCTCAACTCGCTGAGCGGGATCGTCGGCCTGTCGAGCCTGAACGGCTTTCTCGCCGGCCTGCAGGGCCCGCCCATCACCGTGCCCGGCCTCGGGGTGACGCTGCCGTCCCTGGCAGTGCTGGTCAACGCGCTGCAGACCTCGAGCGACGTCAACGTGATCAGCACCCCGCACGTCACCATGGTGGACAACAGCGAAGGCGAGATCGTCGTGGGGCAGAACGTGCCGTTCCAGGCGGCCTACGCGCCCAACCTCGGCGGATTGCTGGGATCGACCACGGGCACCGCCACCACCCCTGGCGGCATCCCGAGCAACCTCGTGGGCCTCGGTGGGCTGGGCTCTCTCTACGCGCCCATCCAGCGGCAGAACGTCGAGCTGCGCCTGCGGATCAAGCCGCAGATCAGCGCCAGCGACACCGTCCGCCTCGAGGTGGACGAGCAGACCGAGGAGATCGCCTCGACCAATCCGCAGCTCGGTCCGACCACGAGCAAGCGCAGCGCCAAGACGACCGTGGTGGTGAAGGACCAGGAGACGGTGGTGATCGGCGGCCTGATCCAGGAACGGACCGTGAAGGGCGTCCAGAAGGTGCCGTTCCTGGGATCGCTGCCCATCCTCGGCTGGCTCTTCCGGAGCGAGGATACGACCCGCACCAAGACCAATCTTCTGCTGTTCCTGACCCCCTACATCATCCGCGACCAGAGCGACTACCGGCGCATCTTCGAGCGCAAGATGGCGGAGCGGGCGGAGTTCGTGAAGCGGTTCTACGGGGCCGACGAAGGGTACCAGAAGGCCATCGACTACGAACGCAAGGTCAGCATGCTCACCCGGCTGCGGAACAGCGTGCGGACCGAGCTCTCGCGGGCCGAGCAAGGCGGCCCCGGAGCGCCCGACGAGCGGGTGATCATGCCCTCGCGGGGAGAGGCGCCCCCGGACGTCCCGGTCCGGATCGAGCGGCCGAGGCCCGCGCCCGTGGTCCCGGAGCAAAAGGGCCCGCCGCCGCCCGGCGCGCAGCAGACCGAACCGCCCCGGCCGCGGCAGGGCAATCCGGCGGAAGGCGTGTCGCCGGGGCAGAACGCTCCGGTGGAAGGCATTCCCTCGGAGCAAAATCCGGCGCCCGGCGAGGGGCAGCCGCAGCCGGAAGAATCCCCTCCACCCCGGGGTTGACGTTCGAATGGACTCCACGGCGAGCCAGGCTGCTGCTCTTCGTGCCAAGGCGGCCGGCGCCAGCCTCGCCGGCCGGCCGATCGGCGAGATCCTGGTCGCGCAAGGCGTGGTGTCGCAGGAGAAGATCGCCGAGGCGCTGGCCGTGCAGGCCGAGCGCGGCGGCCGGCTGGGCGAGGTCCTCATCTCGCTCAAGGCGTGCAACGAGGAGCAGGTGCTCAAGGCGCTTGCCGCGCAGCTCGAGCTGCCTTACCAGATGCGGCTCGCGCCCGACGAGATCTCGCCCGAGCTGGTGAAGCTGGTGCCGATCAACTTCGCCAAGCAGGCCAAGCTGATGCCGCTTCGGGTGGAGACGGACGGCGACGCGCGCGCCATGGTGGCCGTCGCCGACCCGCTCGACTCGAGCGCCCTGGACAGCGTCCGCCTCCTGCTCGGGGCCAGCATCTCGCCGGTGCTGGTGCCGTCGCAGGCCATCCTCGACTGCATCAACTCCGTCTACGACCGCGCCGCCAACGAGGCGGAGCAGCTGGTGGGAGATCTGGAGGCCGGCGACCTGGACATGGTCGCGCACGAGCTGGAGGAGCCGCAGGACCTGCTCGACTCCAGCGACGAAGCGCCCATCATCCGGCTGGTCAACTCGCTCCTCTTCCGCGCCGCCAAGGAGCGCGCCAGCGACATCCACATCGAGCCGCAGGAGAAGGACATCGGCGTCCGCTTCCGCGTGGACGGCGTGCTGCAGGAAGTCATCCGGCCGCCGAAGCGGTTCCAGAACAGCATCGCCTCGCGCGTGAAGATCATGGGCGGGCTGAACATCGCGGAGAAGCGCCTGCCCCAGGACGGGCGCATCCGGGTGAAGCTGGCCGGCCGCGACATCGACATCCGCCTCTCCACCACGCCCACCGTGTTCGGCGAGCGCATCGTCATGCGCCTGCTCGACAAGAGCGCGGTGCTGCTCGACCTGGCCGAGATCGGGATGGACAAGGATCAGCTCGCCCTGATGGAGGGTCTGATCCACAAGGCGAACGGGATCGTGCTCGTCACAGGCCCCACCGGCAGCGGCAAGACCACCACGCTCTACGCCGCGCTCAGCAAGATCAACCGGCCGGACCTGAACATCATGACCATCGAGGACCCGGTCGAGTACCAGCTCCAAGGCATCTCGCAGACGCCCGTCAGCCCCAAGATCGACCTCACCTTCGCCAACGGGCTGCGCAGCTTCCTCCGTCAGGACCCGGACGTGATCATGGTGGGCGAGATCCGCGACCGGGAAACGGCCGAGATCGCCATCCAGGCCTCGCTCACCGGCCACCTGGTGTTCAGCACGGTCCACACCAACGACGCCGCGGGCGCCATCACCCGCCTGATCGACATGGGCGTCGAGCCGTACCTGGTCGGTTCGTCCCTCATCGGCGTGCTGGCCCAGCGCCTGGTCCGCGTCCTCTGCAAGGAGTGCCGCGAGGCCTACCTTCCCACTCCCGAGGAGCTGAAGGAGATCGCGCTCGCCGCGGACAAGCAGAAGCCGCGCATGATCTACCGGCCCAAGAGCTGCGACGCTTGCAACGGCACCGGGTACCGGGGCCGCACCGGCATTTACGAGTTCATGATGGTCGACGATGCCATCCGCGAGCTGGCGGTGAAGAAGGTCGACAGCGGGAGCATCAAGCGCGCCGCGGTGCAGAAGGGCATGCGCACGCTGATGGAGGACGGCGGGCGCAAGGTGCTGCGCGGGGTCACCAGCGTCGCCGAGGTCCTCAGCGTCACCCAGGAGGACCTCGCGTAAGGCGCGAGGGAGCGGGATGCCGGTGTTCGAGTACAGCGGCCTGACGGAAGCCGGGAAGTCGGTCCGGGGCCTCAAGGACGCGGAGAGCCGCAAGGCGCTCCGCTCCGTCCTGCGCAAGGACGGCATCTTCCTCACCGACGCGCGCAGCGCCGAGGGGGCGGCGGGCGTCACCGCGGCGGGCAAGGTGGAGGCGTTCAGCGGGCAGGGGCTGTCCCGCGAGGTGGACCTGCGCGCGCTGTTCGGTGCGCGCGTCTCTTCGCAGGATCTGGCCATCGCCACCCGGCAGCTCGCCACGCTGATCGGGGCGGGGATCACCCTGCCCGAGTCGCTCACCGCGCTGGTCGAGCAGGTCGAGCACCCCCGCCTCAAGAAGGTGATGGGGTCGGTGAAGCAGCGGGTGAACGAGGGCGCCTCCCTGGCGGACGCGCTCGCCGACCATCCCCGCATCTTCTCGACCCTCTACGTGAACATGATCCGCGCCGGCGAATCCTCGGGCGCGCTCGACGTGGTGCTCACCCGCCTCGCCGACTTCACCGAGGCGCAGGCCACCCTGCGCAACAAGCTGATCGGCGCCATGCTCTACCCCGCCATCATGGTGGTGGTGGGCATCGTCATCGTCGGCATCCTCTTCGTGGCGGTGATCCCGAAGGTCACCAAGATCTTCGAGGACATGAACGTCGCCTTGCCCTGGACGACCCGGATCCTGATCGCCACCTCGAGTTTCGCCCGCGACTACTGGTATGCGCTGCTGGTCGGCCTGCCGCTCCTCGTCTGGGGCGCCCGCCGCTGGCTCAAGACGCCCAAGGGGCGCGACTGGTGGGACGCCAGGCAGCTCACCCTGCCCATCTTCGGCGAGCTCCTCCGCATGCTGGCCCTGGCGCGCTTCGCCAAGACGCTGGCCACCCTGCTCAGCTCGGGAGTGCCGCTGCTCACCGCGCTCGACATCGTCAAGAACATCATGCAGAACTCGCTGCTCGCCCGCGTGATCGAGGACGCGCGCGACGCGATCCGCGAGGGCGAGAGCATCGCTGCGCCGCTCAAGCGCAGCGGCCAGTTTCCCCCGCTGGTGCACCACATGATCGCCATCGGTGAGAAGAGCGGGCAACTGGAGGAGATGCTGCAGAACGTGGCGCGCAGCTACGACGCGCAGGTCGAGGTGCGCGTCGGCGCCCTGACCAGCCTGCTGGAACCGGTCATGATCGTCGCGATGGGCGTGGGAGTGGCGTTCATCGTCTTCTCCATCCTCATGCCCATCATGCAGCTCACCAGCTTCGTTCCCAAATGAGGACCGCCATGCAGATAAAGATCGAACGGCTTCGAAGGCTCCGCCGCGGCCGCGGCATGACGCTCATCGAGATCATGGTGGTCTTGGTGATCCTGGGCCTCATCGCGGGTTCGATCGGCTTCGCTGTCTTCGAACGACTCAAGGACGCGCAGGTGAGGACCGCGAAGCTCGAGGCGAAGGCGCTCTCGGATGCCGTAGACCTCTACCACGTCGAAATGGGACAGTGGCCCGACAGCCTCACCATCCTGGTCCCCAAGTTCATCAAGGACCTCCACAAGGACCCCTGGGGCAGCGACTACCAGTACGTGAGGACCGGCGACGGGTACGATGTGTACTCGTACGGTCCGGACAAGGCGCAGGGCGGAGGGGACGACATCACCCTGCACGGTGGCGAGAGCGCGACGCCCACCGCGCAAGGAGCGAAGTAGACACGTGCGCGCGCGCGGGATGACGCTGCTCGAGATCGGCATCGCGCTCGCCATCGTAGCGGGCCTGGTGGCGATCGCCGTGCCTTCGATCTCCAACATCGCGCGCGTGCAGCTCCGGCAGAAGACCGGGCAGCTCGCGGGTGGAATCCGTTCGCTTTACGGCGCCTCGGCGATCGCCGGGCACAGCTGCCGGCTGGTGATGGATCTCGACGCCCGGGCCTACTGGTCGGAGTGCGCGGAAGGGTCCGTGCGGCTCGCCGCCGAAGGCGAGCGCGCCCGATCCGGCGCGCGCGAGGCCACCCGCGAGGAGGAGCTGCTCGCCACCGTGGCCCAGCGCGGCGCCAACGTCTCCGACGAGGAACGGACGCGCGCGGAGCTGGCCCGCAAGAGCGCCTTCACCCCGACGAACGACATCCCCAAGACCGAGCTGGGCGGCCAGGTGCGGTTCGCCGGCGTGTGGGTCTCCCACCAGCCGGA
>DATFTN010000213.1:0-8198 GCA_035261845.1 Myxococcales bacterium | reverse complement strand
CCTCTACCCCGACCTCGACCTCGACCTCCCCCTCTCCCTCTACCCCGACCTCGACCTCGACCTCCCCCTCTCCCTCTACCCCGACCTCGACCTCGACCTCCCCCTTTCCCTCGATCTCTCCCTCGTCCCCGGTCCGCCCCTCGGCCTCCGCCCAACTCCTCGCCTGGTCCGTCGATCTCGCCGCCGTCCTCGCCTGCGCCTCGCTCCATCTCGCCATCGCCATCCTCGTCCTCCACCGCGCCAGCGGCCCCGCCGGCGACGAGCTGGATCTGCTTCTCCGCGGACCTCGGCTGCCAGCGCTCTGGATCGCCCTCTGCGCCTTGATCGCGATCGCTTACTCGTGGCTGTTCACCGCGCTGGGCGGACGCACGCCGGGCCTCGCCCTGGCCGGCCTGCGCATCGAATCGCGCCGGGGCGGGACCCTCACCATCGGCGAGTCTCTCGCCCGGGCACTCCTCGCGGTCCCCTCGGCCGCGCTGGGCCTCGCAGGTTTCGCCCTGGCGCTGGTCGACCTGCGCGGGCAGACCCTCCACGACAAGCTGTGCGGCGCCGTCGTGGTCCGCCACTGATCGGCCGGCGACGCCTCGCAAAAATCCAGAATCCAACGCGAACGCGCCGCCTGGCCGCTCCTCCGACGCGAGCCGGACTTGATCGGCGATCCGACGCGATGGCGGGATCCGCCGCCCGTACGTCCGTACGGCCCCACCCACGGAGAAGACCCCATGAAACGACTGCGCGTCCTGCTCGTCGTGGCACTCTTCGCCGGCGCGTTGCCCGCCCGCGCCGCGCCGCACCAGGTGGAGCTGACCTGGATGTCGATCGCCAACTGGTACTTCAAGTTCGACAACCTCCGCATCGTGATGGACGGGTACATCACGCGCGTACCGCAGCGGCTCTTCGTACCCGCACCCGGGTTTCCCGCCGATCAGTTCGCCTTCACCAGCGCGCCCTTCCCGGTGAACGTGCCCGCGGTCCTTCGCGTGCATGACGCGCTCGCCGCCGACGGCCAACTGGACTTCGTCCTCGCCGGGCATAGCCACTTCGACCACACCTACGACACCGCGACCTGGGCCGCCGTCACCGGGGCTCCCATCATCGGCGGGATCTCGACCTGCTTCCAGGCGATGGCCCAAGGCATCCCTGCCTCGCAGTGCAGGATCGTCAGCGGGAGCTGGAAGGCCGGACAGCCCCGCGACCGCCTGCTGCTCGGCAACGGGGTGACGCTGCGGGTGGTCCGCTTCAACCACAGCGGCAACGCGTCGAACCCCCTCCAGCACTTCGCGCGCGAGCTGAGCGGCCCGCCCGTGCCCCAGAACGGCGGGTTCCGTGCCGGCGTGGGCGAGGACTTCCCGAACGGCGGCGGCGGCCGGGCCTTCCTCTTCACGGTGGACAACCCGGGCGGTCCGATCAGCTTCTTCGTCAACAACTCGGCGAGCGCGTTCGACCTCGACAAGGACATCATCGTCGGTGGCGTGAACTTCGGCTCGCCGCTGTTCAACCTGCAGGCGGCGATGGACGACGCGGGCCTGAAGAACGTCGACGTCTGGATCGGCACGGGCGGATTGCCCGTCGCCAGCCTGGTGGTGCCGGTCATCCACCCCAAGGTTTACATCCCGAACCACTGGGACGGTCTGTTCAACGCCTTCGAGCCGGGGATGCCGTTCCCGTTCCGCGACGCCAACCTGCAGGCATTCCTCGCCGCGAACGGCATCCAGCTGATGCCGCAGGGCCAGTACTTCGACACGTACCGGCTGGACGCGAACGGCGTCACCATGACGCCCAATCACAGCGTGAAGCAGAAACTGGGCTTCTCGGACGTGCAGCAGTTCGCGCCCGCGACCGCAGCGATCGCCGCCTCTGTCCGGGCCACGGTGTCGCCGGAGGACTGCGACCAGTGATCTCCGGGCTTGCCTCCGGGGGCGCGGGCGCCTTAGCCTCGCGCCCCCGGAGGAAGCCGTGGCCGAGAAGCAGTACGTCCTGCCCGTCCCGCGCAAGCGGGGCGTCATGTTCTTCCTGGTCGCGAACGTGCTGGCCTTCGCGCTGTGCGGCGCGGTCTGGGCGCTGGTCTGGTACGGCGACTTCTTCAGCCCCGCGGCCGCCGCCGTGTGGGGCTTCCTCGCCGAGCATGCCGGCTGGACGGTCGGCGCCGCGCTCTCTCCGCTGTTCGCCGCGCTGGTGCTCGGCTACGGCTACATGCGCCGGGCGATGGCCCGGAGGGCGCGCGAAAAGGCGGAGGCGCTCGCCGACGCGGCCAAGGCGGCCGGGACGCAGCTGCCGGCGTGACAAGGCGCACGGGCCCAGCGTGATCGCTCTTGCCCTGCTCTGCGCGGCGGCCCTCGCCGGCCCGGGCGCGAAGTCGGCGGCTGCCCTGGTCCCGGCGAACGCGGAGGCGGCCGTGCTGCTCGAGGGCTCGCGCGCCGCGGACGGGCTGCGGGCCTTCTTCGACGGCGTCACGCAGCGCGCCCCGGCTCTGGCGGCCGGTCCCCGCCTCTCGGCGCTGGTCGGACCGGACCTCCTGGACCAGCCGCTCACCTGGGGGCTCGCTCCGTCCGGCGCCCGGGCGATCGTGCTCGAAGGCGGATCCTTCGGCCTCAGCGCACCCGTCCGCGACGCCAAGGCCGCGCGGTCGGCGCTGCATTCCTGGCTGGCCGAAGCGGGGCCTCCGCATCCGGCACACGCCAGGGGTTTGCGAAGCGCCCTGGCGGCCGGAGAAGGCAAGAGGATTCGCGCAGGAGCGGTGGCGTTGGTCGCGGGGACGACGCGGCTGTTGACCGCGTCCGGGCCGCACGCGATCGCCCTGGTGACGACGCTCGCCCAGGTGGCCGGCCGGGCGACTCCGGCGATCTCGACGGACCGCGCTCTCTCGTCCGTCCTCGCCCGCCTGACGGGGCCCGCGGCCCTGCTTGTGCGGGGCACCGATCCGCTCCGGGCCGCCGTGCTTTCGCTCGAGGGTTCCTCGCGCGGGCTGGTCGCGCGCGGGCTCCTCCTCTCTCCGGGGCAGCTTCTCGCCGGGTCTGCGCCGGGGCCCGCGGCTTGCGCAGGGGCATCGCTCCTCTGCCTGCGCGCCGGTCTCGGACCCTCTGGCCGCGACGTCCTGGGTCTGGCCGCCCGCGCGTACCTGGGTGCCCTGCTCGCGCCGCCCTCGCGCGAGGGCCCCGAGCGTCTCGCGCAAGCCGCTGCCGGAGCCGCCGAGCGCGTCGTGGTGCGCAGCGACGGCGCCGACCCGCGGCTTCCCTCGGACGAGCGCGAAGCCCTCTGGGCCGTCCGCTTGCAAGCGGTCACCGCGCCTCCCGGGGCCCAGGGCGCTGCGGACGCGGAGGGGCCCAGGCCGCTCTGCGTCCGGGCCGACGCGTCGGCCGCCTGGTTCGGCACGCCTTGCCCCGCGAGCGCTCCGGCGGACCCGAATGCCCCGGGCGCCACGGCCGCGCTCGAGGCGCAGCTGGACTTGAGCGCCGCCGACGCCGTGCTGCAGAAGCTCACCCCGCTCGACGCCCTTCGCGGCGGCCTCGCCGCCGCCTTGTACGCAGTCCGGCTGACGGTGGGCGGGTTCTTGCGGGGGTCGGGCCCGGTCGTCGCCACGGGGCAGCCGCACCCCGCCGGCGCGGAGGTCGAGCTGCGCTGGCCCCTGCGTTAGAACTTCAGTAGGGTGCGCGCCCGAATGTCCGACGACAACGCGAAGGGTCCGCCGCAAGCCGAGCCGCCCGGCGGGATCTCTTCCGCGAAGCGGAGCGAGCGGCTCTCCACGCTGGCGCCGCGCGAGAAGCTCGCCGCGCTGGATGCCCAGGCCGAGCTGGGCGGCGGCGAGGAGCGGATCCAGAAACAGCACGAGGAAGGGAAGCTCACCGCCCGCGAGCGCATCGAGCTCTTGCTCGACCCCGGCAGCTTCGTCGAGCTCGACAAGTTCAAGGTCCACCGCTGCGACGACTTCGGGATGCAGAACAAGAAGATCCTGGGCGACGGGGTGGTCACCGGCTACGGCGCGGTGGAAGGCCGGCAGGTATTCGTCTTCGCCCAGGACTTCACCGTGTTCGGCGGCTCGCTGTCCGGCTCCTACGCCGAGAAGATCTGCAAGGTGATGGACCTGGCGGTCGCCACCGGTTGCCCGGTCGTCGGCCTCAACGATTCCGGCGGGGCGCGCATCCAGGAAGGCGTGGTGTCGCTCGCCGGCTACGCGGAGATCTTCTACCGCAACGTCTCCGCCTCGGGCGTGGTCCCGCAGCTCTCGGCGATCCTCGGCCCCTGTGCCGGCGGCGCGGTCTACTCGCCCGCCATGACCGACTTCATCGTGATGACCAAGGGTACGAGCTACATGTTCATCACCGGCCCGGACGTGATCAAGACGGTGACGCACGAGGAGGTCACCAAGGAAGAGCTGGGGGGCGCGCAGGCGCACAACGCGAAGAGCGGCGTGGCGCACTTCGCCGCCGAGGACGAGGCGGGGGCGATCCGCATCCTGCGCGAGCTGCTCTCCTACTTGCCGTCCAACAACCTCGACGGCCCGCCGATCGTGCCCACCCAGGACCCGCCGGACCGCCGCGACGAGGCCTTGAAGACCATCGTCCCGGAAAACCCCAACAAACCGTACGACGTCAAGGAAGTGGTCCGCGCGGTGGTCGACGACCGCCACTTCTTCGAGGTGGCGGAGTACTACGCGCGCAACATCGTGACCGGCTTCGCGCGGCTCTCCGGCCAGTCGGTGGGGATCGTCGCCAACCAGCCGGCGGTGCTGGCCGGCGTGCTCGACATCGACGCCTCGCGCAAGGCGGCGCGCTTCGTGCGCACCTGCGACGCGTTCAACATCCCGCTGGTCACTTTCGTGGACGTGCCCGGCTTCTTGCCGGGGACCGGGCAGGAGTGGGGCGGGATCATCACCCACGGGGCGAAGCTGCTCTACGCCTTCGCCGAGGCGACGGTCCCCAAGCTGACGGTGATCACGCGCAAGGCGTACGGCGGCGCCTACGACGTGATGTCGTCCAAGCACATCCGCGCCGACGCGAACCTCGCCTGGCCGACGGCCGAGATCGCGGTGATGGGCCCGGAGGGCGCGGTGAACATCGTCTTCCGCCGCGAGCTGGAGAAGGGCGCGAAGACGCGGGACGAGCTGGCGCAGAGCTACCGCGACACGTTCGCCAACCCGTACAAGGCCGCCGAGCTGGGGTACGTGGACGAGGTGATCGTCCCGGAGGACACCCGTCCACGGCTGTGCCGCGCGCTTTCCATGCTGCGCACCAAGCGGGCCGACGTCCCGCGCCGCAAGCACGGCAACATCCCTCTGTAATGCGAGGGGTCGAGCAGATTCCCCTGGTCTACGACGCCATGATGGCGGTGACCGACCGCATCGGGCTGTGGAAGCTGCGCGCCTGGCTGACCGCCGGCGCCAGCGGCCTCACCATGGAGCTCGGGTGCGGAACCGGCCGGAACCTGCCGAGGTACCCCTGGACTGCCCGCCTGGTCGGGATCGACCCGGCACTGGGCTCGCTGCGGCGCGCCCGACGCCGCGCGCCGGGCGTCCCGCTCGTGTGCGCGAAGGCGGAGTCGCTGCCGTTCCGCCCGCGAAGCTTCGACACGGTCGCGATCAGCCTCGTCCTCTGCAGCGTCCCGGACCCCGGCGCGGCACTGGCGGAAGTCCGCCGCGTGCTGAAGGACCCGGGAGCGCTGCGCCTGCTCGAGCACGTCCGCTCGGAGCGCCGCTGGGAGGCGCGCTGGCAGGACTTCATCCAGCCCGCCTGGACGCGGATCACCGGCGGCTGCCATCCCAACCGCGACACCGAGGCCGCCGTGCGCCGCGCCGGTTTCCGCGTGGAGGAACGCCGCGCGAACCGCAACTTGCGCAGGCTGATAGCGCGCAAGACCGCCTGAACGTGCTGCGGTGAACCATGTCGCCGCGCCACCTACCCCGGGTCCGGACTGAACTCTTGCGCGGGCGTCGCTCGCGCGGCGAGGATCCGGGCCGATGCCCCTGCCCCAGGCCGCACCGCCCGCGGGCGCGCTCGACACCGCCGCGCGGCTCGCCGATCGCTTGCGCTGGTTCTTCGTGCCAGTCGCCCTCTGTGCGCTGGTTGCGGTGGGAGTGCACACGGCTGCCGACGTGGTCGGCGGCCTGATCCTGCGGATGGTCGACGCCGCAGACGCCGCCTTCGATTCGGTGGTCGCGCGCTGGGCGCTCACCGCTCCCCTGGTCGACCTGGTGGGACCCTCGCAGCGCATCTTCTTCGCCCGGGGTGTCGCGCTGCTCTGGGAGCTCGCCGCCGACGCGCTCCTCGCCCTGCCCATGCTCGGCTACGACGAGCGAGCCGACGAGGTGAAGAGGTTCCGCGAGCTCGCGGCCAAGGCCTGGGCCCGGCCGACCACCTTGCGCGCCGTCCATCCGCTCGCGACCGCGGCGGTCGCCCTGGCCGGATCGTGCGCGGTCGGCCGCCTCCTGGAGGGCACCCTTCACTTCGGCCTGCGCGGCGCGCTCGGCTCGGCGGCGGACGCCCTCGCCAGCGGATGCGCGCTGGCCGCCGTGCTCGGACTGGTCGCGTTCATCGCCTGGAGGGGGGTTGTGCACGCTCTGGTCCGGGCGGACGCGCGCTCCGACCGCATCCCGGCCGCGCGGGCGCGTGCGTTCACCGTGGGCCTCCCCGGCGCGCTGCTGCTCCTTCCGCTGGCGATCGCCGCTCTCCGCGCCGCGCCGCTGCTCTTCTTCCTGCGGTGATGCGGCGCGCGCGCAGCCTCGCCGACGTACTCCTCGCGGCCCTGTGCCTGTGGGCGGCCTGGTACCACACTCCGCCGGGGGCCCTCCTCCGCACCGCGGTTGCCCGCCTATCCGGATCCCGCGGCGCGACCCCCGCGCTTCTCTCCTATTACGGGGCGGGCGCGCTCCAGCTCGCCGAGCCGCTGCCTCCTCGGGCCGCGCTCTCGCCCGGCGCGGCGTTGGGTCTGGGTGCGCAGTCGGCCCTGGAGAGGATCTCGCCGCCGGACCGCGCGCAAGTGCTCGCTCGGGCAGGGCTCAAGTCCAGTTCCGCCGATGCGCTGGGCGATTGGATCGGGCGAGAAGCGGAGCGGCAAGGATCGCGCGAGGCCGCCGTGCTCGCCCTCTTCTGCGGGGAGGAAGCGGCGCGCTTCGCCCGCGAGCGCGCCTCCGGCTCCGGGCTGGAGGAGCTGGCCCGCCAGCTGCCGCCGCGCTACGCGGACCGGATCGCCCTGGCCGCGACCGCGCTGACGCTGGGGACCGCGTACGCGCTCGCCTGGCCGCTGCCCGACTCGGCGCAGGTCACCTCTTCTTTCGGCCTGCGCGCGCATCCGCTGCTGGGCGCGCGCCGCTTCCACTCGGGGATCGACCTGGGCGTCCCGATCGGCACTCCGGTGCGCGCGGCGGCGGATGGCATCGTGCGCCGCGCCAGCGACGATCGCGTGAGCGGCCGGCTGGTGCTGCTCGACCACGGGAGCGGCGTCTCCACCGTCTACTGTCACAACGACTCGCTCCGGGTCGCGCCGGGAGACGCCGTGAAGAAGGGGCAGGTGATCGCCCTCTCCGGAAACAGCGGGCTCTCTACCGGGCCGCATCTCCATTACCAGCTCGACCTTCCCCAGGGCCCCGCGGATCCTCTCCTCTTCCGCGCGGCCCGCCCGCCTCAGCTCGCCACCGGCGGAACGGAGCCCTGACGGCGTTCCTCAAAAAAAAGAGAACGCCCGCCCGCGAATCGCGGACGGGCGTCTCGAGACGGTCCAGCGCTCGAGTCAGCGTCTCTCGGCGCGCTCGTGGACCTGCGGGCAGGAGGGATCCTTCAGGCAATCGAACTTTTCGACGTCGACGAATTTCCCGTTCTGCACGGTGAAGCGCGCCAGCTGGGTCACGATGTCGCCGTGCTCGTCGTAGTTGCAGGGGCCGGAAGCGCCTTGGTAGTCCATCGGCTTGCCGGCGGCGATCAGCTCCAGCGCCCGCGCCATGCCGGAGCTCCCCGCGTTGATCCGCTCGCCCTTCGGGTCGTTGATGGAGCGCATCGCGTCGCGGATCTCCGACCCGCTCACCAGGGCTGGATCCGACAGGTGCCTGCGCTCGGCGGCCTGCAGCGCCGCCAGCATCACGGTCATCGCGGCGTCGTACGCGGCCGCGTCGCGGAAGGCCGGCAGCTGCCCCGTCGAAGACTTCAGATCGTCGGCGAACGCCTGGCCAGAGACGCCCTCGCCCAGCACCGCCTGCGAGGTGCCTTCCT
>DATFTN010000212.1:0-4368 GCA_035261845.1 Myxococcales bacterium | reverse complement strand
CTGGACCATCTGCTCGCGGTCGAAGGCGCGCTGCGCGTCGCGGAGGTCCACCTCGGCCCGCTTCTCGCGCGCCCGCGCCGACTGCGCGTCGGCCTCGGCCTGCAGCACCTGGGCCTTGTAGTCCAGGTCCTCCAGGACGGCGATCAGCTGGCCCTTCTTCACCACCGTGCCGTCCTCGACGAACAGCTGGGCCACCCGTCCGCCGATCCGCGGCGAGATGTTCGCTTGGCGCTGCGGCACCACGTAGCCGGTGGCCACCAGGAGCTGCTGGGCCTGGGCCGGGCTCACCAGCGCCACGGCCGTGGTCTCCACCTCCGGCACGAACAACCTCGGGGCAAGCACCTTCCAGCCGGCGAACAGCACGGCTGCCGTGAGCAGGAGGCCGATGGCGGGCGGTGCCCAGCGGGGCAGTCCCCGGCGCTCCGGCGTGCGTTCGATGCGCAGGCTCTTCAGCTCGTCGGCGACCGAGGGAGGCGTCGGCACGTCCGGTCTCTAACACAGGACCTCCACCAACGCCTCGTTGGCGCGCCCTCACGCGCGGGATGAGTCGGAGGCCTGGATGCGGACCTCCGCGCCGTGCGGCGCGGGGCGTTCCAAGATCGCGATCAGCGCCGAGACCCAGAGGGCCAGCCAGGCGAGGACCACCACCGCGGCGCGGAGGGCGGCGCGGGTCGAGCTGGAGGGACCGATGCGGGCGAGAGGCAGCATGGCGGGCTCCTTCGTCTAACTATCATGAGCGGTAGTTGACGGTTATATACGCTGGCGCTATCTAACCTGTCAAGTGCCTCTTTGGAGGTTGCATGTCGGAGACGATGCGGCAGGAGCCGTACCGGTTCGAATTCGTCGGCGGGGAGACCTGTCTCGACTTCACCAACACGGTGGGAGGCGACCGGCGCGCGATCCCGAGGGAGCACCTGCACGGGTATGCGGACCTGGTCGCCTGGGCGCGGCAGGGGGAGCTGATCACGCCCGCGCAGGCGCGGACCCTGCTGCTGCGGGCCCAGCGCGAGCCGGTGGCGGCCAGCGCGGCGCTCGCCGCCGCGGTCGAGCTGCGTGAAGCGCTCTTCGAGATCTTCTTCTCCCTGACCGAAGGGAAGCGACCGCCGCAGCAGCGCCTCGAAGTCCTCAACCGGGCGCTGGCCGAGGCCCTCGCGCACCGCAGGGTGGTGCAGGCCGGCCGGGAGTTTTCCCTCGGCTGGGACGACTCGGACGATCTGCGCCGCATGCTGTGGCCCGTCGCCCTCTCGGCCGCCGAGCTGCTCGCCGGGCATTACGCGCCCGTCAAAGTTTGCGGGATGTGGGAGGAGGGCGAGTGCGGCTGGCTCTTCGTCGACGAGAGCCGGAACGGGTCCCGGAGGTGGTGCAGCATGAAGGACTGCGGAAACCGCGCCAAAGCCCGCCGGCACTACCAGAAGGTGAAGAAGCTCGATTGAGTCGAGTCGACGATCGAGTGACTCCCGCTGCAAGTCGAAAGGTCACTTGACCGTCTTGCAAGACCTCTGCTACCGCGCCCGCGGTGCCGACACAGGTGAATCAGAACGGTCCGGCGGCGCCTGCCAGCCAACCGCCGCGCGAGGGGACCTTCCTCTTCCTCTCCGATCTGCTCGGGCACCGCGTGGTGGGACCGGGCGGCAAGCGCTTGGGCACCCTGGTCGACTTGCTGGCGGACTCGGCCGGAGCGTACCCGCGGGTGAAAGCGCTGCGGGTGCGCACCAGGATGGGCGGAGAGGTGAAGCGGGTCGAGTGGGAGGATGTCGCGGGATGGGACGGCCGCGGCGTGCGGCTCAAGCGCGGCGCCGAGGCCCTGCGGCCCCTGCAGCTGCAGTCGAGCGAAATCCCGCTCGTCCAGGACGTGCTCGACCGGCAGATCGTCGATACCGACGACGCCAAGGTGGAGCGGGTCAACGACCTTCACCTGCTCCTCGCGCGCGGCGAGCTAAGGGTGGCGCACGTCGACGTCGGGTTCCGCGGCCTGGTGCGCCGGATGGGGTGGCAGGCGATGGTCGACGCGCTGGTGCGGCGGCTGAGGCCCGGGGCGCCCTATCTCAAGGCCGAGAAGCTCCTCTCCTGGAAGCACGTGCAGCCGCTCGCGGCCGGGTCGCCGCGGGTCCGGCTCGACCTCTCCCGCGCCGCGCTCTCCGAGATCCATCCGGCCGACCTGGCGGAGATCCTCGAGGACCTGGACCGGCGCGAGCGCGCCGTCCTCTTCCGCGAGCTGCCCGTCGAGGCCGCGGCGGATGCCCTCGAGGAAGTCCAGCCGGAGCTCCAGCGCGAGCTGCTCCAGGCCCTTTCCCCGGAGAAGGCAGTCGACGTGCTCGAGGAGATGCAGGCCGACGACGCCGCCGACCTGCTCGGCGACCTGCCCGTCGACGAGTCGGCCGAGCTGCTCGCCGAGATGGAGCCGCCCTCGGCGCGCGAGGTCGAGCGCCTGCTCACCTACGACCAGGACAGCGCCGGCGGCATGATGAACCCGGAGTTCTTGCGCCTCTCGCCCGAGGTGACCGCCGCGCAGGCGCTGGAGCGGGTGCGCACGCAGGCGGAGCACATCGCCCATCTGCACGACGCGTTCGTGATCGGGCCCGACGGCAAGCTGGCCGGCGTGCTCTCGCTGCGGGACATCATCGTGTCCAGGCCGGAGAGCCGGGTGCTGGGCCTGATGCACGAGCACCCCGCGCCGCTGCGGCCCGACGACCCGGCGCGGAAGGTGGCGGAGCTGGCCGCCAAGTACAACCTGTTCTCGCTGCCGGTGGAGGACGAGTCGGGGAAGGTCGTCGGCGTCGTCACCGTCGACGACGTGCTGGAGAAGGTGCTGCATGGCTGAGTCCCCGGCGCGCGCCACGCCCTCGCGAGGCGTGCGGGCGCTGCGTTCGCCCTGGGCACGCCTGCTCCTCCTCGCCTCGGTGGTCGGCCCCGGGATCATCACCGCCAACGTGGACAACGACGCCGGCGGGATCGCCACCTACTCGCAGGCGGGCGCCGACTTCGGCTACACGTTGCTGTGGACGCTGATCCCCATCACTCTCGCGCTGATCGTGGTGCAGGAGATGACCGCGCGGATGGGCGTGGTCACCGGGAAGGGCCTCTCGGACCTCATCCGAGAGCGGTTCGGGGTCAAGTCCACCTTCTTCGTCATGCTCGCGCTGGTGCTCGCCAACCTGGGCAACACCGTGGCGGAGTTCGCCGGCGTGGCCGGGTCGCTGGAGATCTTCGGGGTGCCGCGCTGGATCTCGGTGCCCGCCGTGGCGGTGCTGGTCTGGGCCCTGGTGGTCAAGGGAACCGCGCGCATCGTCGAGCGGGTCTTCCTGGCCGCCTGCGTCTTCTACGTCGCGTACATCATCGCCGGCTTCCTGGCCGGGCCGGACTGGGGCGAGGTGGCGCGCGGGACCCTGATTCCCTCGCTGCCGTTCACCGCGCCGGCGGTGACCATGGTGGTCACCCTGGTGGGCACCACCATCGCTCCCTGGATGCAGTTCTACCTGCAGTCTGCGATCGTCGAGAAAGGCGTGCGCATCGAGGACTATCCGCTCTCCCGGCTCGACGTCGTGGTCGGCTGCATCGTCACCGACGTGGTGGCGTTCTTCATCGTGCTCGCCTGCGGCGCCACCATCCACAAGGCCGGCGGCCACATCGACACGGCCAAGGACGCCGCGCTCGCGCTGCGGCCGCTGGCGGGCAAGTACGCCAGCGCGCTGTTCGCCTTCGGGCTGTTCAACGCCTCCGTCTTCGCCGCCAGCATCCTCCCGCTCTCCACCACCTACTACGTGTGCGAGGCGTTCGGATGGGAGAGCGGGATCGACAAGCGCCGCGACGAGGCGCCCCAGTTCTACGCCCTCTACGTCGCGATGATCGTACTCGGCGCGGGCCTGGTGATGCTGCCCGGCCTCCCGCTGCTCAAGATCATGCTGCTGTCGCAGACCGCCAACGGAGTGCTGCTCCCGTTCATCTTGATCTACGTCCTGCTGCTCGCGGGCGACGAGCGGCTGATGGGCCGCTACCGCAACAGCCGCTGGCTCTCCGTGGTGGCCTGGGCGACCTGCGCCATCCTGATCGTCCTCACCGCCGCCATGCTCTGGCTGACCCTGCGCGGATGATTCCTGGAGCACGACCCACGCGTGTCTCCGTTGCTTTTCATGAGGTGAAGTTGGAGCTAGTCGTGGGCTAGTCCGAGGTAGCGCTGCCCCTGGGCATCCTCAGCCTAGGGTGTCGGCTGGCCGAGCAGGTCCAATTGGCGTGTGGGCCCCGTTAACGCGCCGCGTCCCGTTCCAGGACAAGTAGAGACACGTAACGATCGTGCTCGCTCCCCCTGGATGACGCGATCAGGGGAGCGTGCCGAACCGTGTGCGTCGACTTGTTCCAGAACGGGCTGCA
>DATFTN010000211.1:0-14533 GCA_035261845.1 Myxococcales bacterium | reverse complement strand
CTGGTGCTCCACCCGGAGAAACTGCCGTGGCGCTCGGTTGCGAGCGTGACCATCAGCTCATGGTGTAAGCGCGGCCACTTGCGCTTCGCGGGGGGGCGATCCGTCATGGGCTCCTGAACGGTATCACGGCGGCCTGCGCCGCAGGCGGGACCGCCGCCGCGCGCAGATCCTCCGACATGCCGAGCTGCCCGGCCACGGTCATCACCAGCTGCTCGGAAGTGGCGATGGCGACGCGCGCCTCCTCGTCGTCGTACTCGGGGCCTTCCCCGGCGTCGGCCTCGAGGCCGTCCTCGACCAGCGTGCGCAGATATTGGGTGAAGTCGGGGGCCAGCTTGAGGCTGGCACGCAGGCGCTCGAACCGGTCGAGCAGCCTCTGCAGCACGTCGGGGGAGAAGCCATCCCGCCAGGATAGCGCGCGGGGCATCCCCGGCCGCCAGTTGGGGTCCCATCCCGGGTGGCTGTCGCGCGCCCACTTGGAATCGATCAGCGCGCGGGCGGCCTGGAGCGCCGCCACGGCGGCCCGGTTCACCGCGTCGTCGCGGCAAGGAGGATCGAGCGCGAGCAGGGCCTTGGCCGCGCCGAGCGTCGCATGGGCCTTGCGCAGGCGCGATTCAGCGTCCGCGCGCCTCTCCGGGGTAGTCATGTCGGGAAAGTCTGCCACAACGCGGCACGGAGTGAACAGGGGACCTGAATCCCCTTTCAGACCGACATGGTGCGTAGCTCGGGCGAGACGCGCAGCCGGGCTTCGGTGGCCTTCTGCACCTCTTCCGGGGTGACGCCCGGAGCCACTTCCTTGAGGAGCAGCCCTTGCGGCGTCACCTCGATGTAGGCCAGCTCGGTCACGATCGAGTTCACGCACTTCTTGCCGGTGAGCGGCAGCTTGCACTGCTTGAGGATCTTGGGCGCTCCGCCCTTCGCGGTGTGCTCCATGGCCACGATGACCCGCTTGGCCCCGGTGACCAGGTCCATCGCGCCGCCCATGCCCTTGATCACCTTGCCGGGGATCGTCCAGTTGGCGAGGTCGCCCTGCTCGCTCACTTCCATCGCGCCGAGGATTGCGACGTCGATGTGGCCCCCGCGGATCATGGCGAACGAGTCGGCGCTGGAGAAGTACGAGGTGCCCTTGATCTCCGTCACGGTCTCCTTGCCGGCGTTGACCAGGTCGGGGTCCAGCTCCGCCTCGGTGGGGTACGGACCGATCCCCAGCATGCCGTTCTCCGACTGGAAGATGACGTCGATCCCCTTGGGCAGGTAGTTCGCGGCCAGCGTGGGCAGGCCGATGCCGAGGTTGACGTACATCCCGTCCTTCAGCTCATTGGCCGCCCGCGCGGCGATCTGCTCGCGTGTCAGTGGCATCAGCCGGGCCTCACGGTGCGCTTCTCGATCCACTTCTGGTAGTTCGACCCCTGGAAGATCCGCTTCACGTAGACGGACGGGACGTGGATCTGGTCGCCGTCCAGCTCGCCCACATCCACCAGGTGCTCCACTTCGGCGATGGTGATGCGCGCCGCGGTGCACATGTTCGGGGAGAAGTTCCGCGCTGTCTTGCGGAAGACGAGGTTTCCCCACTTGTCGCCCTTCCAGGCGCGCACGATGGCGTAGTCGGCCTTGAGCGGCTTCTCGAAGATCATCTCCCGCCCGTCGATCACGCGGCTCTCCTTGCCCTGCGCGATCTGGGTGCCCGCTCCCGTGGGAGTGAAGAAGCCGCCCAGGCCGGCGCCCCCGGCGCGGATCCGCTCGGCCAGGGTGCCCTGCGGGTTCAGCTCCACCTCCAGCTCGCCGCCGAGGAACTGGCGCTCGAACTCCTTGTTCTCGCCGACGTAGCTGGCGATCATCTTGCGGACCTGGCGGCTCTGGAGCAGCACGCCCAACCCCTTGTCGGTGGTCCCGCAGTTGTTCGAGATGATGGTGAGGTTCTTCACGCCCTTGCGGTGGATGGCGTCGATCAGGTTCTCCGGATTGCCCGAGAGGCCGAAGCCCCCGGACATGATCACCGCCCCGTCCTGCATGTCGCGGATCGCCTCGTCCGCGTTCCTGACTACTTTGTTCATTGCGTCCTCTGTGTAGTAGCGAACTGGCCGCGCGATGAAAAGCATAGCGCCGCCCTATCTGGCGGCGGCTAGTCCCTCTCCACGATCAGGGCGATCCCCTCGCCCCCGCCGATGCACAGCGAGGCCAGGCCGCGCTTCTTCCCCAGATCCTTCATTGCGTAGATCAGCGTCACCAGGAGCCGCGCGCCGGAGGCCCCGATGGGGTGCCCGAGCACCACGGCCCCGCCCCGGACGTTCACCTTGTCCGGCGTGATTCCGAGGAGCCGGTTGTTCGCCATCGCCACCACCGCGAAGGCCTCGTTGATCTCCCAGAGGTCGACGTCCTCCGCCTTGATCCCGGCGCGCGTCAGCGCCTGCTTGATCGCGTCGGCTGGAGCGATGGTGAACTCCACCGGGTCGCGGGCGGCGTGGCCGAAGTCGCCGAGCCGCGCCAGAACGGTGCGGCCCTCGCGCTTCGCCCGCTCCTCGGACATCAGCACCACCGCCGCCGCGCCGTCGTTGATCGAGCTGGCGTTGGCGGCCGTGATGGTCCCGTCCTTCTTGAACGAGGCCTTCAGGCTCGCGATCTTGTCCGGCTTGGCCAGCTTGGGGCCCTCGTCCTCGGTGACCTGGGTCTTGCTGCCCTTCCGGTCGACGATCTCCACCGGAACGATCTCGGCCTTGAACGCCCCTTCCGCTTGCGCCTTCTGCGCCCGGCGGGTGGACTCCAGCGCGTATTCGTCCTGCGCGGCGCGGGAGAACTTGAAATCCGAGGCGCACTTCTCGCCGCACATCCCCATGTGCATGTCGTTGTAGGGGTCCCACAGACCGTCGTGGATCATCAGATCCTTGAGCTCGGTGTTGCCCATCCGGGCGCCGGTGCGGGCCGAGCTGGTGAAGTACGGGGCGTTTGACATCGACTCCATCCCGCCCGCGACCACCACGTCGGCCTCGCCCAGGGCGATCACCCGGGCCCCCTCGATGACCGCCTCCAGTCCCGAGCCGCACACTTTATTCACTGTCACGCAGGGAACGGTGTTGGGGATGCCCGCGTAGATCGCAGCCTGCCGGGCGGGCGCCTGTCCGACTCCCCCCTGCAGCACCTCGCCCATGAAGACAGTCTTCACCTCGTCCGGCTTGACGCCGGCGCGCTGCAGCGCCGCCTGGATGGCGGTGGCGCCGAGCCTGGGGGCGGGGACGGCCGCCAGCGATCCGAGGAACGCGCCGATCGGGGTTCGGGCGGCTCCGACGATTACGACTTTCTTTCCCTGGGATGGCATCCGCTGCTCCTCTGGCGGGGGTCGGAGAGATTCATAACCCGGACGCGGCTGTCAAGCCGCTCCGTGGCCGCGGCCAGGGCGCCGCCCGGTTCCGATTGCCCCCCCTGCTCGCTCGGACTACCCTGCGCGGCCCCATGAGCTATGCAGGCGACCTGAGCGCGGAGGAGTTCGACGCCATCCTGGACCGCCGCGGAGGGCCCGCGGTGGTGGTGCACGGCGGGGCCGGTACGCGCACCGACCACGATCCCGCTCCCTACCTGGCCGGGACGCGCGCCGCGGCCGAGGCGGGCCTCCGCGTGCTGCTCCAGGGCGGGAGCGCGCTGGACGCGGCGCAGGCCGCCGCCGTGGTCCTCGAGGACGATCCGTCGTTCAACGCGGGGACCGGCGCCTGCCTCACCGCCGCCGGCGACGTCGAGCTGGATGCGAGCTGCATGGACGGCACCACCCTGCGCGCTGGCGCGGTCGCGTGCGTGAAGACGATGAAGAATCCCATCCTGGCGGCGCGGCGCGTGTGCGACGACACACCTCACGTCTTGCTCTGCGGACCGGGAGCGGAGGCGTTCGCCCGCGAATGCGGAATCGCCGAGTACCGCAACGAGCTGCTCGTCACGCCGCGGCAGCGGGCGCGCTGGCAGGAGCTGCACGCCTTGGCGCAGAAGGAAGGCCCGGACGAAGTGCGCGCCGGCAGGATCGGCACCATCGGCGCGGTCGCGGTAGACGCCAAGGGGCACGTCGCGGCCTGCACGTCGACGGGCGGTACTCCGTACAAGCGGCCCGGCCGGGTCGGCGACACTCCGATCATCGGCGCGGGAACCTACGCGGACGATCACGAGGCGGCGGCTTCCAGCACGGGCCTCGGCGAGGCAATCCTGAAGATCACGATGGCGCGCGCCGCGTGCGTGCGCGTGTGCGACGGCATGGCCCCGCGCCAAGCGGCGATCGCAGCGGTCGGCCTCCTCAAGGAACGTGCGGAGGGAGACGGCGGCATCGTCGTGGCCGGGCCGGACGGCCGGCTGGGTTGGGCATACAACACGCCTCGGATGTCGCGCGCCCTCATCCGCGCGGGCATGCAGCGCGCGATCGCCGCCGTCTAGCAGGCGACTCCCTCCGATTTCGTGAGTGGTGCCCTTCTTGCGGCGCGCCGGAGCGATGGGCAGTCGCGCCGCGAAGAAGGCCCTATTGGTACTTGCGCGGGGCGACCTGAGGCGACTCACCGCGCACTTCGCGGAGGAGCCTGCGTACCTTGCCACGCATCTCCTCCGCGGAGCCGGCGTCGATCCTGCGACCGTGGCCCGGCAGGACCCAGCGGAACCGGAACGCGAGGAGCTTCTCCAACGAGCGTACCTGCTCGTCCCAGGAGTACCAGCACACGCCGCGTCCCATCTCCAGCGAGCCGCCGTCCGCCGCCCACAGATGGTCGCCGGTGAACAGGTATTCGTCATCCACCAGCAGCGCCGAGCTGCCCCGCGTGTGTCCGGGCACCGGGATGGCCAACAGCCCGGGGCCCAGCTCGACCGGGTCGTCGCCCTCCAGCTTCACCTCGACTTCCCGCGTGTCGCGCGAGACGTCGGCCCGGTGCAGCACCCGATCGCATCCGAAGCGCTCCCGCAGCCGGGCGTGGTCCGCCACGTCGTCCCGATGGGTGAGGAACATCAAGCGGACTCCGCCCAGGGCATCGATCCGGTCCAGCAGAGGACCCGCCGCGCGGGGGGAGTCGATCAGCACGTTCCCACCGGGCCGCAGCACCAGGTAGCTGGTCGCGCCGAAGGACGATTCGGCGCGCAGCCCGCAGTCGTGCACCGGTCCGTCGATGCGCTCCGGGAACGTCGCCAGGGCTTGCCGCACCTCGGCGCCCTTCCCTCCGCCGATCGACGCCGTCGGGCAGGCGACCAGCGCCTGGAGCGCCCGCCGCTTCTCCTCTGCCGACTCCGGCTGGCGCATCACGTACGACAGGCCGCGCGTCTCGCCGTAGATCTCCGGCGCCATCTGCCGGCAGGTGTCGCAGTCGATGCAGGTCTGGTCGACGAAGAGCGGCCCGGGGACGTTTTCGGGCAGCCGCAAGTTGAGCCTTGCCACCCCGTTGGTGTAACCAGCGACCCCGCATGGCTCAAGCGCAACCCGACCGCAAGCTCCTGAAGCGGCTCCTCCACCAGGCAGGCCGCGCGATACAGGAGTTCGCGCTGATCGAGGACGGCGACCGCATCCTGGTCGGCGTGTCCGGCGGCAAGGACTCGTTCACCTTGCTGTATCTGCTCCAGCGGCTCCGCGAGCGGGCGCCGATCCGCTTCGACCTGGTCGCCTGCAACCTGGACCAGGGCCACCCCGGCTTCCCGGCCGGGAAGCTGGAGGATTACCTCCGCTCCCAGGGGTGCGAGGTCCGCATGCTGCGCGAGGACACCTATTCGGTCGTGAAGCGGCTGACGCCGGAGGGCGGCACGACCTGCGCGGTCTGCTCACGGCTGCGCCGGGGAATCCTCTACAACGCGGCCGCCGAGATGGGCTGCAGCAAGATCGCGCTCGGACATCACCGGGACGATCTGATCGAGTCGCTGCTCTTGTCGATGCTGTTCGCCGGGAAGATGCGCTCGATGCCCCCCAAGCTGCGCTCGGACGACGGGCGCAACACCGTCATCCGTCCCCTCTGCTTCGCCTCGGAGGCGGACGTCGCCGCTTTCGCCGCGAGCGCCGGATTTCCGATCATCCCTTGCGACCTGTGCGGTTCCCAGGAGGACCTGCAGCGCAAGCGGGTCAAGCGCCTGCTTTCCGACCTGGAGCGCGAGCATCCGGGCGTGCGCGCGTCGCTGTTCGCCTCGATGGGCAATGTGCTCCCCGCGCACCTCCTCGATGCACGGCTTTATCCTCGCGACGTCCAGTCGGGGGCGGATCCGTGGATCGACGGCGACGACTGCGCCGCTCCGTCCCCGTTGCCGGCGCTGGCGCGGATCTGACCGGTACTGCCGATTTTCGGGCGGTAATGTTGACCGCTTTTCCAGCAGGGCGGCGCCTGCGCACGACGAAAATCGGCGGAAATCCGTGATCGACGTCACTGGCTCGCCGCTTGCATTGGAAGAGGACTTCCACGACGTTCGAAAAGGAAGTTCCGCAAATGAAGACCTGCGACCGGTGCCAGCGCGCGAAAGTCATCGACGTCGTCATCGACGACACGATGGATGTCTGCGGGCACACGTTCGCCACCCAGGTACCCGCGACCCGCTGCCTCGCTTGCCAGCAGGTGGTCATCCAAGGCGAGCACGTGCGGCGCTTCGAGCGGTGCGTGGCCGTGGAGATCGCCAAGGCCGGGCTGCGCACGGGGGACGCGTTCCGCTTCCTGCGCACGGCGCTGGAGATGTCCGAGGCGGGCTTCGCCGGGCTGATCGACGTCCCCCCCGAATACGTCGGCTACTGGGAGACCGGGAAGTGGCCGGTCGACCCGCGCGCCGTGGCGGTGCTGGGCGGACTCGTGGTGGGGAAGTTCGAAGGCCGACATGCCGCGCTGGACAGCCTGGCGGTGCTGCGTGCGCCCCGCAAGCTGGCCCGCAAGGTCCGGCTGCATCTGAACGGCGCTCTCCAGAACGCCGGCAGGCTCTTGCAGTTCGGCAGCCCCGCGTTCACCCAGCCCGCGGTTGCCTAGACGATCCTGGCGCCGCCGAGCACGGCGTCCCCGCGATAGAAGACCGCAGACTGGCCCGGAGCCACGCCGACCGCCGGCTCGCGCAGCGTCACGCGAACGGAATCCCCGTCGGGCTCGATCCGCGCGGCGAGGGGCTTGCCGCGATGGCGGATCTGCACCTCGCAGGAAGCGCCCGGCTCGGGCGGCTGGGTGACCCAGGAAGCCTGGAGCGCCCGGAACGAGCTGCGGGCCACCTCCTCGCGCGGGCCGACGACGACCCGTTGGCGATCGGCGTCGAGCGCGGCGACGTACAGGGGCAGCTTGTGGGGTACGCCCAACCCCCGGCGCTGACCGACCGTGAACCGGTGGATGCCGCCGTGCTCACCCAGGACGCGGCCGGCGGTGTCGACGATCTCGCCGTGCGCGGGCGACACGCCGTGCGCCTCGAGGAACTCGGCCACCGGCCGGCCCGCCACGAAGCAGACCTCCATGCTTTCCGTCTTGTCCGCGTTGGGCAGCCCGCGCCCGCGCGCCAGGTCGCGCACCTGCGGCTTGGTCAGCTCGCCCAAGGGGAAGCGCACGAAGGCCAGCTCGTCCTGGGTGAGCCCGTGCAGGAAATAGCTCTGGTCCTTGGCGGCGTCACGGGCGCGGAGCAGCCGCCATCCGCCGTCCGCGCCGCGCTCGATCCGGGCATAGTGCCCGGTGACCAGCTCCCCCGCTCCCACGCGCCGGGCCCGGTCGAGGAGCCAGTCGAACTTCACCTCCTGGTTGCAGCGTACGCACGGGTTCGGCGTCTCGCCTCGCGCGTACGCGCGCACGAAGTCGTCGATCACCCCGCTGCGGAATCGCTCCTGCGCGTCGTAGACGTAGAAGCGGATCCCCAGGGCAGCCGCCGCCCGGCGGGCGTCGTACAGATCGTCCGGCGCGCAGCACGACCGGCCAGATCGCGCCGCGTGCTCGTCCGTCGAGTACAGCCGCAGCGAGATCCCCAGCACGCAGTCGTTCCCGTGCCGTTCCGCCGCGAGCGCGGCCGCCACGGAAGAATCGACCCCGCCCGACATGGCGACGACCGAGAGCATGAATGAGTCTTACCGTATCCTAGGACGTTCCGCCCTCGGGGCCGAGCTGGGCGAAAAGAGGGGTCGGTGCGACGTCCTGCTTGGGCGCCTGGCTCTTCGCCGGGATCCAGAAGGCCACCTTCGCCCCCGAGAAATGGTGCGGCCCTTCCGGCTGCGACTTGGGCGGGCTCTCCAGCCAGATGTGCCCGCCGTGCGCCTCGACGATCTGCTTGGCCACCGGCAAACCGAGCCCGGCTCCCGGCGCGCGCTCCTCGCCCACCCGATCCGCGTGGAAGAACGGCTCGAACACCCGCTCCGCCTCGCCGGGGAGGAAGCCCTCGCCCTGGTCGTACACCTCGAAGAGCAGGCGGGTGGGATCGCTCGAGGCGCGGACCAGGATGTCGCTCCCGTGCGGGCTGAACTTGATCGCGTTGTCGATCAGGTTGGAAAGGGCCTGCCGCAGCTTGCGCACGTCGCCGAAGCCCTTGTCCTGCGTCTCCACCCGCACCTCAAGGTGGATGCGCCGGCTCCTCGCCTTGCTTCGCTCCTCCTCGAACACGGGGTCGATGAGCCCCGCCACCTCGAAGTCCTCGCGGTGGATGGCCTGTCCGCCGCCTTCCAGGGTGGCGAAGTCGACCAGGTTGTCGATGGTCCGGGAGAGGCGCTCGGAGGCGGTAGCGATCGATTCCATGATCCGCTGCTGCTGATCGGTCAGCGGCCCGGCCTTCCCCCCGCGCAGGATCTTCATGTAGCCGACGATGGGGGTCAGCGGTGTCGCCATCTCGTGCGAGAGGTTCTGCATGAACTCGTTCTTGCTCCGCGCGGCGGCCCGCAGCCGGATGTTGGCCGCGGTCAGCTCCCGCACGGTGGCCTCCAGCCGCTCGACCAGCGACTGGCTGTACTCGCGCAGGTACCGCCGCTCCTCGGGCCCCCGGACCTTCTCCCGCTTGCCCTTGAGAAAGGCGCGCAGCTGCTGGGGAAACTTCTCCACGTCGATCGGCTTCTCGATGTATCCGTCGCAGCCGATCGAGAGCGACAACCCGCGGTCCCCGTGGCTGGTCAGCACCACGATCGGGCAGCCGTCGAGTCCCTTGTACGAGCGCAGCCGGGTGGCCGTCTCGTAACCGTCGATCCCCGGGAGCTGGATGTCGCAGAGGATGAGGTCGGGGTGCGCCGCGATGGCGAGATCGATGCCGGCGATGCCGTCGGAGGCCTCCAGCACGTCGAATCCGCGCGGTTCCAGGACACTGCGCACCAGCGCCCGGCTTTCCGGGTTGTCCTCGATGTAGAGGATGCGCGGAGCAGGCAGTGCTGGATCGGCCATCGATGAGCGTCCCGGAGGCGGTCGCGCGGCGCGGCCGGAGCACAGATTTTCTACCATCGAGTTTACCACTCCCGCGACCATGCTGGAAGACGTTCGGCCACCCGTTCCACGGGCGCCGTTTCGTGTTTGGACGGCTGGCGGCCGCCAAGCATCCACATGTTGTCCACAGGCCCGCCGCCGGCCAAGGAGGCAACCTGCGCTCCTGGGGACCGATCTACTCGCCTTCGTTCTCGCCTCATGGCTTCCGGACCCATCTCCTCGCGGATTGGACACTTTTGTACGGTAGAAATTTCATGGCGCAATGCGAAATCGTCGCGCGTTCCGTCGAGAGCAATCGCAGAGCGAAGGCCAGCTTTCTAGTCCTGTGGATTACCTGTGGACGGCTTTGCGGCGATCTCCGACGCGAGGCGCATCAGCGCTTCCCGCGTGTTCAGATCGGGATCGTCCAGTACGCGATCGAGCAACTCGGTGAGGATCTGACCCACACGCCTGCCGGGGGCGATTCCAGTGACGGCCATCACCTCCTCGCCGCCGATGGCGAGGTCGGTGACCTTGAACGCGGCCGTCCTCCTCAGCTCTGCTTCGAACCGGGCCTCGAGCTGCTGCTGGTTCGCGAGGCCCTCCGCGACCAGCCGGCCGCGCGCGCGCAGATCGGCGCGCCGGAGCACCCAGAGATCGGGCAACGCGTCCGGCCCGATGCGCGCGATGGTCCTGCGGACGGTCGCGTCGTTCCACTCGGGCAGGTAATACCAGTTGTGCTCCCGGACGAGGATCGCGACCCGCTCGACCTCCCGATTCGGGTAGCGCAGGCGCAGCAGGATCTGCCGCGCCAGCTCCTCGCCCAGGAACTCGTGCTTGTAGAAGGTGTGCTCGCCGCGCGGCTCCGGCGGCTGCGCGCTGCGCGGCTTGGCCACGTCGTGCAGCAGCGCCGCAAGGCGGACGGTCAGGATGGGCGAGGCGAAGTCGACCGCGCGCAAGGTGTGCCGGAACACGTCGTACGCGTGGTACCGGTTCTGCTCAAACCCGACGCCTTCGAGCAGCTCGGGCACGATGCGGCCAAGCAGGCCGGTCCGCCGCAGCAGGCGAAGGCCGCGGCTGGGCGGATCGCCGCGGAGCAGCAGCTTGGTCAGCTCGTCCCGCACCCGCTCCCAGGCCACCTTGGAGAAGATGTCCAGCGCTTGCGGGATGGCCCGCTCGGTCTTGCGGTCCAGCGCGAGGCGCAGCGTGCAGGCGAAGCGGACGGCGCGCAGGGCGCGCAGGCCATCCTCGCGGAAACGGTCCAGCGGCTCGCCCACCGCGCGGAGCAGGCCCCGCCGCAGGTCGCTCGCGCCGCCGAACGGATCGCGCAGCTCTCCGGCGATCGGGTCCCAGGCCATCGCGTTCACGGTGAAGTCGCGGCGGGCGAGGTCGCCGTCGATGTCGCCGAGGAAGGTGACCGAGCTGGGCCGCCGTCCATCGAGGTAGGGGCCCTCCCCCCGGAAGGTGGTCACCTCGACCTTGTGCTGCTCGTCCGCGAGCACGGTGATGGTGCCGTGCGCGATTCCGGTCGGGGCGGTGCGCGGGAAGAGCCGCTGCACGTCCTCGGGGAGCGCGTCGGTGGCGACGTCGAAGTCCTGCGGCGGCGTGAGCTTCTCGCCCTGGGCGATGCGCAGCAGATCGCGCACCGCACCTCCCGCGAGCCAGGCCTGCTTGCCCGCGCCGCGCAACGTGCGGAGGACGTCCGTCACGGCGGGCGGCACCAGCCGGGCGTCGGGCAAGCGGGTGGGCTTTGCGTTTCGCATCACGGAGACCCGATTGCCAAACGTTAGCGCAAAACCGCGGCGGCGCGAGATCCCCGACACGCTGTTGGCAGCGGAGGTCATCACGAACTCGTCCGGTCTGAGCAGGAGGATGTCGCGCTGCTCACCTGACGGAAACCTGACCGACTGAGGGACGGCTGGTCTCGGATCCGGACATCCGCCGAAAGGGGCGGGCGCGAGAACAGCCGTGATTCCGGCACCAGTGATGGCATCGGTTTCGCTTCCCGCAGCAGCGTGGGCAACGTGCGGCTGGCGCTTCGATCGCTCTCGCGCGCACCGGGGTTCACCGGTGCAGGCGCGCTCGTGCTCGCCATTGCAATCGGTGGCAGTACGGCCGTGTTCAGCGTGCTGCGCGGGGTCCTGCTCCGGCCGCTTGGCTTTCGTTCACCCGAGCAGCTGATCCGGGTCTACGAGAGGCCCGCGGGCATCGATGCGCGGTGGTCGTTCTCCGGGCCCGACTTCCTCGATATCGCGGCGGAGAACAGTGCGTTCGAATCGACTGCGGGCATCCGGCCCGACCAGCAGACGCTCACCGGACGCGGCCCGCCGACCCAGGTCCGGATTGCGCGCGTAAGCGCCAGTTTCTTCTCCACTCTGCGCGCGTCGCCGACGATCGGCCGGGCGCCGCTCGCGGAGGAGGACGTCGGGGGAAGCTCGCGCGTAGCGGTGCTTACCGATGGGTTCTGGCGACGCGAGATGGGAGGCGATCCCGCCGCGCTCGGCCGGACGCTCACGCTCGATGGGCGCACCTACACGATCGTGGGCGTCATGGCGCCGGACTTCCACTTCCCGCTCCTCCGCCAGGCGGAGATCCTCGTCCCGCTCGCGCTGGAAGGATGGCTGAAGGAATTTCGCGGGACCTACTGGCTTACCGTCATTGCGCGTCTCAAAGGCGGGCTGGGTGTTCGCGAAGCACAGGCCGACCTCGACGTGCTCTCTCCGCGCATCCACAGCCGGAGCGAGGAGCACGTCGGATGGCGTCTGGAGGCGCAGCCGCTTCTCCAGGATCTGGTCGGGCCGGTCAAGCCGGCGCTGACCGCGCTCCTTGGCGCGGTCCTGCTCGCCCTGCTGCTCGCTTGCGCCGATCTGGCCAGCCTGTTTCTCGCGCGGGGTATCGCCCGGCAGCGCGAGTTGGCCATCCGTGCTGCGCTGGGCGGCGGACGGTCCGAATTGGTTCGTCAGTTGATGACGGAAGCGATGCTCCTCGCCGTCATCGGTGGAGGGCTGGGTCTCCTCATCGCGCCGTGGTGCCTCTCGGGGCTGCTCGCGCTGGCGCCTGCGGACATCCCGCGGCTCGACGAGGTCCGTCTCGACGGCGCCGTGCTTCTCTTCTCGCTGGCAGCGTCGACGGCCGCCGGACTGCTTGCCGGTCTGATTCCGGCGCTGCAGGTCACTCAACCGCACTTGATGGAGGTGTTGACCAACGCCTCGGGAGGCAGTGCGAGGCGTCCGCGAGCGCGGTCCGCGCTCGTCGTCGCGGAGACGGCGCTCGCCTTCGTCCTCGCCGTCGGCGCAGGTTTGATGATCCGCACGGTCTCGGGACTGCTCGGAGTTCCGACTGGCCTCGCCTCGCCGGAGCGGGTGCTGGTAGCGGACGTCGATCTGCCGCAGTCGCGTTACCCGTCGGACCGGATTGCGACGTTTGCACGCGAGCTGCTGCAGCGTCTGTCGGTCGCGCCAGGAGTGCAAAACGCCGCGCTGGTCACGAACGTGCCGCTCGATCCACGGGACCGCAGGGAGTTCGGGTTCGGGATCCAAGGCGAGGCATATCCGCCCGGTCAGCCACCCACAGCCGAGATCGTGTTTGCGTCGCCGGGATACCTGGAAACGGTGGGCATCCCGCTCGTGCGCGGGCGCGATCTGCGGTGGACGGACGTCAAGAGCGCGCCACACATCGTGCTGGTCAACGAGGCGTTCGTCCGTCGCTTGTTTCCCACCGGCGACCCACTCGGCCGGCGCATCACTGATTTGCTCGGGCCCGGCAACGACCCCTGGGAGATCGCAGGTGTGATCGGAGACGTGCACACGCAGGGTCTCGACCAGGCACCGGCGCCGTTGATGGTGGTGCCACTGCAGCAGTTTCCCGTCCCGACGCTTCGCCTCGCCGCGCGAGCGGCCGGCCGCAATCCGATGCAGCTCCTGGCTACGCTCCGATCCGAACTGCTCACCGTCGACAAGGATGTGCCGCTCTCGTCTCCGCGAGCGCTGCCACAAATCGTGATCGCCTCTCTGGGCTCGCGACGATTCCAGATGACGCTGCTCAGCATCTTCGCGGCCGTCGCGCTCACGCTCGCCGCGCTGGGCATCTACGGAGTGACCGCGTACTCCGTGACGCAGCGGGCGCGCGAAATCGGCATCCGCATGGCGCTGGGAGCTGCCCCGGCCCGGGTGCTGCAGATGGTTCTCGGCGGCGGAGTTCGTCTTTCACTGCTGGGAGTCGCGATCGGCCTCGCGGCATCGCTGCCCGCGACGCGCATGCTAGGAACGCTCGTCTATCGCGTGAGCACCACGGATCCGGTGACGCTGGTGGCGACCGGCGCGCTGCTCGTCGGCGCTGCCGCGCTGGCGAGCTGGGTGCCAGCCCGGCGCGCGACCCGGCTCGACCCCGCGATCTCGCTGCGCGCCGAATAGCCGGAAACGTCGATCAGTGATGCAAGGCGTGGGCGTTGCTCACGTTCCCGCCCAGGGCTTCTGGTCGCGCCGACTATGCTGCGGGCTCGACGAGGCGCAGTACTGGCAACACCCACCCTCCGCTCCGCACGTTCTCGGTCGCCATCTAGTGGTTTCTCGGTGCGACCTAGACCCGCTACGGAGGTTCAACAGCTTTCGCGGCCTCAAGCGCGTTGGCCTTGATGCGTTCGCACAGATGTTTTCTTTGGGTAGGGCACTTCTTCGTGTTTGCAGCGGCGCGATGCAGTAGCTTGGAGTCGATGGGACCGTGGGCTGTACAAGACGAACTCGAACCACTCTGGGTCGCTGACTGCAAGGGCAAACAGTTCTTCTCTAAGCGCCCAATGATCGGCCAACAACATCGCGGGATCCAGCCGAAGGATTCGTCCGCGCTGTTGCGGCAGCAGCTGGGGCATTCCCGATAGATTACGTGTAGTCGCCGTCAGGCACCGCTTGCATGAGGCCCGCGCGCGAGCGCGTCGAGCTGCTCCAGTTCTTCTTCCGCGTGGCGATGCCAGGCTTCAGCGTCAACTACGGGCGTAGCTTCGGAAGCGTGTGCCGCGCCGAGGACCAGGATCGCGAGCACGGAAGTGAGCATCTCCCGATTCTACTCGAACCAAAGCTGAAAAAAGCCGAAGCGATTTCGATCGCTTGCGCGAGGGGGCTTTACGTCGGCCGTCCCGATGATCCGACGGTCGGAATGACATCCGAGAACGCCTGGACCGGGGGGAAGATACCCCCAGACCTGACATGTACCAGCTG
>DATFTN010000210.1:0-5424 GCA_035261845.1 Myxococcales bacterium | reverse complement strand
AGGCGCGCTGGGCCAGGTGAGGCTGGCGGCGGACGCGGACTACTTCAAGGCGCAGCGGGAAGCGGAGGCGATCCTGGCGGAGAAGCGCGCAAAAGCCAAGGGAATCGAGAAGCAGAACGCGGCGATGAGCGGCGCGGGCGGGCGCACGATGGTGAAGCTGCGGCTGGCCGAGGCGCTGGAGGGCAAGCAGATCCTGTTCATCCCCTCGGGGGCGAAGGGGGGGGCCCTGCAGACGATGAACGTGAACGAGCTCATCTCCCGGTACGCCGCCGCCCGGGTGGAAGAGGATCGCGGCCGCAGCACGCAGCCCGCGGTCGAGCGCCAGAAGTAGGCCGTGCTGAAGCTCACGCTCGAATACGACGGCGCGCCTTTCGTGGGATGGCAGGTGCAGTCGGAAGGGCCGAGCGTGCAGGGGACGGTCCAGGCCGCCGTGGAAAAGCTCTGTGGCGCGCCGGCCCGCGTGACCGGAGCGGGGCGGACCGACGCGGGCGTGCACGCGCGCGGGCAGGTGGCCTCGCTCGAGCCTCCCAGGGAGCTCCCCTTGCCGGCGTGGACCGGGGGGCTCAACGCGCACTTGCCGCCGGAGGTGGCCTGCGTGCGCGCCGAGGAGGCGCCTGCGGGCTTCGATGCGCGCCGGTGGGCCCGGGGGAAGCGCTACGTGTACACCCTGCTGCGCTCGCCCGTCCGATCGCCGCTCTGGCGCGGGCGGGCCTGGGAGATCCGGCGCCCCCTGGACCTTCTGGCGATGAGCGCCGCGCTCGCGCACCTGCGCGGGCGGCACGACTTCTCCGCGCTGCGCGCCTCGGATTGCCCCGCCCGCACGACCGTGCGCGAGGTGCGCCAGCTGTCGATAGGGATGGACCCGCTGACCGACGGGGAGCTGATCGAGCTGCGCATCGAGGCCACGGCGTTCCTCAAGCACATGGTGCGCAACCTGGCCGGCACGCTGGTGGAGGTCGGGCACGGGAAGCGGTCGCCGGATTCCCTGCGCGAGCTGCTCGAATCGGGCGATAGGACCAAGGCCGGTCCCACTGCGCCGCCGCACGGGCTGGTGCTGGACGAAGTGTTCTACCTTCCGGGGAACGCGGATCCGCACGCTGCGGAAGCGGACGGCGTCGACGAGTGATCGGTCGGGGTCGAGGTCGAGGTCGAGGTCGAGGACTACGATGAGCGGCTCTTGACGTCCTCCGGTCCGGAGTCCTGCCCGATCCGGTGGCGGCGGCCCGCCAGCTCCAGCCAGAACGTTCCTGCTTCCTCGCGGAGGTGGTCGGCCAGGGAAAGTTGCGCCGCCCGCGTGAGGCGCGCGCGGTCGCGGTCGGGCGTGCGCAGGTACAACGCGTCGTCCGCGCCGGACGCGAGCGTTGCGGGATCCACCTCCACCCAGTCCCCGGTCGCGAGCTGCGCGCGCAGGCCGCGGCCCAGGGGCTCGATGCGCCGCACGAAGCGGCCGGCATCCTCCACCTCGACGTAGGCCCACTCCGGCCCGATCCGCACCGCCCAGCGGCCGTCCTCCGCGCGGTGCAGCCCGCGATGGAGGGCCGCGACTGTGCGCGCGTGCTCGAGCAGGTCGGACCGGTGCCAGAACCGCCCCTCCCGATCGAGGCGGAGGCCGCTCTGCTCGCGCAAGCGGCGCAGGAGGTCGGGGTCCATGAGGGGCATTTTAGGAACAGGGGATGCGAGGGCGAGGGCCGATGGTCGGGTTCGACGCTCGAGGTCGAGGGTGACGGCGAAGTCCCGGGGACGACTGGAGTTTCGACTTTCGAGGTCGACGTCGAGATCGGAATGTCGAGAATTCGAAAGGATTATCGACCAGGTCGGATTATCGACCAAATCGGATTATCGACCAAATCGGACATCGGACGGTCGGCGCCCTCGTGATGTGTGTCACTGCAAGGGGGGCTACGGGGTTGTAGTTGCAAGCTGGGGTGCGGGCGCTTGGACTTCGCTCTTGCGAAGTGTCTTGCGGCTCGCTCGGCCAGCTCAAGGAGCATCCTATGCGGACTCATATTTGGAAGGTCTTTCCGCTCGCGCTCGCCCTCGTGGGCTGCGGTTCCGGGACGACGGGAGGCGCGCGGCTGGAAGGAATGATGGACCCGGCGTCGCTCTCGGCAGCCCGCGGCCAGGCGATCCAAGTCTCCGTCACCGGAACCTCGCTATCCACCGCGACCGATGCGTCGGGCAGGTTCAGCTTCGCCGGCCTCAAGCCAGGCGACGCCACCCTGCGTTTCCTCGGCCCCGGGTTCGACGTCAGTGTCCGCGTCCCCGGGCTCGTGGACAGGCAGACGCTCCGAATCACCGTGCGGATCACCGAGCACGGCTGCGAGGTGCGCCACGAGAAGGCGAACGAGATCACGGTGGTCGGGGCGATCGCGGCCGTCGGCACCTCCAGCATCACCATCTCCGGGCTGGAGATCGACACCGACGCCAACACCAGGATCGAGGACCACGAAGTCGACCTGAAGCTCTCCGATCTCAAGGTCGGCGACATCGTGCGCGTGGAAGGCCAGCTGCAGGCGGGGGGCAAGGTGCTGGCGGAGGAGATCGAGCTCCTGGTGCCGGCCGGCACGGCCGAGGTGCTCCTGCGCGGAACCGTCGACTCGGTCGACCCGAAGGGGGCCTTCTTCACCGTCTCCGGGCTGAAGATCGTCACGAACTCGTCCACCAAGCTGGCGAACATTGCGGCGGTCACCGATCTCAAGATGGGCGATCGGGTCCTGGTGCAAGGCACGCTGCAGTCGGACGGCTCCGTCCTGGCGCGCCTGGTGGTGAAGCAGCAGGTCGAGGAAGAGGAAGAGGACGAGATGGAGATCGAGGGCACGATCACCAAGATCACGCCGCCGGACACGTTCGTGGTGGGGGGCAAGACCGTGAAGGTCAATGCCTCGACGAAATTCGAGGACGACCACGAGGGCCCAGGGGGCGGGGACGAGCATGCGATCACCTTCGCTGACTTGAAGGTCGGTGACTTCGTCGAGGTGGAGGGCGTGACCCAGGCGGACGGAACGTTCCTCGCCCAGAAGGTCGAGCGGAAGAGCGAAGAAGACCACCACGGTTAGCGGGTCGTGCACTGGCGCGCGCCGGGCGCCGCGAGAGCAGCACCCCCCTCGCTGCTCCGCGGCTCCCGGCGCGCGTGCTGTTCCAGCCCGCGATGTCCGCGCTGTGAAAAGCGGAGCTACCGCGACGGCTAGTGGACTGTGGCTTCCTTGGCCGCCGCCGCACGCGAGGAGCGGGCCTTGGTGAAGGTGAGCACCTCGTCCGATGCGCCCACGTCGACCTTCACCACGTCTCCCGGAGCGAAGTCGCCCTTCAAGACCTTGAGGGCCAGCGGGTCCAGCACCATGCGCTGGAGCGCGCGCTTGAGAGGCCGCGCACCGTACACCGGATCGTAGCCCGCGCGGCCCACCGCTTCCCGGGCACGGTCGGTCAGCTCCAGCCGCAGCTGCTTCTCGGTCAAGAGCTTGGAGATCCGCGCCAGCTGGATGTCGACGATCCGGGCCAGCTCCTCCCGCCCCAGGCTGTGGAAGACGACCACTTCGTCGATGCGGTTCAAGAGCTCCGGCCGCAGCTCGGCGCGGATCGCCTCGTTCACCCGCCGCTTCTCCTCCTCGTGGTCCCCGCCCGCCACGTGCTGCGAGCCGAGGTTGGAGGTGAGGATCACTACGGCATTGCGGAAATCCACCGTGCGGCCCTGGCCGTCGGTGAGCCGCCCGTCGTCGAGGATCTGCAGCAGCACGTTGAAGACGTCGCGGTGGGCCTTCTCGATCTCGTCGAAGAGGATGACCGAGTAGGGCCTCCGCCGCACCGCCTCGGTGAGCTGCCCGCCCTCGTCGTACCCGACGTAGCCGGGAGGAGCGCCGATCAGCCGCGCCACCGAGTGCTTCTCCATGTACTCGCTCATGTCCAGCCGGATCAGGGCCTGCTCGTCGTCGAAGAGGAACTCGGCCAGGGCCCGGGCCAGCTCGGTCTTGCCCACGCCCGTGGGGCCGGCGAAGAGGAAGCTGCCGATGGGGCGGTTGGGATCCTGCAGGCCGCTGCGCGCCCGCCGCACGGCATTGGACACCGCCCGGATCGCCTCCTCCTGTCCCACCACCCGCTTGGAAAGGCGCTCCTCCATGTGCAGGAGCTTCTGCATCTCGGCTTCCAGCAGCTTGGAGACGGGGATGCCGGTCCACTTGGAGACCACGTGGGCGACGTCCTCGGCGTCGACCTCCTCCTTGAGCATCTTGTTCTGCTTCTGCAGCTCGGCGAGCTTCTTGTTCTGCGCCTCGATTTCCTTGGAGAGCCCGGGCAGCACGCCGTACTTGATCTCCGCGGCCCGCCCCAGGTCGCCCTTGCGCTCGGCGTCGGCCATCGCCTGGTTGGCGTCCTCGATCTTCTGCTTCACGGCCCGGATCGCGGCGATGGCCTGCTTCTCGTTCTCCCAGTGCGCCCTGAGCGCGGAGAGCTTCTCGTTCAGCTGCGCGATCTCTTTCTGCAGCTCGGCCAGGCGGCCCTTGCTCACCGGGTCGGACTCCTTCTTGAGCGCCTGCTCCTCGATCTGCAGCTGCAGCACCTTGCGCCGCACCTCGTCCATCTCGGCGGGCATGGAGTCGATCTCCATGCGCAGCCGCGAGGCCGCCTCGTCGATCAGGTCGATCGCCTTGTCGGGCAGGAACCGGTCGGTGATGTAGCGGTTCGAGAGCGTCGCTGCGGCCACCAGCGCCGAGTCCTGGATGCGCACGCCGTGGTGGACCTCGTACCGCTCCTTGAGCCCGCGGAGGATGGAGATGGTGTCCTCCACGCTCGGCTCGCCCACCTGGACGGGCTGGAAGCGCCGCTCCAGGGCGGGATCCTTCTCGATGTGCTTGCGGTACTCGTTCACCGTGGTGGCGCCGATGCAGTGCAGCTCGCCGCGAGCCAGCGCCGGCTTGAGCATGTTGCCCGCGTCCATCGCGCCCTCGGCCGCGCCGGCGCCGACGATGGTGTGCAGCTCGTCGATGAAGAGGATGATCTGCCCGGAGCTTGCGGTCACTTCCTTGAGCACCGCCTTGAGGCGCTCTTCGAACTCGCCGCGGAACTTGGTGCCCGCGACCAGCGCGCCCAGGTCGAGCGCCACGATCCGCTTGTCCTTGAGCCCCTCGGGGACGTCGCCGTCCACCACCCGGCGGGCCAGGCCTTCCACGATGGCCGTCTTGCCCACGCCGGGGTCGCCGATCAGCACCGGGTTGTTCTTGGTGCGGCGGGAGAGGACCTGGATCACCCGCCGGATCTCCTCGTCGCGGCCGATCACCGGGTCCAGCTTGCCCTTGCGGGCGCGGTCGGTGAGATCGATCGCGTACTTCTCCAGGGCCCGGTACTGCGACTCGGGGTCCTGCGAGGTGACGCGCTGCGAGCCGCGGACGGCAGTGAGCGCCTGCGCGATGCGGTCGCGCGTCGCGCCGGAGG
>DATFTN010000209.1:0-8264 GCA_035261845.1 Myxococcales bacterium | reverse complement strand
GCTCGAGTCGAGCGGGTCGGCGACGGCCACCAGCGCGTGCGCGTCGCCGTCGGTCTCGATGCGCAGCGGCATCAGCTTGGCCTGCTTGGCGAAGTTGATGGGCACGAGCTTGACCAGCTCGGGCGAGATCTCCTCCGGCGCGAGCCGCATCTGGTACGGCAGCTCGAGCTGCGCGGCGAGCGCCTTGAGCACCTGCTCCTCGCTGCACGCCTTGAGGGAGATCAGGACCTCGCCGAGCCGGCCGCCGCGCTCGGCCTGCAGCGCGAGCGCCTCGGCGATCTTCTCCTGCGGCACCGCGCCTTGCGCGACGAGGATCTCGCCGATGGGCCGGCCGGCCAGGCTGGCGCCGGCCGCCTGGGCGCGAGGAGCAGCAGCCTGGGCGAGGGTCCGGTCCATTCGACCATCAACTCCTGGGAGGAGGCGATTCTTCCGGCGGCGGCCCCTGCTCCGGCGCGTTCGGCGGAGACTGCGGCTGGCCCGCGTCGGGCGGCGGAGGCTGCTGTGGCGCGGGCCCGGCGCCACGCGGGGTCTCCTGGGCACCGGGCGGCGGGCCCTTCTGCTGCGGGGTGGGCGGCGCGGGCGTCTGCGGTTCGTAGCGGGGCTGGGTCTCCGGGGGCGTCTCGCCGCGCGAGGGCACGATCACCCGCTCGTCGGGCGACCCGGGGCCACCGTGCTCGGCGCGCGACAGCTCCGTCTGCACGCCGCGCCGCAGCCGGGTGAGCATGCCTGTCTTGCGCTCGTAGTCGATGGCCTTCTGGTAGCCTTCGTCGGCCCCGTAGAACCGCTTCACGAACTCGGACCGCTCCGCCATCTTGCGCTCGAAGATGCGCCGGTAATCGCTCTGATCGCGGATGATGTAGGGGGTCAGGAAGAGGAGCAGGTTGGTCTTGGTGCGAGTCGTGTCCTCGCTGCGGAAGAACCAGCCGAGGATGGGCAGCGATCCGAGGAACGGCACCTTGGAGACGCCCTTCACGGTGCGCTCCTGGATCAGGCCGCCGAGCACCACGGTCTCCTGATCCTTCACCACCACCGTGGTCTTGGCGCTGCGCTTGCTGGTGGTCGGACCGAGCTGTGGATTGGTCGAGGCGATCTCCTCGGTCTGCTCGTCCACCTCGAGGCGCACCGTGTCGCTCGCGCTGATCTGCGGCTTGATGCGAAGACGCAGCTCGACGTTCTGCCGCTGGATGGGAGCGTACAGGGAGCCGAGGCCGCCGAGGCCCAGCAGGTTGGTGGGGAGGGCGCCCGGGGTCTGCCCGGTGGGCGTGCTCGCGCTGCCGAGCAGGCCGCCCACGTTGGGGGCATAGGCCGCCTGGAACGGAACGTTCTGCCCGACGGTGATCTCGCCTTCGGTGTTGTCCACCATGGTGACGTGCGGCGTGCTGATGACGTTGACGTCGCTCGAGGTCTGCAGCGCGTTGACCAGCACCGCGAGCGACGGCAGCGTGACTCCGAGCCCCGGCACGGTGATGGGAGGCCCTTGCAGGCCGGCGAGGAAGCCGCTCAGGTTGGTGAGGCTGGTGATCCCGAACAGGGAGTTGATGCCGCCCAGCTCGCTGCCGAAGACGAGCGGCGCGGCCCCGCTCGCGTTCCGGATGGTCAGGTTGTCGATCACCGTGCCGACGTGCGCGGAGGCGCCGATCTTCAGCTCGTCCTGGAGGCTCACCTCCATGATCACCGCCTCGACCAGCACTTCGCGCCGGGCGATGTCGAGCTTCTCGATCACCTTGGTCAGGTTGCGGTAGTCGGAAGCGCTGGCGATGATCACCAGCGAGTTGGTGGTCTTGTCGGCGGTGATCTTCACCTCGCCGCTGAACAGCTCGGCGGTCGCCGCGCCTGCGCCCGCGGGCGGAGGGGCGGGGGGCACGTACCCGCCCATCGGCGAAGGCGTGGTGCTCGGCCCCCCGGTCCGCCGCGCCGCCGCGCCTTGCGCCAGCGCCTGGAGGGTGGTCGCCACGTCCTCGGCCTTGGCGTTCTGCAGGTAATAGACGTTCACCCCGCCGCCGCCGGCGGGCACGTCGAGCTGCCGGATCAGCTCGAGCACCCGGGAGAACGAGCGGGCGCCGGCGATCACGATGAGCTTGTTGGTGCGCTCCTCCGCGATGATCTTGCTGACCGTCACCGGTCCGCCGCCCGCGCCGGTCTGCTGCTGCTGCGCGAGTTGCGCGGCGGTCGGCGGCTGCCCCGGCTGGGGCTGCACCTCGGCGATGCCCAGGGCGCGCGCCGTGCCGGGACGGCCTGGCTGGGTGAAGATCTCCTGCAGCTTCTGCTGCAGCGCCTGCGCGCTGGCGTACTGCACCTGCACGATGTGGATCTCTTCCGAGCCTCCCGGCTGGTCGAGCTGCTCGATCAGCCGCTCCAGCCGGCGCATGTTGAGGCCCAGGTCGCTGATGATCAGCGTGTCGGGGGGGAAGATCTGGAAGTCGCTGTCGCGGCTGGTGAACTGGTTGAGCGTGTTCCGCATCTGGTCCGCTTCGACGTAGCGGAGCTTGAACAGCTTGGTGACCATCTGCTCGATGGGCGGCGCCTCCTGCCCCGGCTCGAGGTAGGTGGGGATGTTCGCGCGCGCCGACTGCTTCTTCTCCGAGAGCTTCCAGTAATGGCCGATGGGGTAGACCGCCCAGTTGTTCGCGTCCAGGGCGGCCACGAAGACGTTCCACACCTCCTCCGGAGGAATGGGCTGGTTGGAGAGGATGGTGATCTTGCCCGACACCCGCTCGGGAAGGATGAAGTTGCGCTGGGTGTAGCTGGAGACGAACTGGATCACCTCGGCCAGGTCGCGCTTGTCGAAGTTCATCACCACGCTGCTCGACCTCCGCGCCGCCTCGCCCCTCTCGATGGGGCGCACCGGCGGCGGCTGGGTGGAGCGGGTCGGCGGCGGCGTCTGCGGAGTGATGGCTCGCTGCGGCGCGATCGCCGGCCGGTTCGTCCCGGGAGGCGTGGCCGGCGGCTGGGTGGGCACGGCGCGGGCCGGGCGCTGCGCGCCGTTCTCCGTCTGGCCCGGCCGCCGGGTGGGCCGCACCGGAAGCTGCCCGGGACGCTGGGTCGGGGGCGTCCCCGCGTCGTCGGGCGGAGTCTGCGCGCGCACGGGACCGGTAGCGATGGCGGCCAGGAGGAACAGGGCGGTGGTTCGCATCGCGTTCCTTACTCGATGGAGTAGGACTTGCGGATGGTGTCCCCGCGCCGCTCGATCTCGACCTCGATGCGGTTCGCGTCGCGGAGCTTCTGGTAGATCTCCAGCGCCTTGTCGGGGCTGTTCATCTCATAGCCGTTGATGCGGCGGATCACGTCGCCGTTCTGGATCCCGATCTTCGAATAGAGAGAGTCGGGGACGATCGAGAAGAGCTTGAACCCGTTCGCCACGCCGTTCTTGAACGAGGGCACGATGCGGGCCTGGGTGGCCAGCTGCGAGAGGTCGCTCAGCGCGCCGTTCACGGTGTTCCTGGCCAGCACGTACTGGTTCTCGGACAGCTGCCGCACGTCGTTCTGCGCCTGCTGTCCCGGCTGGGGGATCGGCGCGAAGCCCAGGTTGGGAGGCGCGGCCGCGCTGTTGTCGATGTATTCGTTGCGGCCGTCGTTGTCGAGGAGGACCTTGTCCTTCTCGATCTTGTAGATGAGCGCGCCCATGAACTTGTCGCCCAGGGCGTAGACCAGCGTCTCGTTGCTGTCCCCGTTGTTGAGCTGGCAGAGCGAGTACCGTTCCGGATAGGCGAGCGCGGTGCCCACCAGGTAGGCGCGCAGCGAGGAGCGGACCGGGGCCTCGTTCCACGCCTTCGCCGGGGGCGCTTCCGCCGCGGCCTCGCCGGCCGGCTTGGGCAGCGGCAGATCGAACGACTTCGCCAGCCGCTCCGCGTCCAGCTCCGCGCGCGGAGGCATCTGCGCGGCCCGCGGAGACGCGCCCACCGACTGCTGCAGCAGCGCGGGCTTGGGGGCGATGGCGGTGGCCGCGAACGTGTTCACGATCCGCGCGCACAAGTAGGCGCCGAGCACCGCCGCGAACAGCGTGCCGACCCACGAATACCTCTGCAGGACGAGCTCCACGGATCAGGCGAAACAGCAAGCCGCATGCCACGATTCCGCCGCTCGCGAAGCAGGGCGCCGCTCGGCGGGGAGCGGGCGGCCAGGCTCCGCGCGACAACGTGGCAGCCGCGCCGCTCCCCCCGCTGACAAATTGTCAGGGCTCCTTGGGGAGCTTGCGGTAGATCGTCCGCGCGGCGATCCCGAGGAGCTGCGCCGCGAGGTTCTTGTCGCCTTTGGCGTGGCGTAACGTCTCGCGGATGACGCGCAACTCGATCTCGTCCATCGGAGTGCCGAGAGGGATGGTCAGCGTGCGCCCCTCCAGCGCCGCGGGGACGGCCGGCCGCGGCCCGGCGCGCGCGGCGTTCTGCACGGCCTGCGGCAGCGCGTCCACGTCCAGCTCGGCGCCCTGCGAGAGCACCACGGCGCGCTCGATCGCGTTCTCCAGCTCCCGCACGTTGCCCGGCCAGGAATAGGCCTCCAGCGCATCCAGCGCGGCGGGAGTGAGGGAGCGCACCGGCTTCGCGTTTTTCGCCGCATACCTGGCGACGAAGTAGTCGGCGAGCAGCGGCACGTCCTCGGCCCGGTCCCGCAAGGGCGGCAGCACCACCTGGATCACGTTGAGCCGGTAGAAGAGGTCCTCGCGGAAGCGTCCCTCCTTCACCTGCGCGGCGAGGTCCCGGTTGGTGGCGGCGACCAGGCGGCAGTCGACCTTGATCGCCGCCGTTCCGCCGAGCCGCTCGATCTCGCCCTCCTGCAGGAAGCGCAGGAGCTTCACCTGGACCGCCGGCGACAGCTCGCCCACCTCGTCGAGGAAGAGCGTCCCGCCCTGCGCGCGCTCGATGCGCCCTTCCTTGCGCTGCATGGCGCCGGTGAAGGCGCCGCGCTCGTAGCCGAACAGCTCGCTCTCCAGGATCGTCTCGGGGATGGCGGCACAGTTGATCGGCACGAAAGGGCCTTGCGCCCGCCCCGAGTGCTCGTGCAGGGCGCGCGCGAACAGCTCCTTGCCCGTTCCGCTCTCCCCGAGGAGGAGCACGGTGGCGGAGCTGGGGGCCGCCTGGCGGATCACGTCCAGCGTCGCGCGCAGCGGGGGGCTCTGGCCGACGATGGGAGACGCGCCGCCCGCGAGCCGCGCGCGCAGCTGCTTGTTTTCCTGAAGAAGGCGGCGCTTCTCCAGGGCCTGGGCCACGCTCTTGAGCACCGAGTGGCGCTTGAGCGGCTTGGTGAGGAAGTCGTACGCGCCGTCCTTCATGGCCGCGACCGCCGCCTCGACGGTGCCGTAGGCGGTCATCAGCACCACTTCCGCCTCGGGCGCCACCGCGCGCACCGCCTTGAGCAGCTCCTGCCCGGAGAGCCCGGGCATCATCAGGTCGGTCAGCACCACGTCGATCGGCTCGCCGCGGAGCATCTCCAGGGCGGCCCCCGCGTTTTCCGCCCGGAGCGTGCGGTAGCCCTCGCGGGCGAAGATCCGCTCGAGGGAATCGAGGTTGGCCGGCTCGTCGTCGACGAGCAGGAGGGTGGCCGGGGATTGCGCGGGCGCTTCCGACATGGACCGCGACTGTAACAGAGAGACTGGACAGGAGGTGCGGGGCTGAGGCAGACGGTACCGCATGGCAGCCGCGGTGATCGGCGGCGGGTTCTTCGGGTGCAGCCTGGCGCTGGCGCTGCGGGCGCGAGGCGAGCGGGTGACGCTCCTCGAGCGCGAGGCAAATCTGATGGTGCGCGCCTCCGCCAACAACCAGGCCCGCGTGCACGGCGGCTATCACTACCCGCGCAGCATCCTGACCGGGCTGCGGTCGCGCCTCAACTATCCGCGCTTCGTGGCCGAGTTCGGGCGCTGCATCGATCGCTCGTTCCGCCACTACTACGCGGTGGCCCGGCGGCAGAGCCAGGTCACGGCCCGGCAGTTCGAGACGTTCTGCCTCCGCATCGGCGCGCGGCTCTCGCCTGCGCCGGCGGAGGTCCGGTCGTGGTTCGACCGGGAGCTGGTCGAGAAGGTGTACGAAGTCGAAGAGCACGCCTTCGACGCGGACCTGCTGCGCGAGGCCATGCGCCGGCGGCTGCAGGAGGCGCGCGTCGAGGTGCAGCTCGCCACCCGCGCGTTGCGCGTCGCGCCCGGCGAGCTGCACACCGACCGGGGAGTGCTGCGCGCGAGCTGGATCTTCAACTGCACCTATTCGTCGGTGAACGAATTGCTGGCCGCTTCCGGCGCGGGCTGCGTGCCGCTGCGCCACGAGCTGGCCGAGGTGGCCCTGGTCGAGCCGCCCCCGGCCCTGCGGGGCTGCGCGGTCACGGTGATGTGCGGCCCCTTCTTCTCCTTGATGCCGTTCCCCGCGCAGCGCCTCCACTCGCTCACCCACGTGCGCTACACGCCGCACTTCGCCTGGGAGGAGCGGACCGCGCCCGCGGCGCCGCCCCCGCGGCCGTCGGGGTCGCGGGTCGCCCACATGCTCAAGGATGCGCAGCGCTACCTGCCCGCCCTCTCCATGGCGCGCCACGTCCGCTCGCTCTTCGAGGTGAAGACGGTGCTGCCGCAGTCCGAGCACGACGACTCGCGGCCCATCCTCTTCAAGAGGTCCGGCGAGCTGCCGGGGCTGGTGTCGGTGATGGGCGGCAAGATCGACAACGTGTACGATCTGCCTCGCGAGCTGGACGAGCTCCTGCAGGAAGGCAGGGCGGCGTGACCGCGGTCTCCTCCTTGTTCGTCTCGGTGGTCTGCCGCCTGCGCGACGAGCGCGAGCTGGTCGAGCCATTGCTCGAGGACCTGACCCGGGTGCTCAAGCCCCACTACGAGAACTGGGAGATCGTCCTGGTCGACGACGGATCCCGCGACGGCACCACCGCGCGGGTCAAGGAGCTGCTCGGCCGGTACGAGGGAGTGCGGCTGCTCCGCCTCTCCCGCGCGTTCGGGCTCGACATCGCGATCACCGCCGGGCTGGAGAGCGCGATCGGCGACGTGGTGGTGACGTTGAGCGCCGAGACCGACCCGCCGGAGCTGATCCCGCAGCTGGTCGAGCTGGCGCGCAACGACAACGCGGCCGTGTATGGCATCGCTCCTTCGCGGCGCAGGGGCCTCTTGCGCGAGTGCGGCGCGCGCGCGTTCTACCGGATCTGCCGCCTGCTGGACCTCCCCATCCAGCGGCACTCGACGCAGCTGCGCGCGCTCCCGCGACAAGCGGTCAATGCGATCGTCGAGATCAAGGACCGCCACCGCTACTTGCGTGCGCTGACGCCCTACATCGGGTACGAGACGCGCACCGTCGAGTACCAACCCATTTCGCGCAGCGGTCACCCTCCGCGGGAGAGCCTGCTCGAGGCCGCCGATACGGCGCTCGCCGTCATCGTGGGGAACTCCACCCGCCCGCTGCGGCTGGTGGGGTGGCTCGCGCTGCTCGCCGCGTTCCTCAACGTCGTCTACATCGGCTACGTGTTCGCCATCCGCATCTTCAAGACGCGCGTGGCCGAGGGCTGGATGACGCTCTCTCTCCAGAACGCCGGGATGTTCCTGCTCCTCTTCCTGATCCTGGCGGTGGTCACCGAATACGTCGGCCGGATCCTGGACGAGACGCGAGAGCGGCCGCTCTACTACATCGCGGAGGAAGCCAACAGCTCGGTCATGGTGCCCAGCGCCGAGCGCCGCAACGTGGTGCGGGAGTCGAGGTGAGCTGGCAGGTCCCGGCGTACGAGCCGCACGACTTCTTCTCCCGGCGTACCCGCTTCTGCCTGTGCATCCCCGTGCTCGACGAGGACGGCCGGTTCCGCCGCCAGCTGACGAAGATGCGCGGCCAGATGGACCTCGCCGACGTGATCGTCGCCGACGGAGGCAGCACCGACGGCGGCACCGAGCCCAAGGCGCTGCGCGACGCCGGCGTGCGCGCGCTCCTGGTGAAGACGGGCCCCGGCCGGCTCGGCGCGCAGCTCCGGATGGGCCTCGCCTGGGCGCTCGAGCAGGGCTACCAGGGCGTCGTGCTGGTGGACGGAAGCGACAAGGACGACACCTCCGCGCTGCCCATGTTCCTCGACGAGCTGGCGCGGGGCGCCGACTTCGTGCAGGGCTCGCGGTACCTGCCCGGAGGCGAGGGGGTCAACACGCCCGTCCTGCGCGAGGCGGGCGTGCGGCTCCTGCACGCGCCCGCCATCTCGCTCGCCGCCGGCTACTGGTACACCGACACGACGAACGGCTTCCGCGCGTACAGCGCGCGCTTCCTGCGGGACGAGCGGGTGGCGCCGTTCCGCGACGTGTTCCGCGG
>DATFTN010000208.1:0-21057 GCA_035261845.1 Myxococcales bacterium | reverse complement strand
GGCGACGTCGGGATGGAAGCGCTGAGCCCGGCATTCACCTTCGCCGGGTGGGAAGGCGGGGCGCTCCCGCTGCCGCCTCCCGATACGCAGCCTCCGACGGCGCCGGGCGCGCTGACGGCCGTCGCCTCGAGCGGGAGCCAGATCAACCTGATGTGGATGGCCGCGAGCGATAATGTCGGCGTGACCGGGTACCTAGTGGAGCGCTGCCAAAGCGCCGGTTGCACCGCCTTCGCCCAGATCGCCGCGGTGAATGGCACCAGCTTCAGCGACACAGGGCTCCTCCCGAACACGACCTATGGCTACCGCGTCCGTGCGACCGATGCGGCCGGCAACCTCGGTCCTTACTCGAACGGGGCAAGCGCCACGACCTTGCCCTTCTGAGGCGAAGGCAAGCCGTCGAGCAGCCGGGTCGACGAGTTGTTGACGAGTTGCGTCGGCTGAGGCGTGATTGCGCAGAAAACCGCTCGCGCGGCGTCCGATATGCCTCGATTCGAGAGACGCATCCTCTGCATCGGCGCAGGTCACGTCGGCGGGCCGACGATGGCGATGATCGCGGCCCGGTGCCCGCAATACGAAGTCATGGTGGTGGACATCGACGGCGAGCGCATCGGGGCCTGGCAGACAGACGCCCTGCCGATCTACGAGCCCGGACTGCTCGAGGTGGTGAAGCAGGCCCGCGGCCGCAACCTCTTCTTCTCGACCGACATACCGGCCGCGATCGGCGGGGCGGAGGTGATCTTCGTCTCCGTGAATACGCCGACGAAGACGTTCGGCGAAGGAGCGGGAAAGGCTCCGAATCTGGAGTTCTGGGAGAAGACCGCGCGCACCATCGTGGGAGCGTCTTCAGGGGACAAGATCGTGGTCGAGAAGAGCACGCTCCCGGTGCGCACGGCGCACGCGATGGAGCGGATCCTCAACTCCAACGGCAAGGGGATCCGGTTCGAGGTGCTCTCCAATCCGGAATTTCTCTCCGAGGGAACCGCCGTCCGGGATCTCGAACAGCCCGATCGGGTGCTCATCGGGTCGCACGAGACGCCGGCCGGGCTGGCAGCGCGCGCCGTCCTGGTCGAGATCTACGCAAACTGGGTTCCGCGCGAGCGGATCGTCACTAGCAACGTCTGGAGCGCCGAGCTGTCCAAGCTCGCCTCCAACGCGTTCCTCGCGCAGCGGGTCTCGTCGATCAACTCCATCTCCGCGCTCTGCGAGAGGACGACCGCCGACGTGACCGAGGTGTCTCGCGCGATCGGGCTGGACTCCCGCATCGGCAAGCGGTTCCTCGAGGCCAGCGTGGGCTTCGGCGGTTCCTGCTTCAAGAAGGACATCCTGAACCTCGTCTACCTGTGCGAAAGCTATGGCTTGGACGAGGTCGCCCGGTACTGGGAGAGCGTCGTCCTCATGAACGAGTACCAGAAGGGGCGGTTCGTCCACACCATGGTCCACGCAATGTTCGACACCGTCTCGGGCAAGCGCATCGCGCTCCTCGGCTTCGCTTTCAAGAAGGACACCGCGGATACCCGGGAATCGGCCGCCGCCGTGGTGGCCCGCAAGCTGCTCGAGGAGCGCGCCATCGTGGTGGTGAGCGATCCGAAGGCCATCGCCAACGCGCGCCGGGACCTGGCCGACGCCCCCGCCGGCCGGGTCGTCTTCGAGGAAGATCCGTACGCTGCTGCGCGCGGGGCGCACGCGATCGCGGTGTTGACGGAGTGGGACGCCTACCGATTGCTCGATTATCGAAGGATGTTCGATGCGATGGAAAAGCCTGCCTTCGTCTTCGACGGCCGCAACATCCTCGATCACGAGGCGCTCCACGCGATCGGATTCAACGTGTTCCCCGTGGGGAAGCCGCCCCTCAAACACTTTTGACGGTTGGCCGTTCGAGCGCCGCGGCGCGTGCGGCGAGGATCGCCTCCGCCACGTCGGCGATGCCCACGCCGTGCGTGCACTGGGCGAAAACCACGGGTCCGTCGCCGCGCATGCGCCGGGCATCCCGGGCCATGATGGACAGATCCGCTCCCACCTGCGGCGCCAGGTCGGTCTTGTTGATCAACAGCAGGTCTGACTGCGTGATGCCCGGGCCGCCTTTGCGCGGCACCTTGTCGCCGCCGGCCACGTCGATCACGTAGATGGTGTAGTCGGCCAGCTCGCGGCTGTACTGCGCGGCCAGGTTGTCGCCTCCGCTCTCCACGAAGAGCAGCTCGGGGTGGACCGCCTCCATCAACTGCTCGAGCGCGAGCAGGTTGTGGCTGATGTCCTCGCGGATGGCGGCGTGCGGGCAACCGCCGGTCTCGACCGCGCGGATGCGTTCCGGCGGCAGGGCCTGGTTGCGCACCAGGAACTCGGCGTCCTCGCGGGTGAAGATGTCGTTGGTGACCACCCCCAGGCTGTGCCGGGCGCGCAGCGCCCGGCAGAGGGCCAGGACCAGCGCGGTCTTGCCGCTGCCGACCGGCCCTCCGATGCCGACGGTGAAGGCGCGTGCCGCGTAGTCCCGCCGCAGCGGCGCGTCCCGCTCCGCGAAGCGGCCCGGATCCTCGTCGTGGGGATGCTCGTGCTCGTGTTCGTGCATGGCTGCCTCAAGATTGGAAGAGCCTGGAATAGAGCCGGTCGTGCGTGGAGCCGAACAGGTCCAGGAGCGGAGCGGTCTGCGCGACGTCGTCCTCCTGCAGCTCGCCGCAGGCGGCCAGGACCTCGTCGAGCGCGGGCGAAAGCTCGTGCTGCATCCTCTGCGCCTCGTGAGTGCCCGCGATCCCGAGGCGGACAGCGGCGAAGAGCAGGCCGCGCAGCGCCAGGGAGAGCAGGAGCTGCTGCGCATGCGTCCGCTCGACGCCGAGGACGCCCAGCACGGCGCCGGAGAGAGGCGCATGGTGGAGCAGGAGCCCGGCCTTTCGCGCGTCTTCGCGCAAGAGCGACAGCTCGCCGGGAAAGATTCGCGCGCAGGTGTCGACGAACGCACGCCCCTGCGTGCGGCTTGCCCGGTTCGCGACGCGGCTGACCAAGAAGGCGTCTGCACGGGCATCGAGGCGGGGCAGGGCGCCCGGGTCGGCGTGCGCCGCCGAGGCCAGCGGCAGCACGTAGTTGCCCGTCTGCCAGAGGGCGTCGCGCAAGAACCGGCGCAGGTCGGCGGCCGTCCTCACCTCTCCCTGCTGCGCCGCCGCCTCCAGCCCGCCGGAGTGTGCGAACCCACCCGTCGGCAGCGCCGAATCGGAGAGCTGGAGCATCAGCCACGAAACTTTCATGTGTGCCTCTGATCGCATCCCGCTACGTCCGCGACGTGAAAAGCATAGCGCCGCCCTATCGGCGGCGACTAGAACAGCGAGTACAGCTGCGCGAGAGGGAGCCGCCTCGCCGGCTCGCAGCGGAGCAGCTCGCCGTCGGCGCGCACCTCGTACGTCTCCGGATCGACCGAGATGGCCGGCAGCGCGTCGTTCAGCTTCATGTCGCGCTTGCCGAGCTTGCGGCATCCGCGCACGGCGGCGATCCGCTTGCCGAGCCCCAGCTTCTGCACCGTGCCCTCGGCGGCTGCGCGCCGGGAGACGAAGGCGATGCCGGTGGCGCCCGTCGCCCGCCCCATCGCGCCGAACATCGGCCGCATGTAGTTGGGCTGCGGCGTGGGGATGGAGGCGCCCGGGTCGCCCATCTGCGACCAGGCGATGAAGCCGCCCTTGATCACCAGCTCGGGCCGCGCGCCGAACAGCGCGGGCCGCCAGAGCACCAGGTCGGCGACCTTCCCCGGCTCGACGGAGCCGATCTCGTGCGCCATCCCGTGCGAGAGCGCGGGGTTGATCGTGTACTTCGCTACGTACCGCCGGATGCGCAGGTTGTCGTTGTCCCCCTTCTCCTCCCCCAACCGTCCCCGCTGCTCGCGCATCTTGTGGGCAGTCTGCCAGGTGCGCGCGATCACCTCGCCCACCCGCCCCATCGCCTGGCTGTCGCTGGAGATCATGCTGATCGCGCCCAGGTCGTGGAGGATGTCCTCCGCGGCGATGGTCTCGCCGCGGATCCGGCTCTCCGCGAAGGAGACGTCCTCGGGGATCTCCCGGTCGAGGTGGTGGCAGACCATCAGCATGTCGAGGTGCTCGTCGAGCGTGTTCACGGTGAAGGGACGGGTCGGGTTGGTGGAGCTGGGCAGCACGTTCGGTTCCCCGCAGACCCGGATGATGTCCGGAGCGTGCCCGCCACCGGCTCCCTCGGAATGGTAGGTGTGGATCGTGCGGCCCTTGAACGCGGCGATCGAGTCGTCGACGTAGCCCGACTCGTTCAGCGTGTCGGTGTGGATGGTCACCTGCACGTCCTCGCCTTCCGCGACGGAAAGGCAGCAGTCGATGGCGGCGGGCGTGGTGCCCCAGTCCTCGTGGAGCTTGAGGCCGATCGCCCCGCCGCGGATCTGTTCCAAGAGGCCCTGCGGCAGCGAAGTGTTGCCCTTGCCGGTGAAGCCGATGTTGAGCGGGAGATCGTCGGTCGCCTGCAGCATGCGGGCGATGTTCCACGAGCCCGGGGTGCAGGTGGTCGCGTTCGTCCCGGTGGCCGGACCGGTCCCGCCGCCGACCCAGGTGGTGATGCCGCTCGCCACCGCTTCGAACGCCTGCTGCGGCGAGATGAAGTGGATGTGCGTGTCCACTCCGCCCGCCGTGACGATCAGGCCTTCGCCGGCGATCGCCTCGGTGGTCACGCCGACCGTCATGCCGGCAGTGACGCCCGCCATCACGTCGGGGTTTCCCGCCTTGCCGATGCCGGCGATGCGGCCGTCCTTGATCCCGATGTCCGCCTTGACGATGCCGGTCCAGTCGACGATGAGCGCGTTGGTGATGACGCAGTCGAGCGCCTCGGCCTCGCTGGCGCCCGCCTTCTGGCCCATGCCGTCGCGCAGGACCTTTCCGCCGCCGAACTTGCACTCGTCGCCGTAGACGGTGTGGTCGCGCTCCACCTCGGCGACCAGGTTGGTGTCGCCCAATCGCACGCGGTCGCCGCGGGTCGGGCCGAACAGATCCGCGTAGTGCCGGCGCTGGATGTGGCGGGTCACTGCTTCTCCTCCGCGTGGGCGAATCCCCGGGCGACGGCGGCCGCAGCCGCGCTGGCCCTCCCCGCCCCTTCGAGGGGTCCGCTGGCGATGGCGTTCCCGCCGCGCGCCACCCTGGCGCCGGCGAGCGCGACCAGCTGCACGGTCTTGCGTTCGCCCGGCTCGAACCGCACCGCGTTTCCGGCAGGGATGTCGAGGCGCATTCCGTACGCCTTGCCGCGATCGAACGAGAGCGCGCGGTTCGTTTCGAAGAAGTGGTAGTGGCTGCCGACCTGGATGGGGCGATCGCCCAGGTTGGTCACGGCCAGCGCGACGGACTCCCGGCCCTCGTTGAGCGCGATCTCCCCGGGCTGGGGGATCACCTCGCCGGGGACAGGCGCCTCGTTGACCCCTGCGAAGCGCCCGCGGTCGGGCACGGGGAGGAAGCTTCCCTGCAGAGCGAGCGCGAGGTCGCCGTGCTCGAGCACGATCGGGTGGTGCACGGTGACCAGCTTTGTCCCGTCGGCGAAGGTGCCCTCCACCTGCACCTCGGCGATCATCTCCGGGACGCCGTCCATCACCTCCGCGCGGCCGAGCAGGCGCCGGCCCAGGTCCATCAGCTCGGCGACGCTGCGGCCGTCGCGGATGAACTCCAGGAGCTGGGCGGCGATGAGCCCCACCGCCTCGGGATGGTTCAGGCGGAGCCCGCGCGCCAGGCGCTTCTGCGCGAGGAAGCCCACGCCGTGCAGCAGCAGCTTGTCGATCTCGCGAGGGTTCAGGTGCATGGCGTGCCTCGTCTGCGGGGGGCGCTCATCATTGGTCACCTCTCATCTCGGGCGCGCCGCCGGGTCGAGGAGGATCGATCCCGCACTCCACGTCCAAGGAGGCGCTACCGTTTGTCTCCGTTGCTTTTCAGAGGGAGTATCGACCTCGGCGCTGGCGGCGAGCTCGAATCGAAGCAGTTGCGGACCGGCGCCGCTGACGCAATGCGTCCCGTCCCGGGACGGGACGCGCTGCGTCAACAGCAGTCGAGCGGGAGTCATGGCCGGCGCGCCCAAGGGTCGTCGCCGAGGAGATGGGGCAAGAAGTACAGGTGGCCGCGGACGGTACGGAGCGCATCTTCCAGCGAGACGGCCGCGATCCGGACGAGGAGGGCGCCCTCCAGCTCGTTCGCCTGCTCGATCCGGTCCGCTCGCGCGCGCAGCGGCGAAGCGCAGATCCGCCGGGCGAGCTCGTCGCGTTCAGCGCGGAGGGAGTCGCCGGCGAGCAGCACGGTGCAGATCGCATCGAATCGGCCGAGGCGCTCGGCGAGGGCACCGTGGGCAGGGTCGAGGAGGAGGCGCTCCCGGAGAAGGAGGCGATCCACGCTCTGCAAGGACAGCTCGCCCCGGTACTCGGAGAAAGCCCACCGCTCGCCGCGGGCGCTGCGGCCGGACGCGAGCACGTCCACGGCGACAGCGGCCGCGGCGGGCGCGAGCCGCAGCTCGGTCTTCTGCTGGTACCGGGCGCCGGCGAAGCACACCGTGGGGTCCGGCAGGAGCGCCAAAAAACCTCCCTCGCCGACCTCCGCGGCGAGCTCGCTGCGGCACCCGCGAATCGAGCGGTAGACGCGGTTTTGTCCTTGCGTCGCCAGCACCGCCGCGGCGCCCGGGCCGACTTCGAGGCGCAGCCGGACGGCGTCGCCGTCGACCATGCCTCCGCCCAGCGTGCTGGTGTACGCCCAGGCGGCCCGGCCGTGGTTGCGGGGAGTGAGGACGCGCAAGGGACTGGTCGCGAACGCGGCCTCGACGACGGTGCGGGGCCCGGCCCGGCGGAACGAGAGCCGCGCCGGCGTGTCGCCCTCCGTCCGCCGCTCCGCGAAGACCCTCACCGGACGCTCCTCGGCCTCAAACCGCCAGGTGGTGTCGTACCTCGTCGGTGTCCAGGTTCGCCACCTCTCCCCGGTCGACCACCTGCCCGCGCGAGAGGATCGCGTAGTGCTGCGCGAGCGATTTCGCGAAATCGACGTACTGCTCGACCAGCAGGATGGTCATCCCCCGCTCGAGCAGGACCCGGAGGACCCGCTCGATGTCCTTCACGATCGACGGCTGGATGCCTTCGGTGGGCTCGTCGAGCAGGAGCAGCTTGGGGCGGGCCACCAGGGCGCGGGCGATGGCGAGCTGCTGCTGCTGGCCGCCGGAGAGATCGCCGCCGCGCCGCCTCTGCATCGAGCGGAGGACGGGGAAGAGGGCCTCGACCTCGTCGCGCGAGGCCATGGGCCGCGCGGGGCCGGCCGCCGCCTCGCCGACCGCCAGGTTCTCCGCCACGGTGAGGCGGGGGAAGATCTCGCGGCCTTGCGGCACGTAGCCGATCCCCAGGCGGGCACGCTGGTAGGCGGTGAGATGCGCGATGTCCGCGCCTTCGAAAGCGATCCGGCCGGACCGCACCGGCAAGAGCCCCATCAGGCAGCGCAGCAGGGTGGTCTTGCCCACGCCATTGCGGCCCAGCAGCGCGGTGCAGGTGCCGGCAGGCACGGACAGATCGATCCCGCGAAGCGTGTGGCTCCCGCCGTAGAACTGATTGAGTCCCCGAAGCTCGAGCATCTCCGGCATTTTCTCCACGACGTCCGCGCCCAAGCATAGCGCCGCCGAATACGGCGGCGACTACCTTCCCAGATACACCTCGACCACGCGCGGATCCTCCCGCACCCGCTCCATGGTCCCCTCCGCCAGCACCTTTCCTTCGTGAAGCACCGTGACCGTGCGCGCGATGCTGTCGACGAAGTGCATGTCGTGCTCGACCACCACCAGCGAGTGGCGTCCGGCCAGCGACTGGAGCAGCTCGCCGGTGCGGGCGGTCTCCTCGTCGGTCATGCCGGCCACCGGCTCGTCGAGCAGGAGCAGTTTGGGCTCCTGCATCAAGAGGATCCCGATCTCCAGCCACTGTTTCTGCCCGTGCGAGAGGAGGTCCGCCAGCCGTTGGGCCTGCGCGCGCAGGCCGATCACGTCCAGGACGTGGTCGATGCGGTCCGCCTGCTGCGGGGTGAGCCTCGCGCCGAGCGTCCGGAAGACGCTCTTGTCGGTCTTCAGCGCCAGCTCGAGGTTCTCCAACACCGTGTGATTGCGGAACACGGTCGGCTTCTGGAACTTCCGCCCGATGCCCAGCTCGGCGATCTCCGTTTCCGAGAGGCGGGTGAGATCGTTCGCCTGGCCGAAGTACGCGTCGCCCGTGTCGGGCCGCGTCTTTCCGGTGATCACGTCCATCATGGTCGTCTTGCCGGCGCCGTTGGGACCGATGATGCAACGGAGCTCGCCGGGCTCGATGATCAGGTTCAGCCCGGCGAGCGCCTTGAAGCCGTCGAAGCTGACCGTCACGCCGTCCAGGTACAGGACCGGACCCTGCGCAGTGTCGAGCCTCACGGTGTCTGACCTCGCGCCAGGACGCCGACCACGCCGCGAGGCAGGTAGCGGGTGACCAGGATGAAGAGGAGGCCCAGGAAGTACAGCCACAGGTCGGGGAAGCTCACCGTCAGCCAGCTCTTGGCCCCGTTCACCAGCGCCGCTCCCAGGACGGGTCCGATCAGCGAGCCCCGGCCGCCCACCGCTACCCAGATGGCGATCTCGATCGAGTTCGCGGGCGACATCTCGCTCGGGTTGATGATGCCGACCTGGGGCACGTACAGGGCGCCGGCGATCCCGCACATCACCGCGGACAGCGTCCAGACGAACAGCTTGTAGCCGACCGGGTCGTAGCCGCAGAAGCGCAGGCGGCTCTCCTCGTCGCGGATGGCGGTCAGGACGCGCCCGAACTTGGACAGCACCAAGGAGCGGCAGATCGCCAGCCCGCCGAGCAGCGCGGTGGCGCTGAGCGCGTAGAGCGCGACCTTGGTGCGCGGGTTGGCGATGGGGAAACCCAGGATGCGCTTGAAGTCGGTGAACCCGTTGTTCCCGCCGAACCCGGTGTTGTTGCGGAAGAAGAGCAGCATGAAGGCGAAGGTCAGCGCCTGCGTGATGATGGAGAAGTAGACGCCGCGGATGCGGGAACGGAAGGCAAACCAGCCGAACACCAGGGCCAGCAGGCCGGGCGTGAGGACGACGAAGAGGCAGGCTTGCCAGAACCGATCGGAGCCGGCCCAGTACCAGGGCAGCTGCTTCCAGTCGAGGAACACCATGAAGTCGGGCAGGTCGCTCTGGTAGACGCCTTCGCGCCCGATGGAGCGCATCAGGTACATGCCCATCGCATAGCCGCCCAGCGCGAAGAAGAGGCCGTGCCCCAGGCTCAAGATTCCCGTGAAGCCCCAGATGAGGTCGACCGCGAGCGCCACGATGGCGTAGCAGAGGATCTTCCCCATCAGCGTGACCGTGTAGTCGGACACGTGGAGGGCGCTGCCCGCGGGGACCGCCAGGTTCAAGACCGGAACGACGATCACCAGCACGCCGTAGGCCGCGAGCACGGCGGCGATTGCCCGGCGCGACTCCAGCGGGCGGGCCGTCGCGAACACGCCGGTCACGTTTCCTCCGCGGCGCGGCCGCGGGGCGCGAACAGGCCCTGCGGGCGGCGCTGGATGAACAGGATGATGAAGGCGAGCACCGCGATCTTCGCCAGCACCGCCCCGGCGAACGGCTCGAGCAGCTTGTTCACCTGGCCCAGCCCGGCGGCGGCCAGCACCGTGCCGGCCAGCTGCCCCACGCCGCCCAGCACCACCACCATGAAGGAGTCGACGATGAAGCCCTGGCCCAGCTCGGGGCCCACGTTGCCGATCTGAGAGAGGGCGCACCCGCCCAGTCCGGCGATTCCGGCCCCCAGCGCGAAGGTGAGCAGGTCGACCCAAGGCGTCGCGACGCCCAGTCCCGCGGCCATCCCGCGGTTCTGCATCACGGCGCGCACCAGCAGACCCAGGCGGGTGCGCTCGATCAGCAGCCAGACGACGAAGAGGACCAGGATGGCGAAGGCGACGATCGCGATGCGGTTGTAGGGCAGCACCAGCCCGGACATCACGGTCACCCCGCCCGACATCCACGACGGGTTCGCCACCTCGACGTTCTGCGCTCCGAAGGTGCTGCGCACTGCCTGGATGAGGAGAAGGCTCGCGCCCCAGGTGGCGAGCAGCGTCTCCAGCGGCCGCCCGTAGAGGGCGCGTACCACGGTGATCTCCAGGACCATCCCGACCAGCGCCGCGGCCAGGAACGCGGCCGGCGCGGCCGCGAGCAGGTACCAGTCGAACGCGCCGGGCAGGTGGGCGCGGAAGAGCGACTGGACCACGTAGGTGGCGTAGGCGCCGATCATCAGCAGCTCGCCGTGCGCCATGTTGATGACGCCCATCAGCCCGAAGGTGATGGCGAGGCCCAGGGCGGCGAGGAGCAGCACGCTTCCCAGGCTCAGGCCTCCGAAGATCCAGCCGACCACCTCGGCGCGGAGCAGCGATCCGTCGATGTCCTTCACCGCGCGAGAGATCGCGTCGCGCACGGCGGGGTCCTGCTCCGCGCCGGGATCGGAGGGACCCGCGCCCAGCCGCTCGATCAGGAGCCGCTTGCTGCGGGTGCTGGGCGCCCGCAGGAGCGCCTCCACCGCCGCCAGCCGCTTGTCGCGGTCCCGGCTGTCGAGCAGCAGCGCGCCTTGGATCGAGCGGACCGCGTCCCGGACCTGGGCGTCCTTCTCCTGGGAGAGGACGCGGTCGAGCAACGGCAGCAGGTCCTCGTCGGCGCCTTCCTGCAGCGTGCGCGCGGCGCGGAGGCGATCCGCCGCTCCCGGAGCGAAGAGACCCAACGCGGCGATGGCGCGCTCGAGGGTGCGCCGCAGGCGGTTGTTGATGGAGACCTTCTCGACGTCGGCCGCGGCCAGCTGCGCAGATCGCCGCGTGAGCGGATCGAACCAGGCGCCGTCCTCCTCCACCACCGCCCGTCCGGCGGCGATCGCCAGCCGCCCCTCGAGCAGCGCCCTCAGCACGGGGAGGGAAGAAACGTCTGCCGAGACCACCGCCTCCTTCACGGCCGCGAGCTTGGCGGCGCCGTCGCCGGAAGCGAGCTTCTCCAAGCCCGCGGGGTCGAGGGCCGAGGCCCCGCGCGCGGCGAGACACGCGGCCGCGGCGATGGCGAGCGCCAGGGAAGGCACCTGTGGCGCGGAGCGCATCGTAGGTCTCCTGGAGCGGTCCTTTAACACCACACGCCGTCCGCCCGCCAGTGACTCCGACAGACGATTTTGTAGGTGAGTAACGAAGATCCTACCAAATTGTTGCAAATAGCAAGGATCGACGCGACCGCGACTTGCAGCTCGCAACTGTCGAATCAGCACGGTGGTCCCGCGGGGTTCGCGCAGGGAGACGCGGTGTGGCTCCGATCTTGCTCCACCTGCACGCGGCAGTGCATGCCCCCGATCCAGAGCTCGCTTTCCCCCTGACTGGAGAGACAATGAACATCCGTCGAGCAGCAGTCCGTCTGGCCCTCTGCTGCGCCGTCCTGGGCGCGGCCTCGCAGGCCCGCGCCGCCGAGCCGATCAAGGTCGGCATCCTGCACTCGCTGTCCGGCACGATGGCCATCAGCGAGACCTCGCTGAAGGACGTCGCGCTCATGACCATCGACGAGATCAACGCGAAAGGCGGCGTGCTCGGCCGCAAGATCCAGCCGGTCGTCGTCGATCCCGCCTCCAACTGGCCACTCTTCGCCGAGAAGGCCCGCCAGCTTCTCACCCAGGACAAGGTGGCGGCCGTGTTCGGCTGCTGGACCTCCGTCTCGCGCAAGTCGGTGTTGCCCGTCTTCGAGGAGTTGAACGGGCTGCTCTACTACCCGGTGCAGTACGAGGGCGAGGAGCTGTCGCAGAACGTCTTCTACACCGGCGCCGCGCCCAACCAGCAGGCGATCCCGGCGGTCGAATACCTCATGTCCAAGGAAGGCGGCGGGGCCACCCGCTTCTTCCTGCTGGGCACCGACTACGTCTACCCGCGCACCACCAACAAGATCCTGCGGGCGTTCCTCAAGGCGAAGAAGGTGGACGAGAAGGACATCCAGGAGATCTACACGCCGTTCGGGCACAGCGATTACCAGACGATCGTCGCGCAGATCAAAGCGTTCGGCGCGGGCGGCCGCACCGCGGTCATCTCCACCATCAACGGCGACTCGAACGTGCCTTTCTACAAGGAGCTGGGCAACGCGGGCCTCAAGGCCACCGACATCCCGGTGGTGGCGTTCTCGGTCGGTGAGGAGGAGCTGCGAGGCATCGATACCAGACCTCTGGTCGGCCATCTCGCCGCCTGGAACTACTTCATGTCGGTGAAGAACCCCGTCAACACGGAGTTCATCGCCAAGTGGAAGGCGTACGTGAAGAAGAACAAGCTGCCCGGCGGGGACGGGCGGGTCACCAACGACCCGATGGAAGCCGAGTACGTGGGCATCCACATGTGGGCGCAGGCGGTGCAGAAGGCCGGCACCACCTCGGTCGACGCGGTCCGCAAGGCGATGGCGGGACAGACCTTCGCGGCGCCCTCCGGGTACACGCTCAAGATGGACGAGCAGAACCACCACCTCTGGAAGCCGGTGATGATCGGAGAGGTCCAGTCGAACGGTCAGTTCGACGTGGTCTGGAAGACGGACAAGACCATCCGCGCGCAGCCTTGGAGCCCCTTCATCGCGGGCAACGAGAAGCGCGCCTCGGCGCAGTGACGGTCGCAAACCGCTTCCAGGAGGATGGAATGACGAACGCTGCGCGATTCGTGTTGCCTCTCCTCGGACTCTCCTTCGTCTTCGCGGGCGCGGTCCGCGCCGAGCCGGCTCCGGCGCCCGCGGCCGCCGCCGAGTCCGCGCCTGCCGTCCCCGCTGCCGCTCCGGCCCCGAAGACGCTCTCCCTGGGCGTAGGCCTGCGGTTGGGCGGCTCCGTCGATGCGAGCACCCAGGCCAACACCAGCGACAACGTGGGCATCACCACCCTGGACATCCGGCCGTACATCAGCGGACAGGTCCACCCGCTGCTCAAGTTCGAGGGGAACCTCGACCTGAACAACTCGGACAACAGCCGCATCCGGGTGCTCGACGCGGTGGGGAAATTCGAGGCCAACGACCTGTTCAACGTGTGGTTCGGACGCTTCCTGCCTCCCTCGGACCGGGCCAACCTGAGCGGTCCGTACTACCAGAACGCATGGAACTTCCCGGACGGGGTGAACGGCTACCCGTCGATCTACGCCGGCCGCGCCGACGGAGGGGCGGTCTGGGGCCAGCTCGAGAAGGGAAAGTTCAAGTACCAGGGCGGTGTGTTCACGTTGGGCTCCAACACGCCGGCTTCGCAACTGCTCTACGCGGGAAGGCTGGTCTACAACTTCCTCGATCCGGAGCCGGGCTATTACAACAGCAGCACGTACTACGGCAGGAAGAACGTGCTGGCCCTGGGCGGCGCGGTACAGTACCAGCAGCTGGGGGCCGCCACCCAGATCGGCATCGACTCCACCGGGGCGCCCGTCTTCGCCCGCAACGACCTGCTCGGGTTCAACTTCGACCTGCTCTTCGAGAGGCGCCTCCCCTGGGCCGACACGCTCACCCTGGAAGGCGCGTACTACAACTTCAACAAGGGGGCCCAGGGCTGGAGCTGGTACGCGCTGGCCAGCTACCTGTTCGCCCCCAAGGTCGTGTTCGGCCAGGTGCAGCCGATGGTGCGCTGGCAGCAGCTGACCCCCACGGCCGGAGGCGATCCCACCCGGGTCCTCGACGGGGGGCTCAACTACATCATCGACGGCCACAACACCCGGCTGGCCTTCGTCATCCAGCACCGCGACCCGCCCACGGCGGCCAGCACCACCTCGTACCAGCTGGGCGTGCAGATCCAGGAATGAAGAGGCTCGCCTCGCCGGGTCCGACAAAGCTGTCGGAATCGTCGGACCCGGCTACAAATTCGTCGCCGCACTTGCGGCGCCTCCGCCGTCGCGCCTACCCTGGGGCAATGGCGAAGCGCGCGACCGAGCCCAGGACCGAGCTGCGCAGGCTCACCACGCTCCAGGAGATCAGCCAGGCGCTGTCCAGCGCGGCCGACCTGCGCCACACGCTGGAGCGGGTGCTGGAGAAGCTCGAGCGCGACCACGAGGCCGTGCGCAGCGCGGTGATGGTGCTCGACCCCGACGGACGCGAGATCCGCATCGACGCCTCGGTCGGCATCAGCGCCGAGGGGCGCCTCGCCCGCTACCGGGTGGGCGAGGGAATCACCGGCCGGGTGGTGCAGAGCGGAAAACCCATCGTGGTGCCGGCCATCAGCCGCGAGCCGCTCTTCCTCAACCGGGCGGTGCAGCGCAAGCGGCCGGGGATGCCGGAGCTGAGCTACGTCTGCGTGCCGATCGCGCTGAACCGCGCGCCGCTGGGAGCGCTGGCCGTGGACCTGGAGTTCGACCCCGGGCGCGACTACGACGCCGGGGTCCGGTTCTTCTCGGTGGTGGCGGCGATGATCGCGCAGGCCTTCCAGGCCCGCCGGACCATCGAGGACGAGCGCAAGCGGCTCCTCGACGAGAACGTCCACCTCAAGCACGAGCTGCAGCAGCGCTACGACTTCTCCAACCTGATCGGCACCAGCGGTCCCATGCGCCAGGCGTACGAGCAGATCGCGCAGGTCGCCCGGACCGGGACCACGGTGCTCATCCGCGGCGAGTCGGGCACCGGCAAGGAGCTGATCGCCCACGCCATCCACTACAACTCGCCGCGCAAGGACAAGCCGTTCGTCAAGGTGAGCTGCGCGGCGCTCCCCGACACGTTGATCGAGTCGGAGCTGTTCGGCTACGAGAAGGGGGCCTTCACCGGCGCCATGGCCCGCAAGCGCGGGCGGTTCGAGCTGGCCGACGGCGGCACCCTGTTCCTCGACGAAGTGGGAGAGCTGAACCTCGCCACCCAGGTGAAGCTCCTGCGCGTCCTCCAGGAGAAGGAATTCGAGCGGCTGGGCGGCACCGAGACCGTGAAGGTCGACGTCCGCCTGATCGCCGCCACCAACCGGGATTTGGAAAAGGCGATCGCCGAGCGGCAGTTCCGCGAGGACCTCTACTACCGGCTCGACGTCTTCTCGATCTTCGTTCCGCCCCTGCGCGACCGCAAGCCCGACATCATGCTGCTCGCCGACCATTTCCTCGCCAAGTACGCGCGGCAGCACAAGAAGATCATCCGGCGCATCTCCACGCCCGCCATCGACATGCTGATGAGCTACCACTGGCCCGGCAACGTCCGCGAGCTGGAGAACACCCTGGAGAGGGCGGTGCTCACCTGCGACGGCAACGTGATCCATGGACACCATCTGCCGCCCACGCTGCAGACGGCCGAGGCCTCCGGAACGGTGATGCAGACCTCCCTCAACGACGCCGTCGAGCAGTACGAGAAGGACCTGATCCTCGATGCCCTCAAGAGCGCGCGGGGCAACTGCGCGAAGGCCGCGCGGCTGCTGGGCAGCACCGAGCGGATCATCGGCTACAAGGTGCGGAAGTACGCGATCGATCCCCGGCGCTTCCGCGAGCGGGCGATCACGGCCGTACCCCGCGGCAAGCTGGCCCCGTCGCGCCTCGATGCGCGTGCGCCCTAAAGGCTTGCTTGACATACCGGCACCTGGGGACTAGGACTACGCGACCATGCCTGATCGGACGGCCAGCGCGATCTGCAAGCCCGCCGCGGCGCCGTCCGGCCTCGTCCTTAGCGGCATCATCTCGATTGCCCTCCTTACCAAGGGGTGCGGGCCCCCCTTCTGACGCTGACAGCGATCCGAAGTGAGAGCCCCCGCACCCCACCAGGTCGCGGGGGCTTTTTTTTCTCGAAGTGCCGGAAAGGTCGACATGAAGCGCACAGGCTCACAGGCGATCTGGGAAGCCCTCGTCGGCGAGGGCGTCGAGACCGTCTTCGGCTACCCGGGCGGCGCGATCATGCCGGCTTACGACGCGATGCCCGGCTACCCCATCCGGCACGTGCTGGTGCGCCACGAGCAGGGCGCCGCCCACATGGCCGACGGCTACGCGCGGGCCTCGGGAAAGGTCGGCGTCGCGATCGCCACCTCCGGCCCGGGCGCGACCAACCTGGTCACGGGCATCGCCACCGCGATGATGGACTCGTCGCCGATCGTCTGCATCACCGGCCAGGTCTCGTCGGCGGTGCTGGGCAGCGACGCCTTCCAGGAGACGGACATCACCGGCGTCACCTTGCCCATCACCAAGCACAACTACCTGGTCACCCGCGCGGAGGAGATCTATCCGACCCTGCGCGAGGCTTTCCACCTGGCTCGCTCCGGCCGCCCCGGCCCGGTGCACGTCGACGTCACCAAGGACGCGCAGCAGGCAGCCTTCGAGTTCCATCCGGGCGACGGGCCCGCGCCGCGCTCGGGCCGCAAGGCCCGGCCCTCGCCTCCCGCCGACCTCGACCGTGCCGCCGCGCTGATCGACGGGGCGGAGCGGCCTCTGGTCCTGGCCGGGCAGGGCATCGTGCGCTCGGGGGCGAGCGATCTGCTGATCGAGTTCGCGGAAAAGACCAGCGTCCCGGTGGCGTGCACGCTCCTGGGCCTGGGAGGCTTCCCGGCCTCGCACCCGCTCAGCCTGGGGATGATGGGCATGCACGGCGAGGCCTGGGTGAACAAGGCCATCCAGGAAGCCGACCTGCTCATCGCGCTGGGGATGCGGTTCGACGACCGGGTCACCGGGAAGCTGAGCACGTACGCGGTGAACGCCCGCAAGATTCACGTGGAGATCGATCCCTCGGAAATCAACAAGAACGTAAAGGTCGACGTCGCGCTCATGGGCGACGCGGCGTGGGCCTTGCACGAGCTGCTCGGGCGGGTGCGCTCCCGCCCGCGCAGCTCGTGGCACGCGCGGATCGCCGAGATGAAGGGCGACTCGGCGGTCCGCGACATCCAGTCCATGCCGCACTCCGGCCGGCTGTTCGCCGCGCACGTGCTGCACGATCTGTGGAGGCTCACCTCGGGCCGCGCGCTGGTGGTCACCGACGTCGGCCAGCACCAGATGTGGGAAGCGCAGTACTACAAGCACGAGCGCCCGCGCTCGCTCATCACCTCGGGCGGCCTGGGCACCATGGGCTTCGCGCTGCCGGCGGCGATCGGCGCGCGCTTCGCCCGCCCCGACGACGAGATCTGGGTGGTGGCCGGCGACGGCGGCTTCCAGATGACCGCCTGCGAGCTGTCCACCTGCGCCCAGGAGAGCTTGAAGCTCAACGTGGCCATCATCAACAACGGCTACCTGGGGATGGTCCGGCAGTGGCAGGAGTTCTTCTACAGCCGCCGCTACGTGGCCACGCCGCTGATCAGCCCCGACTTCGTCAAGCTGACCGAGGCCCACGGGCTTCTCGGCCTGCGCGTCACCGCCCGCGAGGAGGTCGAGGGCGCGGTCGCGCGGGCGCAGAAATCCTCTTGCACGGCCGTGGTCGATTTCCGCGTCGAGCAGGAAGACAGCGTCTACCCGATGGTCCCGGCCAACACGGACCTGCGCGACATGATCCGCCGCCCCACCCCGATGCTCGAAACGGGTTCCGACCCGTAGTCCGGAGGACATGATGAAGACCGCCGTCGCCCATACGTTCGTCGCCACCGTGGAGGACCGGCCTGGGGCGTTGAACCGGGTGGTGTCGCTGTTCCGCCGCCGCGGGTTCAACATCTCCTCGCTCACGGTGGGCACCACCGAGCGCCCGGGGGTCTCGCGGATCACGCTGGTGGTGAACTCCGACGCGGACACCGCCTGCCGGGTGCAGGCGAATCTGGAGAAGCTGGTCGACGTGCTCCAGGTGCAGGACCTGACCGGCGCGGCCGCGGTGGCCCGCGAGTTCGCGCTGGTCAAGGCCCGCGTGCCCCCGGACAAGCGCGCCGAGGTGCTCCGCCTGTGCGGCCTCTTCCGCGCCCGGGTGGTGGACGTCTCGCCGGAAACGCTGACGGTGGAGATCACCGGCGCTCCCGACAAGGTGGACGCCTTGGTCGAGGTGGTCCGCCCGTACGGAATCGCGGAGATGGTCCGCACCGGCCCGCTGGCGATGGGGCGCGGCGCGGAAGTGAACGAGGTCAAGGTCCAGGCCGGGATGGCGGCCTGAATGGATGCCATGACGCCACAAGGTCCAAAGAGCGCTGCGCCGCCGAATGCGGCGGCGACCGACAAGCACGAAAACGGCAGCGACCGCCGGGTCATCGTCTTCGACACCAGCCTGCGCGACGGGGAGCAGGCCCCCGGGGCCGCGATGGACCTCACGCACAAGCTCCAGGTGGCGCGGGCGCTCCAGGCGCTGGGAGTCGACGTGCTCGAGGCCGGCTTCCCGGCCGCCTCGCCGGGCGATTCCGAAGCGGTCGGGGCGGTCGCGCGGCAGATCGAGGGCCCGATCGTGTGCGCCCTCGCCCGGGCCAACCGCGAGGACATCGATCGCGTCACCGAGTCGCTCCGTCCCGCCAGGCGCAAGCGCTGCCACGTCTTCCTGGCTACCAGCCCCATCCACCGCGAGTTCAAGCTGGGCTTCGGGACCGCCGAGGTGGTGCGCCGGGCCGTCGAGGCGATCCGCTACGCGCGGGAGAGCTTCGACGACGTGGAGTACTCGGCGGAGGACGCCGCCCGCACGGAGCCCGACTTCCTCTGCGAGGTCGTGGAGAAGGTGATCGAGGCTGGAGCCACCACGATCAACGTTCCCGACACGGTCGGCTACGCGATCCCCTCCCAGTTCGCCGGGCTCATCCTGCACCTGCGCCGCCGGGTGCGTTGCATCGAGCGGGTGGTGCTCAGCGTCCATTGCCACGACGATCTCGGCCTGGCGGTGGCGAACACGCTGGCGGCGCTGGAGGCCGGGGCCCGGCAGGTGGAGTGCACGGTCAACGGCATCGGCGAGCGCGCCGGGAACTGCTCGCTGGAAGAAGTGGTGATGGCCTTGCGCACCCGCGCAGACCACTACCGCCTGCGCACGGGAATCCGCACCCAGGAGCTGTGCGCCGCCAGCCGCGCCGTGGCGAAGGCGAGCGGGTTCTCGGTGGCCCCCAACAAGGCCGTGGTCGGGCAGAACGCGTTCGCGCACGAGGCGGGCATCCACCAGCACGGCGTGCTCGCCAACGCGCTCACCTACGAGATCATGCGCCCCGACGACGTCGGGTTCGAGAGCAGCCGGCTGGTGCTGGGCAAGCACAGCGGCCGCCATCTCCTCCGGCACCGCCTGGAGCAGCTCGGGTACCGCCTCGACGATTCCCAGTTCGAAGAGGCGTTCGTCGAGGTGAAGAAGCTCGCCGACCACAAGAAGGAGCTGCACGACGGCGATCTCGAGGCGGTCATCGCCGGCGTCCTGCACGGAGTGGCGGCCGGCCAGTGGGAGCTGCTCGGCGTCAGCACCGCTTCCGGCGCCGGCGGGCTGGCCACCGCGGCGGTCACCTTGCGCGCGCGCGACGGCAAGGAAATCCAGGACGCCGCCTGCGGCCAGAGCCCGCTGGAGGCCGTGTTCCGGTCCATCGAGCGCATCACCGGCACAGCCGCCCGGGTGCGCGACTACCAGATCGGCGGCTCGGACGGCGACGCCGAAGTTCGCATCGAGGTGCAGCACCGCGACCGCACCTACAGCGGCACGGCCCACGCCGCCGACGTGCTGGTGGGCAGCGCGCGCGCCTTCATCGAAGTGGTCAATCGCATCGCGGCCAGCCTCCGGATGCGGCGCGACCCCGTGGGAAGCGAGGCGAGGACGTGAGGGCGAGGACGCTCTTCGAGAAGGTCTGGGACGCGCATCTGGTGTCCCCCGAGACGGTGGACTCGCCCGCGGTCCTGTACGTCGACCTGCACCTGGTCCACGAGGTGACTTCTCCCCAGGCGTTCGACGTCCTGCGCGAGCGGGGCCTCGAGGTCCGGCGGCCGGACAAGACCGTCGCCACCATGGACCATTCGATCCCCACCACCCCGGGAGGGCAGCGCTTCGCCATCGTCGACCGGCAGGCGGCCGCGCAGCTGCGTCGCCTGGAGGAGAACTGCTCGACCTTCGGAATCGAGCTGCACGGGATGGGCAGCGAGGGGCAGGGCATCGTCCACGTGATCGGCCCCGAGCTGGGCCTCACCCAGCCCGGGCGGACCATCGTGTGCGGCGACAGCCACACCTCGACGCACGGCGCCTTCGGAGCGCTCGCCTTCGGCATCGGCACCAGCGAGGTGGCGCACGTCCTCGCCACGCAGTGCGTGCTGCAGCGCCGGCCCCGCACCCTGGAGGTGCGCGTCGACGGGCGACTGCGCCCCGGCGTCACGGCGAAGGACCTCATCCTGGCGGTCATCGCTCGCATCGGCGTGGGCGGCGGATCGGGGCACGCGCTCGAGTACACCGGCAGCGCGGTCCGGGCGCTCTCCATGGAAGAGCGGATGACCGTGTGCAACATGTCCATCGAGGCGGGCGCGCGCGCGGGGATGATCGCGCCGGACGACACCACCTTCGCCTACCTGGCGAAGACGCCGCGCGCCCCGAAGGGCGCCGATTGGGACCGGGCCGTTGCGGGTTGGCGCGAGCTCCCGTCGGATCCGGGCGCTGCGTACGACCGGTCGGTCAGCGTCGACGGCTCGGCGCTGGAGCCGATGATCACCTACGGGACCAATCCAGGGATGGCGCTGCCGGTGGGAGCGCGCGTCCCGGATCCCGCCGCGGTGCCCGACGGCGCTGCGCGCGCCTCGCTGGAGAAGGCGCTCCGCTACATGGACCTGCGGCCCGGGCAGCCGCTGATCGGGCAGAAGGTCGACGTGGTGTTCATCGGCAGCTGCACCAACTCGCGCATCGAGGACCTGCGCGGCGCCGCCGGCGTGCTGCGCGGCCGCAAGGTGGCGAAGGGAGTGCGGACGCTGGTCGTCCCGGGCTCCCGCCGGGTCAAGCAGGCCGCGGAGGCGGAAGGGCTGGATCGGATCTTCACCGACGCGGGCGCCGAGTGGCGCGAGCCCGGCTGCTCGATGTGCATCGCCATGAACGGCGACCAGCTCGAGCCCGGCCAGTATGCGGTGAGCACCAGCAACCGCAACTTCGAAGGCCGCCAGGGCAAGGGCGGGCGCACCTTCCTGGCCAGCCCGCTGACCGCCGCTGCCGCCGCGGTCGTGGGCCGTATCGCGGACCCGCGGGAGCTGGCGAGGTGACCATGCAGCCGATCCGCCGCATCGT
>DATFTN010000207.1:0-19599 GCA_035261845.1 Myxococcales bacterium | reverse complement strand
ACCGGCACGTCGGAGCGCGCCCGCAGCGCGCGGAGGAAGTCGAGGCCGCTGCCGTCGGGGAGCACCAGGTCGAGGATGATCAGGTCGGCGCCGGCGCCGCGCTGCTCCGCGTCCCGAAGCGCGGCGGCTTCCTCGATGGCGAAGCCGTCGCGGCGCAGCGCGAAGGCCAGGCTCTCGCGGATGGCTGGCTCGTCGTCGACGACCAGGACGACCGGCACGGTGCTTCTCCTACGGCGGCGCGCCGAATGTGGTGGACGGCGGCGGCTGCGCCGCGGGGCCCGGCGTGCCTCCGCTCGGACCGCCCGGAGCGAGCGGCGGCGACTGCGCAGCGGCGCTCTGCCCCGCCCCGGGCGGAGGCACGGGCTGCGCCTGCTCGCGCCGCTCGGCGACGGTGAGGGCGAACTTGTTGTTGGGCGCCTCGACCACGCGAAGCCGGACCGAGGGACCCAGCGCGGTGCGCAGCGGAGTCAGCCGGGCGTGCTCGACCAGGAGCCACTTTCGCTCGCCCGGGCCGGCCATGAACTCGCCGAGTTTCTGGTTGTCCTTGAGCTGCCGCACCCGGTTCTTCGAGTAGAACGTCTCGCCGCGCCAGTTCATCAGATACGCCCCGATGGGCTCGTCGAGCGTGCCCTGGTGATAGTAGTCCCAGAAGAGATCGCGCTGCGTCCAGTGGGGCGACAGCGCGCGCCAGTGGAACCAGCCCAGGAAGAAGGCGAACGCCACGGCCAGGGCGGCGAGGCTGCCGACCAGGATCTTCCGGTCCTGCGGCGATTCCTCGGTCGCGGGAGGCGGGCCATCCATCCGCTCGCGCCAGGCCGCCCGCAGCGCTGCCCGGCCGGCCTTGCGCGGCAGGGCCAGGACGATCCGCCAGGCCTGCGCGGCTCGATCGAGGAGCCAGGGAGAGAGCGCGACCGCCGCCGCGGCGGTGAAGAGCACGGTGAAGACGCGGCGCGGGTCCGTCTCGCGGTCCGGGTAGGGCCGGTCGTAGTTGAAGACGAACATGTCGGTGACGTGCTTGGGCGTCAGCGCCAGATCGTGCGCGATGAGCGCGTAGGCCAGCGCGCCGGCGAAGATCTCCCCGGCGTGGGCGCGCACCCCTTCGTCCAGGACGCGCTCGAGCCAGACGCCGCACAAGAGCAGGAGCGGCGGCAGCACCGGGAATGCGTAGTGGTGGAACTTGGTCGCGCTGAAGGCGAACACCGCAAAGCCGATCAGCACCCAGAGCAGCACGAAGAACAGCGCCCGGTCCCGGGTGGTCCGCGGCCGGAGCGCGCGAGCGGAGAGCACGCTTCCCAGCGCGCCTGGAAGGGCGAACACCCACGGGAAACAGTCGAAACCGAGCTGCTCGATGAAGTAGATGAAGTCGCCGCCCGGAGTGCTGGTGTAGACGCCCGAGACCAGCCGCTTGAAGTGGTCGTGGATGATGAAGCGCTCGAAGAAGGTCTTGCCCTCGTCGTCGTTCCCCGGGAAGGCGAACATCGTCAGGTACCAAGGCGCGGCGATGGCGAGGACGATGAGGGTCCCGGTGACGAGGCGCAGGCGGCGCAGCCGATGCCATTCGCCTGTCGCGATGCAATAGAGGAGCGTCACGGCCCCCGGCAGCGCGAAACCGAGCAAGCCTTTGGAGAGCGTCGCCAGGCCGACGAAGCAGTAGAAGGCGATCGCCCATCCCGCCCCGGCCTCTTCGGCGAAGAGCGTGATCAGGAGGCAGGCCATCGTGGCCGAGAGCAACCCGACGAAGACCGGGTCGGGGACCGCCTGGCGCGCGAGCATCACGAAGAGCGGCGAGGTGAGCGTCGCCAGCGTCCCCAGCAGGGCGGCCCGGCGGGAGATGAGCCGGCTGGCCGCGACGAACATCAAGATCGCGCCGAGCGCGGAGATCACCGCGAAGGGGAGGCGGACGGCCCACTCGGTGTAGATGCCCACCCAGCGGTCCGGTCCGTTGGTGTTCGCGGCGAGCATCCCCGCCGCCATCAGCCACAGGTCGAGCGCCGGCTTGGAGAAGAAGTAGGCCGACTCCCACCAGGGATGGATGTAGTCGCCGCGAGCGATCATCTCGCGCGCCACCTCGCCGTAGTGCGGCTCCCAGGGATCCCACAGACCGGTCGCGCCCAGCCAGGGGATGAAGAGAAGAGCGGAGAAGGCGCACAGCGCAACCAGGCAGCGTTGCTCCCCGGAGAGGGGAGCCAGCCAGCGCAGCCAGGGGGTCTTGAGCAGCGGCGCGGGCAACGCATCGCCCCACTGCGGAGGAGGCAGCTCGGGAACGGTCTCGGGTGCGGTCGCGTGCAATCTCGGGGAGCGCGCCATCCCCGGCCGGGGTAACACGGCCTCCCCCGAGCGGCAAGGAGCGAGGCTTGACCGGGCAGAGCGGTGCGCGGGAGCATCGGCGGGGTGCGAGGGGGCCCTACCATTTTGTGTTTGCTCGTGAGCAGCGCCGTGGGGGCGAGCGACCCCTCGACCTCGACAGCGACAACGACAGCGACAGCGACAGCGACACCGACACGGACAGCGACAGCGATTCCGCCCGCTGCGCTGGCACCGCCCGTTGGAGTGGACGCCGAGACTTACAAACCGCCCTCCAAGTGGGCCAAAGCGGCGCCTTGGTTCGCGGCCGGGGCGGGAGCGCTGGCCATCGGAGGAGCGATCCTGTGGTTGGACGGGGCCAGGATATCGGACGACCTGCATGCCAGGTTCGGGGCAGGGGAGCTCGACGCGTCGGATGGGCCGAGGTACGGGAGGGCCAGGAGAGAGACGATCGCGGGGCAAGCCATGGTGGCCGGCGCGGCCGTGCTCGGGGCGCTGGCGGTGGCAATGTGGTGGTAAGGAATGCGGCCGGCGGAGCCGTGTTGGCGCTTGCGCTGGCCGGGTGCGTGCCGGACCCGGGAGGAAGCTGCAGCCAGGACGAGGATTGCGAGGGAGGAGCGCCCGGGTTGTTCTGCGCCGAAGGCGTCTGCCAGGCCCCGCCGCGCGCCACTTTCGACGAGCTTCCGCCGGCGCTGTTCGCCCGCGCGCAGACCGCGACAGTGCGGGTCCGCGTGGAGCGCGCCCATGGAGGAGTGGAGGAGGCGACCGCATCGCTTCTGATCAACGGCACCGCGCTCGATCCGGCGCGGGAGACGGGCGGGCGGCTCCGCTTCGACGTGCCGCTCCGGCTGGCTCCCTCGGGCATCGAGGCGAAGGTCCCGTTCGACGTCTCCGTGCTCGACGATCTGGGGCACGCTACCGTGCTGAGCGGATCGCTGGCGGTCGACGACCTCGCGCCGCGCGTGTTCATCGATGCGAGCAGCGTCCCCTCGCAGGCAGTCGCGCGGGGGACGGTCGTCCATCTCCGGGCGCACGTGTTCGACGCCTCGACGGTGGCGCTGCAGACCTCGCCCGCGACGGCCCTGGCACCCGAAATGGACGGTTCCTTCCGCATGTCGGTGGACACGGGCGCGCTGGACCCCACCGCCGTGGTGGCGGAGGCGGTCCTCACCGCCGTCGACGCGGTCGGTCTCCGCGGCTCGGCTTCCGCGCGCTTCGCCGTGACGAAGTAGAGGAGCCCAGCCGATCAGGGCGGCTGCTGTCGAGGCGGCCAGCGCAACGTGGCCGCGATCCGCTCCGCCAGCTGCGTCGGACGTTCCGCCAGCGGCTGGAGCACCACCACCGCCAGCGCCGCGTGGTCGCGCTCCTTGCAGACCATCTCGAGATGGGCCTGCCCGTCCTCCCCGAGCAGGGTGGCGGCCACTCGGACCGATCCAGCCCGGCGATCGGGCTGCGCCTCGGCCACGTCGACCGCCCGGAGCGCGCCCACGTCGGCGAGGCGCCACAGGTCCCTCGCCACCGCGCCGCGGGCCAGGTCGGCCGCCCCGCGGCAACCCGGCACGGACAGGAGCGTCACCGAGCTCCGCCACAGCGTGGTGAGCCCGTTCGTGTAGGAGATCTCCTGGGGCGAGGTGGCCGCCTTCCGCCACCCGAGAGGCACCTGCACCGAGCTTCCCGACGGACCGTCGCGCGCCCCGCCCAGCAGGGGAAGCGCGGGCGCGGCGAGCATTCCCATCGAAACGGTGCCCAAGAGCGCCCCGCTGGCGGCGGCCAGCCGGCGAGACGCCGCTTCGCCCGGCCAGCTCCGCGGGGTCAGGAACAGCCCGCACGCGGCTCCGGCCAGAAGCCCTCCCCCGTGGCCCCAGTTGTCCACGCCGGCGGACCCCAGCCCGGCCAGGAACAGCGCGAACAGCCACGGCAGGAGCCGGAGGCCGAAATGTGCCCGCAGCCGTCCGCGCACCGCGCGCCGCCAGCCGAAGGTGGCCGACGCGCCCAGGACCCCGAACGCGATCCCCGAAGCCCCCAGCGAGATCGAATCGGCGCCGACGGCGGACGCCACGGTGGTGGACAGGGCGGTGAAGATCAACAGGGCCAGGTAGTCCGCCGGCCTCACCGCCCGCTCCAGCGCGCCTCCCACGTTCCAGATGGCGAAGGCGTTGAAAGCGAGGTGCAGCAGGTCTTTGTGCAGGAGATTCGCCGAGACCAGGCGCCAGGTCTCTCCCCGATCGAGGATGAGCGGCATGGCCTTGGCGCCGTACGCGAGCAGCCCGGAAACCGACAGCGCGCCCTTCGTCCCGCCGGCCGCCAGCAGCACCCAGCTGCACGCCAGCAGGAAGAGCAGCGTCACCCACGGAACGCCGGAAACCGCCAGCATTTCGCGCGCCATCCCTGGACGCACCGCGGCATCCTTGGACGTCGGAGACCCGACAGTCGCTTCTTCCGTCCATGCGCCCATCTGCACTAGGATGATCACCGAGGGGGCTACGCGGCAGGCCCTCGCTCACCGCACGCCTCGAGGCAGTCAAGCGCTTCGCGGCGGAGGACCTCATGAAGCTCATCATCGAGGACGACGAGGGACGGAAGACCGTCGTCCCTCTCGTGCGCGAAGAGATCACCATCGGACGCCAGGACGGGAACACCATCAAGCTCTCCGAGCGCAACGTCTCCCGCCGCCACGCGCGCCTGAAGAGGGAGAACAGCTCCCTGGTGATCGAGGACCTGGGGTCCTACAACGGCGTGCGCGTCAACGGCGAGCGGATCAGCGGCCCCACCAAGATCAAGGAAGGCGATCTGATCGAGATCGGCGACTACGACCTGGGCATCCAGGGCCGGATGGAGTTCCCCGTGACGCCGCCTCCCGGCCAGGCCAAAGTCGGCCGCACCACCATCCCGCCGACCATGGGGGCGCCGAGACCGGCGGCCATCACGCAGCCACAGATGCAGGCGTCCGCCGCCTCGGCCCAGGCACAGGCCACGCCGCCTCCCGGCAGCGTCTCGACACCTTCCGCCAGCGCGGGCGGCGCGACCGCCATCATCCGTGTCACCGACATCATGAAGTCGGCGCCGCAGATCGAGGTCCGCGAGCTGCCGAAGGGCGAGATGCCCCGCCTGGTGGGCCTCACCGGCAACGTGCGGGGCAAGGAGTTCTTCCTCATGCGCACCGAGGTGAAGATCGGGCGCAGCGAGGAGAACGACATCTCCATCGACCATCAGTCGATGAGCCGCCAGCACGCGCGGTTCGTGCTCGAGGACGCCGTCTGGAAGGTGGTCGACAACAAGAGCGCCAACGGGGTGCACATCAACGGCGAGCAGTACGCCATCGGCGCGGTCAAGCCGGGCGACACGGTCGAGCTGGGCCATCTCAAGTTCCGCTTCTGCGCGCCGGGAGAGAAGTTCACCTTGCCGTCGGAGAAGGAGGAGGCGAAGCCCGGCCTCCGCCCCACCACGGCCGAGCTCGTCGCCGCGGCCCGCGAGGGCCCGAAAACGCCGGCGGCGAAGAAGGGCAAGCTGCCCCTCGTCGCGGGAGCGGGAGCGCTGGTCGTCGTCGCGGTGGTGGCGTTCCTGGTGCTGGGAAAGGGAAAGCGCGCCGAGGACGGCGGCGAGGGAGAGCTCTCGGCGGCGGATGCGACCAAGGCCGGCGACCGCGAGTTCAAGAAGCACGACTACCTCAAGGCGCTCGAGTACTACGACGCCGCCGCGGCCAAGGGAGAGAAGCCGGCGAACCGGCCCCGGGCCCAGGACGAGGCCCGCGCGCAGGAGGTCGACCAGGGACTCGACAGGGCGATCGCGGCGAAGGACTTCGACAAGGCGCGCGCCCTCTACGAGAAGTGCGCCACCGAGACCACCTGGTTCTGCGAGCGGGTGCGGGAGAAGGGCGACCAGGTGAAATCCGGCTACGCCGCCGCGCACCTGGCCAAGGCGCAGCAGGCCAAGGGGCAGGGCAAGATCGAGACCTGCAAGCAGGAGGTCCAGCAGGTGCTCGCGCTCGACGCCACCAGCGCCGAGGCGCAGGCCCTGTCGTGCGCACCGCAGCAGGCGCAGGCGGAGAAACCGGCCTCTGCGCGGCACGAAGGCGGCGGGCTCTCCCAGACGAGCCGCGACCAGAAGGCGTTCCAGCTGATCCAGGACGGGAACGCGAAGGTGAGCGCGAAGGACTTCGCCGGCGCGGCGGCGAAGTACCAGGCCGCCCTCGATGTGAAGCCCAGCAAGCAGTACGTGGGATACGCCTACCGCGGCCTGGGGACCGCGGCCGTCTACGCCGGCGACACGAAGGCGGCAGTCAAGTGGTACAAGCTCTACATGCCGTACGCCGACGACGCGACCAAGCCTCGGCTGCAAGAGATCATCGACAAGTTCGGCGGGTAGCGCCGCTCGATGAAGCTCATCATCGAGGACGACGAGGGCCGCCGCACCGTCGTTCCGCTGTTCCGGGACGAGCTGGCGATCGGCCGCGCCGAAGGCAGCCCCGTCCGGCTGGCCGGGAAGGACGTCTCGCGCCGCCACGCGAAGCTGCTCCGCCGCGGCGGCCGCGTGTACCTCGAGGACGTGAGCACCTTCGGGAGCGTGCGCGTCAACGGCGATCCGCTCGACGGACCGCGCCTGGTCCGCGAAGGGGATCTGATCGAGATCAGCCGGTACGATCTCGTGCTGCAGGGCGGCCCCGACGAGAAGCCGGAGCCCGACCCGCGAGCCGCGGAAGAGATCACCGCGAAGATCCGCCGGACCGGGAGCGGTCCAGGCGGGCGATCGGTTCGGGTTACGACTTTAGTCTTAGCCCTGCTCGTTGCCTCCGCTCTCGCCGCTGCGCTGTGGCTGCGCGCAGCCCGAGGCGCCGAGGCGCACTCGACGCCCGGCGAGGATGGGGCTACGACCGTCGGAGCGATCGCGAACCCGGATTACGATAAAAGAGCGTCACGTGGCTCCGCGCCCCCGGAATCACGCAATCGCGTGAGGTAAATACCTACATACCTGTCCGTTGACCGTTGAGACGCCGCCGGATAACAAGCTGTCCCGTGCCGTAGGCACAACCACTCCGAGGCGCGTCTCCACGAAGGGGGCTACGGTGGACATCCGAATCCTCGTTGTCGACGACGACCAGGACTCCGTCGAGCTGGTGGAGAAGATCCTCAAGAAGGATGGCTACCGCGTCCAGACGCTGACCGACGGCCGCAAGGTGGAAGAGGAGATCCGCAAGAACGACATCCACCTCGCCGTGGTGGATCTCAAGATGCCCGACATCTCCGGTCTGGACGTCGTGGACATGATCCGCCACCACGATTCCGACGTCGCCGTCATCCTCATGACCGGCTATGCGACGCTCGATTCCGCCGTTTCCGCGCTGCGCGGCGGGGTGGTGGACTACCTGCGCAAGCCGGTGCGCGAGGACGAGCTGCTGGGAGCGGTGCGCCGGGCGCTGGCCGCCAAGGGGCTGGCCCTCCTGCCGGAGGAAGAGCTGCACCGCAACATCGGGTCGGCGATCCGCGACCTGCGCAAGAAGCGGACCCTCACCCTCAAGCAGCTCGCCAAGCGGACCGGGCTCTCGGTCAGCTTGCTTTCCCAGATCGAGCGGGCCGAATCGAGCGCCAGCGTCACCTCGCTCTACAAGATCGCCCACGCGTTGAAGATCCGGCTACCCGAGCTGTTCTCGCGCGTGTAGAGTCCTCGCGCTGCGGCCCTGAAATAGCGCCGCAGCACCTTCGTTCGGTGGGGGTCATGACTCGAACCGCATGCGCGTTGGCCCTGGCGCTCGGCGCCGGGATCTCCGGAGGGGCCGCGGCGGCCCAGGATCAGCGAACCGATTGGACCGTGAGCGTCGGCGCGGGCGCCATCGCCGCCCCGACGTATCCGGGCTCCTCCAGCCTGCGCGTCCTCCCCCTGCCGCTGGTCGACGTGCGCTACGGCGACCGCTTCTTCCTCTCTCCGCTCGGCACCGGCGTGAACCTGATCGCCGACGGGCGGCTTCGGCTCGGAATCGCCGTCACGCCCGATCTGGGCCGGGACGGCGACTCGGTTCGCCGGCTGCAGGCCATCGGCCCCGCGGCGGATGCGAAGCTGTTCGCCGAGGTCGGAGTGGGTCCGGTCGGATTGCTCGCCGACGTCCGCCACCAACTGGGTGGCGCGGACGGGACGCTGGCGGACGCCGGGGTATCCACCCGTCTTCCGGTCCTGCCCAACCTGTTCCTGAGCGCCACTGCGCTGCTCACCTGGGCGGACGGCCAGTCCATGCGCTCGTACTTCGGAATCGACGGCGGTTCACCCGGGGGGCTGGGGTTCCGCTCGTTCACGCCGGGCGCGGGGCTCCGCGAAGCGAGCCTCCTGCTCATGGCGTTCGTCCGATTCGACGAGCATTGGGGAGCGCAGACGCTGGTGCGCGCTTCCCGGCTGCTCGGCGACGCGGCGGCGAGCCCCGTCGCCGAGCAAACGCTGCAGACCAGCTTCGGCGGCTTCCTGACTTATAAGCTGTGACACCCCGCTTGAGGTGACCGTTCCGAGAGCCACCCACGCTCTTCGATCCGGCGCCTCCGGCGCCTCCACGAGGGGGGAGCTCGCGCTCATGATTCGTCACTTCTTGCCTCGTGCGCCTGGGGCGACGTCGAGTCACGATCGTGAATTCCACGTTCGAGCATGAGTGGCGTGGATCTCCGTTTTGCTTTTCGGGGGAGCGCCAAGCCCAGTCAGGCGAAGAGTGCAGCTCGCATGGGAGCCCGGTCGGCAGCACGGGCTCTGGGCCACCCGGATTGACGCGCTGCGGCCCGTCCTGGAACAGGTTCACGCACGAGGCCTCGGCGATCCGGACCTCCTCGCCGGGACACACGAGTTGGTCGACCAATCTCAGTGCACGGAGGCAGACCTCCTCGTGCATCTGAGCGAGATCGACCAGCGGAAGCTGTACGCCGACCGCGCATTTCCCTCCAGGTTCGCATTCTGCGTCGGCGAGCTACGGTTCTCCGAGGACGCCGCTTACAGCCGGATCATGGTGGCACGCGCAGCGAGGCGAGTGCCGGCCATGATCGAGGCAACGCGATCCGGGCAAGTCCACCTGACCGGACTGCGCCTGCTCGCGCCGCACCTGACTGCCGAGAATCATTGCGAGGTGCTCGCCCAGGCGGCAGGCAGGACGAAGCGCGAGATCGAGGAGCTGGTCGCGCGTCTGGCTCCGCAGCCTGCGGTTGCGCCCACGATCCGGAAACTCCCGGAGCGGCCCGCTCCAGCGCCGGCGGAACCGCTGACCCTCGCCCTCGAGCCGGCGCCCGCAAGGCCGCCTCCGCGCGAAGACCATCGACGCGCCATCGCACCGCTTGCAGAGAAGACGTACAGGGTGGAGTTCACCGCGAACCAGGAACTTCACGACAAGCTGCGAGAGGCAGAGGACCTGCTCCGGCACCGCATTCCGAACGGAGACCTGGCCTGCATCGTCGAGAGGGCGCTCGACTTGCTGATCGACCACGTGAAGAAGGAGCGGTTCGCGGTCGGTCGGAAACCTCGCCAGCCGTCCGCCGTAGCCGTGAAGGAGGAGGCGTCCTCCCGCCACATCCCGGACGCGATCAAGCGGAAGGTCTACGAGCGTGACCGCGGGCGATGCACGTTTGTAGACGAGCGCGGACGCAGGTGCCCGGCGACGGGCAACCTCGAATTCGAACACGTCGACGGATTCGCGCTCACGCATCTGCACGATGAAGATCGCATCCGGCTGATGTGCCGTAGCCACAATCAGCGCGCGGCAGAGAAGATCTATGGGCGCGCCTTCATGGAGCGAGCACGATCGTTACGTGTCTCGACTTGTTCTGGAACGGGACGCGGCGCGTCAAGAGCGACCACGCGCCAATTGGACCTGCTCGGCCGGCCGACACCCTAGGCCGCGAGGTGGCCCGGGGCCGGCCTGCGTTACGTCCGATCTGCCTCCCCCCTGAAAAGCAGTGGAGACCGACGGTCGTTCTTCCTCCGAGGTGGAGTTCATGAGCGACCCGCTCGAAATCGGGAGGAAGAAGTGACGAATCATGAGAGCTCGCTCCCCCCTATCGACCCCCCAACAGATCACGGTCAGCTCAGCGGAGCGGTGGTGCGCTGGCGTGAGTCACTTGTCGAGGACCACCAGCACCTCGCCTTCGCTGACCGGCTGCCCTTCCTTGCAACGCACCTCGGAGACCTTGCCGTCCTCGGGTGCTTCGACCGGCATCTCCATCTTCATCGATTCGAGGATCACCAGCACGTCTCCGGCGGACACGGGATCGCCGGGCTTCTTCTCGATCTTCCACACGGTGCCGGTGATGTGGGCGGGCACGTCGATCAAGGCGCGACTCCTTTGGGCAGCTTCTCCAGGAAACGGGTGTCGAGCTCGCCGCGCGCGAACGCGTCCGAGGCGGCGATCCGGCGGTGGAGCGGCAGGTTGGTCTTGACTCCCTCGACGGCGAAGCCCTCGAGCGCCGCGCGCAGCCGGGCGATCGCCTCGGCCCGGTCGGGACCGTGCACCACCAGCTTGGCGAGCAGCGAGTCGTAGAAGGGCGTCACCTCGTCGCCCGCGCGGTACCCCGCGTCGACGCGGACGCCGTCGTGGAAGCGGCCGTCGGCCGGGACCGGCGTCTCGAAGCGGACGATCTTGCCGGGCGAGGGAAAGAACTTCACCGGGTCCTCGGCGTTGATCCGGCACTCGATCGCGTGCCCGCGGGTCTTCACGTCGCCCTGGCCGATGGGCAGGTGCTCGCCCGCCGCGATCCGGATCTGCAGCTGCACCAGGTCCAGGCCGGTCACCGCCTCGGTGACGGGGTGCTCCACCTGCAGCCGCGCGTTCAGCTCGATGAAGTAGATCTCGTCTCCCACCAGCAGGAACTCGCAAGTGCCGGCGTTCGCGTATCCCACGGCGCGCGCCGCGGCGAGCCCGGCCTGGAGCAGCGCCTTCCGCAGGCGCGGGCGAGGCGAGGGCTGCTCGAACGCGGGGGCCGGCGCCTCCTCCACCACCTTCTGGTGACGCCGCTGGATGGAGCATTCGCGCGCTCCCAGGTGGAGGGTGAGGCGGCCGTCTCCCAGCACCTGCACCTCGACGTGTCTGGGGGCCGGAAAGTAGCGCTCCAGGTAGACGGCCTCCTTGCCGAAGGAGGCGCGCGCCCTGTCCGAGCAGGCGCGCAGCGCCTTGAGCAGCTCGGGCTCGTCGTTCGCCACCTGCATGCCGATGCCGCCGCCGCCGCCGGCCGCCTTGACGAGCAGCGGAAACCCGAGCACGCGCGCCTCGTCGACGGCCATCTCGGGCGTGACGTGTCCCTCGGATCCGGGGACCACCGGCACGCCGGCGCCGCGCATCACCGCCCGCGCCTCCGACTTGTCCTTGATCGCGCGCATCGCGCCGGGCGGCGGGCCCACGAAGACGACGCCGGCCGAAGCGCAAGCCTGGGCGAAGCCGGCCCGCTCGGAGAGGAAGCCGTAGCCGGGATGGATCGCCTCCGCGCCGGTCTTCTTCGCGGCGGCAAGCACCTTCTCGGCGTCCAGGTAGCTCTCGCGCGCGGGCGCGGGGCCCAGCCGCACCGCTTCGTCGCACTGCTCGACGTGCAGCGCGCGCTGGTCCGCGTCGGAGTACACGGCCACGGTGCGGACGCCCAGCGCGCGCGCGCCGCGAGCCACCCGGCAGGCGATCTCACCGCGGTTGGCGATCAGCAGTTTGCGGAGCACGGGCAGTGCATACTAACAGCCGGCGGCGCGGCGCTCACGTTGACCGGGCACTGCGTGCGCGACTAACCTGTGCGCCGTTCGAGCCCTTGGGAAGGGGATGGTCAAGCCGATGCGTCATGCGCGGGACGGGAGACGGCGGCGCGAGCGGGCCACCGTGGTCGATCTCTCGTCGGTGCGCGAGGAGCGTCGGCGCGAGCTGGCCGAGCGGCGGGTGCGATCGGTGATGGACGGGAATCGCGCCGCGCTCACCCGGCTGTTCGCCAGCGGGCTCATCTTCACCCAGAAGGGCAGCCGCGCGGGGCGCGAGCTGCTCCGCGAGCATCAGACGCTGCAGAAGCTGGTCGATCTGTTCGCGCGGCTCGGCGAGGGCCGCGACCTGACCCTGCGCGATCGCGCCGAGGACGTCTTCGCCCGCCTCGACGCCCAGCTGGCCCGCACGGCCCAGCTCACCGCCCGCGCCGGCGACTTCCTCTCCGGCCGCTCCCGCGACTGAACCCGCTCCCTCCGAAGAACGTTTCACGCAGAGGGCGCGGAGGAAAGGGAGGAGGGGAGGAGCTTTCTTTTCAAATCAAATTGCTCCTCCGCGCCCTCCCTTTCCTCCCCTCCTCTGCGTGAAACGCTTGTAGCCAGTACTGAGGCTAGTCGTTGTGGCGGAGGAAGGTGGGGATGTCCAATTCGTCGTCCGAAGCGCCGGTGAGTTGGCGGAGCTCGTCGTAGGAGAGCTTGCGGACCGGGCGGTCGCCGGCGGGGCGTTGAGGGGGAGGAGGAGTCGCGGCGCGGGGAGCCGGAGTCGCGCGGGCCGGCTCCGGGGTTCGGGCGCCCGCGCGGGCCGAAGCGGACTCCATCGACTGCGCCGAGGGGCGCAGCGCGCGGGTCGCCTCGGTGCGCTCGATCCGGCGGGTGTCCCGGTGGTTGAACCCGGTGGCGATGACCGTGATCTTCAGCTTCTCGCCCATCTCGTCGGAGATGACGCTCCCGAAGATGATGTTCGCGTCCTCGTGCGCCGCCTCCTGGATCAGGCTGCAGGCCTGGTTCACCTCGACCAGCGTCATGTCCGGCCCGCCGGTGATGTTGATCAGGATCCCGGTCGCGCCGTCGATCTGCACGTCCTCGAGCAGCGGGCTCTCCACCGCCTGCCGCGCGGCGGCCAGCGCCCGGCCTTCGCCGGAGGCCGTCCCGGTGCCCATCAGCGCAACGCCCATGCTGCTCATGATGGTACGAACGTCGGCGAAGTCGACGTTGATCAGGCCCGGGATGGTGATCAGGTCGGAGATCCCCTGCACCGCGCCCTGCAGCACCTCGTCGGCCCTCTTGAAGGTGTCGAGCAGCGTCGTCTTCTCGTCGGCGATGGCGAGGAGCCGCTGGTTGGGGATGGTGATCAGCGTGTCGACCGCGTTCTTCAGCTCGGCGAGGCCGCTCTCCGCCTGCTTGAGGCGGCGCTTGCCCTCGAACAGGAACGGCTTGGTGACCACGCCGACGGTGAGCGCGCCCACGCTGCGCGCCAGGTCGGCGATCACCGGAGCGCCGCCCGTCCCGGTGCCGCCGCCCATCCCGGCGGTGACGAACACCATGTCCGCGCCTTCCAGCGCGGCCAGGACCCGCGCCTTGTCCTCCAGCGCCGCCTGCCGGCCGATCTCCGGATTGGCCCCGGCGCCCAGCCCCTTGGTGACCTGCGCGCCGAGCTGGATCTTGGTCCGCGCGCGGTTGTTCTGCAGGGCCTGGCAGTCGGTGTTCGCGGCGATGAAGTCCACTCCGGTGAGCCCGGCGAGGATCATCGTGTTCAAGGCGTTCCCGCCGCCGCCACCCACGCCGATCACCTTGATCCTGGCGCCCAGGTCAGTTTCGAAGTCGTCCATGAGCCCTCCGGTTCAAAACAGCTCCTTCATCCAACCCAAGAGTCGCACGCGCAGCGACGAGGTCTCGCCGGCGAACACCCGGCCTTCGGCCGCCTGCTTCGTCGCATAGTGCAGAAGCCCCACCGCGGTCGCGTGCTGGGGGCTCTTCACCACGTCGGTCAAGCCGCCCACGTTGCGCGGCAGCCCCCGGCGCACCGGCAGGCCCAGCACCTCCTCGGCCAGCTCGGGCATGCCGTGCAGCAGCGTCGAGCCTCCGGTGAGCACCACGCCCGAGGCGAGCAGGTCCTCCTGGCCCGCCTTCTGGATCTCGCGGTGCACCAGCTGGAACAGCTCCTCGACCCGCGGCTCGACGATCTCGCAGAGGATGCGGCGGGCCAGGACGCGCGGCGCCCGGCCGCCCACGCTGGGGACCTCGATGGTCTCGTCCTTGTCCAGGAGCGCGCTCTGCGCGCTGCCGTACTTCACCTTGATCCGCTCCGCCTCGTTCATCGGCGTGCGCAGGCCGACCGCGATATCGTTGGTGAGGTGGTTGCCTCCCAGCGGAATCACGCTGGTGTGCTGGATGGCGCCGCCCGAGAAGATCGCCACGTCGGTGGTCCCGCCGCCCACGTCCACCAGCGCGACCCCCAGCTCCTTCTCCTCCTCGGCCAGCACCGCCTCGGCGCTGGCGAGCGGCTCGAGCACGATGTCGGAGACCGACAGGCCCGCCCTGGCGCAGCACTTCACGATGTTCTGCGCGCTGGAGACGGCGGCGGTGACGATGTGCACCTTCGCCTCCAGGCGCACGCCGCTCATCCCCAGGGGCTCCTTGATGCCGTCCTGCTCGTCGATGATGTAGTCCTGCGGGAGGACGTGGAGGATCTCGCGGTCCTGGGGAATGTTGATGGCGCGGGCGGCGTCGAGGACGCGGGCGATGTCGCCCTGCTTCACTTCCTTGTCCTTCACCGCCACCACGCCCTGGGAGTTGAAGCCGCGGATGTGGCCGCCCGCGATGCCCGCGTACACGGAGGCGATCTCGCAGCCGGCCATCAGCTCCGCCTCCTCCACCGCGCGGCGGATCGAGGAGACGGTCGCCTCGATGTTGATCACCACGCCCTTGCGCAGCCCCCGGGAAGGATGGGTGCCGATGCCGACGACGTCGATGCCGTCCGGCCCCACCTCTCCCACGATGCAGCAGATCTTGGTGGTGCCGATGTCTAGCCCGACGATCAGCTCCCCCTTCTTTTGCGCCATGGAACCCTCCCCTCCTCAGCGGACCGTCGGCACGAGCTGCGCGGACACCCACTCGGGCCGCGCCTGGCTATCCAGATCGATGCGCGCCGCGTGCTCGCCGCGGCGGGCCAGCGCGGCCCTCAGCTGCGCCAGCCGGTGGAGCTGGAGCGGCAGATCGTTCTCCCCCAGGCGGACCTCCTGCAGCCCGGCGGGCTCCCGGGCGAACGCGGTGAATCCTCCGTCCTCCTCCAGCCGCACTTCCGAGAGCGAGGAGTTGGCGAATCCCTCCCCCCGCCACGCTTCGAACAGGCGTAGCGCGGAGTAGAGCCGGAGCTGCAAGGAGCCGCGATCGCGCAGCCAGGCGTCGCGGGACAGCCCGCTGAGCAGCGGCAGGTCGACCCCGTCCTCGGGCCCGGCGCGCTTGAACACCCGCCCCTCGTCGTCGAGCAGGTAGAGGCCGCCCAGCTGCACTTGCGCCACCGCGCGGTGCTCGGCGATCTCCGCCAGCACGGTGCCCGGCAAGCTGCGCGAGAGGCGCGCCGAGACCACCCAGGGGTGCGCTTCCATCGCGCGCGCCGCGGAGGCGAGGTCCAGCGCCATCAGATTCGTCCCCAGGCGCAGCCCGCTGCGGGCCATGAGGTCCGCTTCGGCCGCGTGGGAAAGGCCGGAGAAGCGCACCTCGCGCAGCGAGAAGATCGGCGTGGTGGTGGACCAGCGGAACCCCTGCCAGGCGCCGGCGGAGAGGGCCGCCGAGAGCACCATCGCCAGCGCCGTGCGCAGGAGCGCGGTCGCGGCGCTCCGCCCGCCCGGGTCGGGCGAGGGCGGTGTGCGCCGTGCGGCGGCTGCGCGCACCGGGCGGAAGGGCATGCGGAACGCCGTCAGGGGACGCATGGTGTCCCCTCCGCTGTCATCATGCGGACCTCCTGCGCAGCACGGGGACGAAGTGGTGGGGCTCCAGCTCGGGCGGAAGCGGGGGCCGGAAGGTGCCCACCAGCCGGACCTCGGGCGACAGCTCGATCCCCGTGCGGGCCAGCACCGTCGCGCGCGCCAGAGCGATTAGCTGGATCACGTCCGCAGCCGTCGCGTCCCCCCTGTTGACGATGAAGTTGGCGTGCCGGTCGCTGATCTGCGCGCCGCCCCGGCGCTCGCCCTTGAGACCGGCCTGCTCGATCAGCCGGCCGGCGAAGTCGCCGCGCGGGTTGACGAACACCGAGCCGGAATTGGGCTGCGTGAGCGGCTGCGTGGCCCGGCGGCGCTCGACGTCCGCCTTGGCGGCGCGCGAGTCCTCCTGCACTTCCGGCTCGGCCCCGCGGCGCACCCGGCACCGGGCGCGGGTCAGCACCGCTCCTTCCGGGAGCTCGCAGTGGCGGTACGAGAGGCGCAGCTCCGCCACCGGCAGCCAGCGCAGCCCGTCCGGGGTGGCCACCTCCACCGCCTCGAGATGATCGGCCGCCGCGCCCGTCGCCGTGCCGGCGTTCATGGTGACCATCCCCCCCACCGTCCCGGGGATGCCGGCTGCCCAGGCCACTCCCACCCCGCGCTGCTCGCGGGCCAGGGAGACGAACCGCGCGATCGGCGCCCCGGCGCCGAGCGTGAGCAGCGCGTGGTCGCCGCCCTCCTCCACTTGCTCGGAAGCGAAGTCGGGCGAGAGCTTCAGCACCGCGCCCTCCACGCCCCCGTCGCCGACCACGGTGTTCGCTCCTCCGCCCAGCGCGAACCAGGGGACGCCCGCGTCGCACAGCACGCCCAGCACCGCGACCAGCGCCTCGGGATCCCGGGGCCGGACCCACAGCTGGGCCGCCCCGCCGACGCGCACGCTGGTGCGGGGCGCGAGCGGGACGTCGCGCAGCACCTCGCCTCGCGAGGCGCGCTTCAGGGCGGACACCAGCTCGCTCATGCGCGCCCTCCGCCGCCGAGGAGCGCCAGCAGCTCCTCGCCGACGTGGGTGACGTCGCCGGCGCCCAGGGTGATCACCAGGTCGCCGGTCCGCACCCGGCTGCGGAGCGCGGGGGCCAGGGCCGCGCGCTCCGGCACGAAGCTCGCGTCCCGGTGGCCGCAGGCGCGCACCGCCTCGTGCAGCTTCTGGCCGGTGACGCCGGGGATCGGCTCCTCGCCGGCGGCGTAGATGTCGCCCAGGACCAGCACGTCGGCGTCGTTGAACGCGGTGGCGAAGTCGCCCATCAGATCCCGGGTGCGGGTGTAGCGGTGCGGCTGGAAGGCGCAGACGATCCGGCGCTGGGGGAAGGAAGCGCGCGCCCCCGCCAGGGTGGCGCGGATCTCGGCCGGGTGGTGGCCGTAGTCGTCGACCACCAGGATCCCGTTCGCCTCGCCGCGCACGGTGAAGCGGCGCTGCACGCCGGCGAACTCGCCCAGGGCCTCGGCGGTGCGCTGGAAGGGAATCCCCAGCTCGTGGGCCACCGCGCAGGCCGCCAGTGCATTGAGCACGTTGTGGGCGCCCACCATCTTCAGGGCCACCTCGCCCATGCGCTTCCCCCGGTGCCAGACCGCGAACCGGGCGCTGAAGGCGGCCAGCTTCACTTCGTCGGCCCGCCAGTCGGACTGGGGCGAGATGCCGTAGGTGACGTGCCGCTTGGAAAGCCGCGGGATGAGGTGTTGCACGGTCGGGTGGTCGAGGCACAGCACCACCAGGCCGTAGAACGGCACCCGGTCGGCGAACTCGATGAAGGCCTGCTGCAGCGCTTCCGGCGTGCCGTAGTGGTCGAGGTGCTCGGGATCGACGTTGGTGACCACCGCGATGGTGGGCGTCAAGTGGAGGAAGGAGCCGTCCGACTCGTCGGCCTCCACCACGATCCACTCGCCCTTGCCCAGTCGGGCGTTGGAGCCGAAGGCATTGAGCTTGCCGCCGACCACGGCGGTGGGCTGCAGGCCGGCGTGCTCGAGCACGGTGGCGATCAGGCTGGTGGTGGTGGTCTTGCCGTGCGAACCGGCGATGGCCACCGCGTCCTTGAGGCGCATCAGCTCGGCGAGCATCTCGGCCCTGCGGATCACCGGGATGCCGCGGGCGAGGGCGGCCAGCGCCTCGGGGTTCACGGAGCGGCGCACGGCGCTGGAGGTCACCACCACGTCGACGTCGGGTCCCACGTTCTCGGCCCGGTGGCCGAGCGTCACCGTGCCGCCCAGGGTGGCCAGGCGGCGGGTGATCTCGCTCTCCTTGAGGTCCGATCCGCTGACGCCGTATCCCAGGTTCAGGAGGAGCTCAGCGATCCCGCTCATCCCGATCCCTCCGATCCCGACGAAGTGGACCTTCACCTTCTTGTTGCGGAACAACCCTCACCTTCCTTCGCTGGAATGTACGCGATTCGATCCACGATAATCAATACCGCGACCGGGCTTTTCCGAGGCATCTTCACGGGTGATCTCCGCCCCTGGGCGGCAGCGCTCCCGGCGCCGGCTGCGCGGGCAGATTGCGCCCTTCCCGCAAAAGCCTCCGCGAGCAGAGCGAGACGCAGACTTCCGCGATCTCCCGGGCGGCTTCCGGCCGCCCCAAAAGCCCGCTCTGCCGGGCCATCCGGCGCAGGCGCTCGCGATCCGCCTCCAGCCCGCGCAGCTCGCCGGCCAGCTTCTCGCCGGTCAGCTCGCGCTCGGGCAGCAGGATCGCCGCTCCGTTCCTCACCAGGCTGCGGGCGTTGACCGTCTGGTGATCATCGGTCGCGTAAGGGAAGGGGACCAGGATCGACGGCTTCTTGCAGACGGTCAGCTCGGCGATGGTGGTCGCTCCGGCCCGGCAGACCAGGAGGTCGGCCTGGGCGTAGGCCTGGGCCATGTCGTCGATGAAAGCGGTCGCCTGCGCCTGCATCCCGGTACCCTCCAGCCCCTGGTACCTCCGGGCGATCTCCGCCAGGTCCTTCTCGCCCGTCTGGTGCACGACGCGCAGCCTCGGGCCCAGCACCGGCGCGAGCAACTCGAGCGCCTCCGCCACCCGGAGGTTCAAGACGTGCGCGCCCTGCGACCCGCCCGTGACCAGGATCGACAGGCGCTCCCCCGAAGGCTCCTTCGAGTGCAGGTAGTTGTCCAGAAATGCGCGCCGGATGGGATTCCCCAAGAGGTGCGTCCGGCGGGGTGGGAAAGCGGCGCGCGCCTCCTCGAAGGCGATGAAGCAGGCGCGGGCGAACCGGCCCAAGGTGCGGTTGGTGAACCCGGGCAGGGCGTTCTGCTCCTGCACGGCGGTGGGGATGCGCATCATCCACGCGGTCATCACCAGCGGGCCGCTGGCGTAGCCACCCACGCCCACCACCACGTCCGGATCGAACCGGCGCAGGATCCGGCGCGACTGCCAGAACGCGCCTGGGATCCGCGTGAGGCCCCGCAGGGTGCCCAGCGTGCCCTGCCGCTTGAGCGGCCCCACCTCGATCAGCTCGAGGGGAAATCCGCTCCTGGGCACGATCCGGGTCTCGAGGCCGCGGGAGGTGCCCACGAACAGGACCTCGTTGCGGGGGTGCCGCGTCTTCACCTCCTCGGCGAGCGCCAGGCCGGGGAAGAGGTGGCCGCCCGTGCCGCCGCCGGCGATCAGCATCCTCATCGCGCGCCCCCGCCCGGCCGCGCGTGC
>DATFTN010000206.1:0-1849 GCA_035261845.1 Myxococcales bacterium | reverse complement strand
CGGCGGGGAGCGCGAAGCGCGCCGCAACATCGTGCGCTACACGGTCGCGCTCGTCGCCGTGTCCCTGCTGTTCGTGCCGCTCGGCGTCGGCCGCTGGTTCTACTTCGCGACCGCGCTGCTCTCGGGCCTGCTCTTCCTCGGATACGGCATCAAGGGCCTGCGCGCCGACGCGGGAGAGCGCTGGGCCCGTAACGAGTTCCTCTTCTCGCTCGCGTACCTGACGGTGCTGTTCGCGGTGCTGATGCTGGACCACGCGCCGCGCGCCTGACCGTCAGACTGTCCGCTCGTCTCCAACGAACGGCTTGTCCGACGGCCGGCTCTTTGTCAGGATACCCGCCCCCATGCGCGTCTACCGCATCGCGGCCATCCCGGGAGACGGAATCGGAGTCGAGGTGATCGCCGCCGGGCTGCGCGCGCTGGAAGCGTTGGCCCGGAGCGAGGGGTCCTTCCGCTTCGAGGTCGAGACCTTCCCCTGGAGCTCGGACTACTACCTGGAGCACGGCCATTACATCCCCGAGGGCGGCCTCGAGAAGCTGCGCGGCTTCGACGCCATCTTCTTCGGCGCGGTGGGCAGCCAGAAGGTCCCCGACCACGTCTCGCTCTGGGGACTGCGCCTGCCCATCTGCCAGGGCTTCGATCAGTACGCGAACGTCCGCCCCGCGCGCGTGCTGCCCGGGGTGACGAGCCCGCTGCGCGCCGGGCAGGACATCGACTGGGTGGTGGTGCGCGAGAACACCGAGGGCGAATACGCCGGCCACGGCGGACGCGCCCACCGCGGGTTCCCCGAGGAGGTCGGCACCGAGACCGCCGTGTTCACCCGCGCCGGCGTGACGCGCATCCACCGGTTCGCCTTCGAGCTGGCGCGCAAGAGGCCCGAGAAGCACCTCACGCTGGTGACCAAGTCCAACGCCCAGCGGCACGGGATGGTGCTCTGGGACGAGGTCTTCGCCGAGGTGGCGCGCGACTATCCGGACGTGAAGACCGACCGCGAGCTGGTCGACGCGGTGACCACCCGCATGGTGCTCAAGCCGCAGACGCTGGACACCATCGTCGCGACCAACCTGCACGCCGACATCCTCTCCGATCTCGCCGCCGCGCTGACCGGCAGCCTGGGCATCGCCCCCACGGCCAATTTGAATCCCGAGCGCCGTTTTCCGTCCATGTTCGAGCCGATCCATGGATCCGCCTTCGACATCGCCGGGAAAGGGATCGCCAACCCCGTCGCCACCTTCTGGACCGCGGTGCTGATGCTCGAGCACCTGGGCGAACAGGACGCCGCGCGCCGCCTTATGTCGGCGATTGAGTCCGTTGCCCGGAGCGGCGTGCGCACGCGCGACCTGGGCGGCACCGCCTCGACCGACGAAGTCACCCGCGCGGTCTGCGCCGCGCTTCAACCACGATGAGGACCACCATGCCCGTCAAGAAGGGTCTCGCCCTGCTGCTCGTTCTTCTCGCCGCGCCCGCGTTCGCGGAGACGAGCGAGATCCGGTGCGCCCAGCAGTACGGCACCAGCTACCTCGCTCTGATGATCATGCAGGACCAGAAGCTGATCGAGAAGCAGGCCAAGCAGGCGGGCCTGGGCGACGTCAAGGTGACCTGGGCCAAGCTGGGCGGCCCGGGCGCGATGAACGACGCGCTCCTCTCGGGCGGTCTCGACTTCGGCACCGGCGGCGTCCCGTCGCTCATCACCCTGTGGGCGAAGACGACGGGCACGCCGATGGAAGTCCGCGGCGTCGGCGCGTTGAACGACATGCCCAACGAGCTGATCACCAGCAACCCGAAGGTGAAGACGCTCAAGGACTTCGGCCCCGGCGACAAGATCGCCGTCACCACCGTGAAGATCTCCACC
>DATFTN010000205.1:0-5207 GCA_035261845.1 Myxococcales bacterium | reverse complement strand
AACGCGGAGATCATCAGCCCGTTCCACCCGGTAAGGATCTTATGGTCGGTGAGCGGCGGCGGCCGCTTCGCCCGCGCTTCCAGCAGCCGGGGCCGGACGCGCTGCAAGAACGCACGCTCCTCCGGATCCGGGACATGCGACAGGCTGAGCACGCTCTTTCCCTCGAAATTGCCCGCCTCGGTGACGCCGAACAGCGCGGCGGCCCGCGCGCCGTCCTCCTCGCCTAGCACGTCCGAGAGCTGCCGCGGCGTCCACACGAAGAAGGTGCCTTCTTCTCCCTCGCTGTCGGCGTCAGTGGCGGACCAGAACGCGCCTCCGGGATCGGTCATCTCGCGCGCCACGTAGTCCAACACGTCCGTGGCGATCTCGCGGAAGAAGGCGTCGCCCGTCGACTGCCAGGCTTCGACGTACGCCGGGACCAGCAGGGCGTTGTCGTAGAGCATCTTCTCGAAGTGCGGCACCAGCCAGTGGGCGTCGGTCGAGTAGCGGTGGAACCCGCCGCCCACCTGATCGTAGATGCCGCCCAGCGCCATCTTCCGGAGCGTCAGCGTGGCCATGCGCAAGGCCTGCTCGTCGCCCGTGCGGTGCGCGTAGCGGAGCAGGAACCGCGTGTGCAGGCTGGAGGGAAACTTGGGCGCGCGCCGCACGCCGCCCTCGGCCGGGTCGAACACCTCGGCGAAGTAGGACATCGCGCCATGCAAGACGTGAAGCCCGGGCGCCCCGGTGGGCCGATCGGGCGCGAGGCTTTCCCGGACGGCGCGCGAGATCTGCTCGGCAGCCGCCGCCGCGCGCCCGCGCTCCTGCGCATAGGTCCGGTGCAGCTCCGTGAGCAAGGTGAGGAACCCGACCTGGGCTCCGCGCACGCCGTCGCGGGGAGGGAAGTAGGTCCCGCCGTAGAACGGCTTGCGATCGGGCGTGAGGAAGACGCTCATCGGCCAGCCGCCGTGCTGGGTGAGGAGCTGCACCGCCTGCATGTAGACGGTGTCCACGTCGGGGCGCTCCTCGCGGTCGACCTTGACGGGCACGAAGAGCCGGTTGAGCGTCTCGGCGATCTCGAGGTCCTCGAACGATTCCTCCTCCATCACGTGGCACCAATGGCAGGTGGAATAGCCGACGGAAAGGAAGACGGGGACGTCCCGCGCCCGCGCCTCGGCGAACGCCTCGTCGCCCCAGGGGCGCCAATCGACCGGGTTGTGGGCGTGCTGCAGGAGGTAAGGGCTCGACTCCAGCGAGAGCCGGTTGACGAAGCGCGGCCCGCCGTCGGCGCCCAGATGGCGGGTGCGCGGGGGGCCAGGGCGCCGGGCGGCCGACTCCGCCAGCCGCGCGGTCAGTTCGGGTGGACGGGGCGGCGCGCCCGGCGGCGCTTCGGGTGACATGTGCGCCCATGTACGCGCGACTGCCGGCCCTGACAAGGGTAGATTCCCTCTGATCGCACCACCCGCGCTTCCTTGACGTCCGTCCGTCCGCAAGGGAACACGAGGGAAGGAGGGGTTTCGAATGCACAAGAGAATAGCAGTGGCGGCGGCAGCCGCGTTGGTCGCGTGTGGCGGCGGGTCGACCTGGGTCGATCCGACGTCAGGGAGCTTCACCACCCAGGACACGGCCGACATCATGACGACGATCTCCGGCTCGTTCAGCGCCGCGCTGGTGGAGGCGCCACCGGCTCAGCCCGGGCTGAGGAACGCCGTTGCCATCAATCCCCCGCCGCAGGCGTGTACGGTCAGCGGCAACGTCAGCGTCACCGGGAACATGGACGCGACCTGCTCGTCGTCCACCGCCTGCAGCTTCGGTGGCCAGCTGCACCTGAGCCTCAACAGCTGCTCCGCGGTCACGGGCGTAGTGGCGAACGGTGCGCTGGACATCGGCGCGAGCGGCTCGACGAACGGCAATGCCTTCTCGCTCCACGAGACGATCCAGGGCGGCATCTCGGTCACGCGCGGCGGCACCTTGATCGGTACCTGCGGCATCAACGTGACTGTCGACCTGAGCTCGAACGGGACCACCGAGACGGTCCACGTGACCGGTACCGTCTGCAAGCAGGCGGTCTCTCAGTAGCGAACCTACTCCAGGCGTTCCAGCACCAGCGGCTGCGCGATGGGCGGCTCGTCCGAAAGGGCGACCGCCGCGCGCAGCCGCGCTTCGCCGGCGTCGAGCCGCGCTGCGTCCGCCGCGTGCAGCTCCGCCAGCACCTCGCCGGCGCGCACTTCGTCGCCCCTGCGTTTGCGCAACAGGACGCCCGCAGCCGGATCGACGCGGTCTTCCTTGCGCGCCCGTCCGGCCCCCAGCTCCACGGCCGCCAGTCCGACCAGCTCCGCATCCAGGACGGCCAGGATCCCGCTCCGCTCGAGGCGCACCTCGCGCACCGCGGCAGGGCGAGGCAGGCGGCGCGGGTCGTAGGCCACTTGCGGGTCGCCGCCCTGGGCCTCGACGATCTGCGCGAACCGCCGGAGCGCCGAGCCGTCGGCCAGCGCGCGCGACAGGCGCTGGCGCGCGGCGAGCGCGTCGGGCGCCGCCTGACCCAGGAGCAGCATCTCGACTCCCAGCTGCAAGGTCAGCTCGCGCACGTCTTCGGGCCCTCGCCCCGCGAGCACCTCGATCGACTCGGCGACCTCCACCGCGTTGCCCACCGCGAAGCCGAGCGGGGCGTCCATCGCGGTGAGCAGCGCCGTGCAGCGGCGGCCCATCGCGCGGCACAGGTCGATCGAAGTGCGCGCCAGGAGGCGCGCGTCGGGCAAGGTCTTCATGAACGCGCCGCGGCCCACCTTCACGTCCAGCACCAGCGCGTCGATCCCCTCCGCCAGCTTCTTGCTGAGGATGCTCGAGGCGATGAGTGGCACGGACTCGACCGTCGCAGTGGCGTCGCGCAGCGCGTACAGCTTCCGATCCGCCGGCGCGATCTCCGCGGTCTGCCCGATCAAGCAGAGACCGAGCGACTCGACCAGCTGGGCGAAGCGCTCGACGGGCAAGTCGACCCGGAAACCCGGGATGCTCTCCAGCTTGTCGAGCGTGCCGCCGGTGTGCCCCAGGCCCCGGCCGCTGACCATCGGGACCCGCACTCCGCACACTGCCGCCAGCGGTGCCAGGGGCAACGAGATCTTGTCGCCCACGCCGCCGGTGGAGTGCTTGTCGACCTTGCGTCCGGGGATCCGGGAAAGGTCGAGCACCTGTCCCGAGCGGAGCATGGCCGTCAGCCACGCCGGCAGCTCCCGCGCCGGCTCCAGGCCGCGGAAGAAGACGGCCATGAGGAACGCGGCGAGCTGCTCGTCGGCGACGCTGCCGTCGGTCGCGCCCCGGACGAGGAACTCCAGCTCGGCCGGCTGCAGCACGCCGCCGTCGCGCTTCTTGCGGATCAGGTCGTACGCGCGCATGGCCCAGGCACCCTGCCGCGCCCCTGCGGGACCGTCAACGATCGCAGATCGTCGCCCGCTGACCGCGATCAGTTGGGGGGTCGAGGGGGGAGCGAGCTCCCCCCTTGTAGAGGCGCCGAAGGCGCCGGATCGAAGAGCGTGTGATCGGGTGGGAACCGTTCATTTAGCAGGCGGTGGGTTACATTAGGTTACAAGGTACCCATGCGGATCCTCTACGGCGTGGTGGGCGAAGGCATGGGGCACGCCATCCGCTCCCGCGTCGTGCTGGACGAGCTGGTCAAGCGGCACGACGTGCAGGTGGTGGTCTCGGGCCGCGCCCACGACTATCTCGCGCAGCGGGCTGGGGAGCACCTGCGCGTCCGGAAGATCTGGGGGTTCACCATCGTCACCGAGGACAACGAGGTGCGGAGCTTCCGGACGCTCCTGCAGAACGTCCGCGGGGCCGTGACGGGCGGATGGCCGCGCAACGTGCGCGCCTACTTCGACCTGGCGCAGGAATTCCGCCCGGAAGTGGTGATCTCGGACTTCGAGAGCTGGAGCTACCTGTACGCCGTCAACCACCGGCTCCCGGTGATCTCCATCGACAACATGCAGATCATCAACCGGTGCCGGCACGAGCCGGAGATCCTCCGCGGCCACGAGGCCGACTTCCAGATCGCCAGGGGCGTGGTGAAGGCGAAGGTGCCCGGCGCGTCGCACTACCTGATCACCACGTTCTTCTACCCGCCCGTGCGCAAGCGCCGCACCACGCTCCACCCGCCCGTGCTGCGCCCGGAGATCCTTTCCGCACGCTCCGAGCTCGGCGGACATCTGCTCGTCTACCAGACCTACACCACCAATGCGGAGCTTCCCGCCTTGCTGCGGAAGACGGGACTGGAGTGCCGCATCTACGGGCTGCGGCGCGATCTGCGCGAGCCCGTCCGCGAAGGGAACCTGCACTACCTGCCCTTCTCCGAGCAGGGTTTCGTCGACGACCTGCGCACGGCCCGAGGCGTGGTGGCGAGCGGCGGCTTCACCCTGATGGGAGAGGCGGTCTACCTGCGCCGGCCGATGCTCGCGGAGCCGGTCGGCAAGCAATTCGAGCAGATCCTCAACGCGCGGTACCTCGAGTCGCTCGGCTACGGCCTGTCCGCCGAGGAGATCACCGAGCCGCGCCTGGGCGAGTTCCTGGAACGGATCCCGGAGTTCGAAAAGAACCTCGCGGGGTATTCGCAAGACGGCAATCGCGAGCTGTTGGGCAAGCTGGACGAGGAGCTTCAGGCTGCGGTCCGCGGAGGGCCGGCTTCCGAGGACGACCCCAGCCTCGCCTGACGGCTCTACTTCCCGCCGGAGTCGGTGGCGATGGCGAGGCGATCGATGCCGACGCCCTTGGCCGCCTCCATCACCTCCACCACCTTGCCGTGCTGCACGCCCGTGTCGGCCTGGATGATCACCTGCGCCTCGGGAGACTCCTTGTGCAGCTGCTCGAAGCGGGCGCGCAGGATCTGCTCGTCGACCACCTTGCCGTCGACGACGGTGGAACCGTCCTTGAGGATGGCGACGGTGAAGTCCCGCGCCGCCGCGTGGATCTCCTTGGCGGCGCCCTTGGGGAGATCGACCCGCACGCCCGCGCCCGCGCCGCCCTGGCCAGCCTCCACCAGCGCTGTCGAGGTGACCATGAAGATGATCAGCAGCACCAGGAAGATGTCGGTGAGCGGTGTGATGTTGATGTCGGCGAAGACCGCCGGCCCGCCCTCGCCGGTGTCGTCGTCGTGGTGGTGCGTGCGCGGTCCGCTGATGGCCATGCGCTAGGCTCCGGCGGCGGAGGCGGGCTCGGGCGCCGCGCGGGGCGCGGGCTTC
>DATFTN010000204.1:0-6267 GCA_035261845.1 Myxococcales bacterium | reverse complement strand
CTGGACGAGGAGTCCCTGCTCACGGAGCTCGAAGCGAGCTCGGTCCGCAAGGCCCCGCCGCGGCCCTCCCCCCTTCCCTCTCCCAAGGCGGCGCCCCGCCGCCGCTCCAGCACGGCGAAGAGTCCCGCCGAGCTCCGGCAGGCGCTGGAGGCCACGGAGAAGGAGCTCGCCGAGCTGCAGGAACAGCAGGGCGCGCTGGAAGAGCAGGCGCAGGAGCTCAAGGAGCAGGCGGTGAAGCGCGACGCCTCCGCCAAGGCGCTGCAGCAGCGCGCCGGCGCGCTGGCCGCCGCGGCCAAGAAGTTCGAGCGCGAGCTGACCGCGGCGCGCGAGGAGCTGAAGGCCGGAGGCGGCAAGCGGCTCGAAACGGAGCTGGAGAAGGCCCGCGAAGAAGTGTCGGCGCTCACCGGAGAGAAGGAGCTGCTCCGCGAGGAGCGCGACGAGCTGCGCAAGCAGCTGACGGATGCCCAGGCCGCGGCCCGGCAAAACGAGGAGCGCGCGGTCCGCGCGTACCAGAAGATGAAGGGCGACGACAAGCTGCGGGAGCGGATGCGCAAGGCCCTGCAGATCGCGCTGGCGCTCCTCGAGGATGGCGCCGTCGACACCGGGTCCGGGCCGGAAGCGGAGAAGAAGAAGTCCGCCTGATCGAGTGGCGCGCAGACCGAAGCAGACCTGGCCAAGGGCCCCGCGGCGGAAAACCGACGGAACGCGTCAGCGTAGAACGTCCGATTGCCGACAGAGGAGCCTGACCGAACATTTGGCTGGAAGGGGTGCCGCGAGGGCGACCGCGCGCGACGGCGGCGGCCGGTCAATCGGATCAGCGTCTCGCCGCGCTGCCGGCCTACGGCTGGAGAGGCGCTTCAGGCCTTCTTTTCCAGGAGCTTCTTGGCTTGCGCCTGCAGCGCGTTGGAGACGTTGCGGTTCTTGGAGAGCGACTTGAGCTCGCTCTGCCGCAGCAGGGAGAGGAAGCGCATGGCCACCGCCACCGGCACCTTGGGATTGTTCACCAGGTTGACCTTGATCGTGTAGTTCTTCACGAGGAGGCGGTTGTTGTAGATGTGCTGGAGCACCTCGTGCGGCGAGGTGCGCGAGTTGGCGATCTTGGCGATCTCGCCCTCGGTGATGCGAGCGCTCTGCACCACCGCCAGCTGCACCAGCTTGTTGGGATCGCGCAGCAGGATGGTGCGGACTTCTTTGTTGCCCTTCTTGTTCGCCCACTCGATCTTCTTGGCGATGGAGAGCTTCTGGATCTGCTGCTGGATGGTGAGCCGTATCTTCTTGCCGTCGGCGTCGAGCTCCTCGTCCTCCTTCGGCTCGTCGGGCGTCTCGCCGGCGTGATCGGCCGCGCCGATCTGCTCCAGCGCCTCCTCGGCGCCGGCCTCTTCGATCGCGGCCTTGGCCGCCGCCTCCGCGGCGGCCTCCTCGTCCGCGGCCGCTCCCAGCACGCGCTTGCGGGCGGCCTGGAAGGCCGGCATGTCCGCGAGCACCAGGCCGGACCGGACGCAGAAGTCGGTGACGTTGTCCACCGTCGAGGGACGCATGGCGGGGTTGTCGACCAGCGCCCGCACGATGCCGTCGTGCCGCAGGAGGCGCAGCTGGTTCTGCGCGACGATCTCCAGGAGCTTCTCCTGCGGCATCGCCGCCACCCGGGCCACCGCCTCGTCCGGCGTGGACGGGTTCAAGATCAGCATCTCCAGGTACTCGGGCTTCGCAGCCAGCGCCGAGACGAAGTAGTCCAGGACGTGCGGGTCGGCGGTCTCGTCCCGCAGCACGACCGCCAGGATCCGGTCGGCGAGGCCCGCCGCGCTCTTGGCCGCCGTCTCGCGCACGTTCGCGTCGGTATCGAAGGTGAGCATGAACAGCGCGGTGGCCATGTCCCTGGGGGCCATCGGCACCAGGCCCTTGGCGCCCATCATCCGCAGCGGCGCCGGCGCCTTCGGATCGACGTGCTTCTGGAAGTTCGCCGGCAGAACGTCGAGGGAGAGCGGACAGGCCGCCTGCGCGGTCGCTTCGCCCATGCGGCCTCCTGCTCTATCCAGCCTGCCGCGGGGGCAGCGCCTGCGGCGCGGGCTCGTCCGGGAAATCCTGGAACGAGAGCGTCGGATCGAAGCGCCGGCCGGAGAGCTTCCAGCTGAGCTTGCCCAGCCACTTGTTGAGGAAGAAGTTGCGCGGCAGCCACGGGATCGGCGGCGGGCGCCGCAGCCCCAGGCTGAGGAACTCCTGGCGCACCCGCGGGTCGTTGGGGGCCAGCTCCATGGCGCGCTGCAACGCCCGGACCGCCTGCTCCTTGTTGCGGGTCACGACCAGCGCCCTGGCCAGATTGACGAGCATCTCGGTGGTGGCCGGTCCGCGGCGCACCGCCTCCTCGCAGAAGCGGATCCCGCGCTGCCGGTCGCCCTCCACCAGCACCAGGGTCAGCCCGTAGTTGGAGAGCACCCAAACGTCGTTCAGGTTGCGCCGGTACGCCTTCTCGAAGATCTGGTGCGCCGCGCCGCGGTCGGTGTCGAGCAGGGCCCGGCCCTCCTCGATGATGTTGTTCAGCTCGGCGGCGGGCAGCGCCTGGTGCTGGGGCGCGTGCGTGGGAGGCGGCGGCAGGTTCGGCCGCGCCATCCGGGTCGGCGTCCGGGTCGGGCGCGGCGCGACCTTCACCACGGCGCGGAGGTGGTCCTGCTCGGCGGGGGACGCCCCGCGAGGCGGCGGCGCCCCCGGCTTCGAGTCCTTCGGCCCCTCGTCCATTTCACCCTTCCCGCGAGTCGCCGGCGGCGAGCCGCGAGCCCGGTCCTAGGCTTGATTGCGTTGATAGATGATCCGCAGCCCGTCGAGCGTGAGCTGCTCGTCCACGATCTCGATCCGCTTTGAGACGTTGGCGATCAGCGGCGCAAGGCCTCCGGTCGCGACGATCTTCACCGAGAAGCCCAGCTCCTCGGCCATGCGCGAGCAGATCGAATCCACCAGGCCCGCGTACCCGAACACAAGGCCGCTCTGCATCGAGGAGACCGTGTTGCGGCCCACCACTTTGTCCGGCTTGTCGAAGGCGACCCGGGGGAGCTTGCTGGCGTGCTGGAAGAGCGCTTCCATCGAGATGGCGATCCCCGGCGCGATCGCGCCTCCCAGGTATTCGCCCTTCGGCGACACCGCGTCGAAGGTGGTGGCGGTGCCGAAGTCGACGATGATCAGCCCTTGCGGCCACTTCTCGTACGCGGCCACCGCGTTGACGATGCGATCCGCGCCGACCTCCCGCGGGTTGTCGTAGAGGACCGGCATGCCGGTCTTGATCCCGGGACCCACCAGCAGCGGCTTCTTCCCGAAGAACCGCTTGCACATCTGCTCCAGCGGAAACTGCATGGGCGGGACCACGCTGGAAATGATCACGTCGTGGACCTGCTCCATCTGGATCCCGGCGAAATCGAACAGGGTGCGCAGCTGCAGGCCATACTCGTCGCCGGTGCGATCCTTCTCCGTCTGGAATCGGAAGGACTCGCGCAGGACCGGCTTCGGCGCGAGATCGAACAGCCCCAGCACCGTGTTGGTGTTGCCGACGTCGATGGCGAGGAGCATCTGGCGAGTATCGGCACCCCGAGAGTGGCGGTCAACAAAGGACCGTGGGCCTTTTGCCTACAGCACCTTGCAGTAGCTGACGTCGCCCGCCAGCACCCGAGTCAATGCCTCATCCTCCGTACGCACGAGCAGCGCGCCGTCGTCGGCAAGATCGACGGCATCGCCTTCCACCAGGCCCGGATCGAGCTCCACCCGCACCCTCCGGCCCAGCGTGGAGGAGAGCTGGCGCCAGCGGTCCCGCACCGGCGCGAACCCCTCCACGTCGTGCAGCGCGAGCCACTCGTCCAGCGCCTCGAGGAGCCGGGCGCAGGCGAGCGCCCGCGGGACCTCTTCGCCCTTCTCGATCCGCAGGCTGGTCGCCTGGTCCTCGAGCTCCTCGGGGAAGTCCTCGGGGAGGAGTCCGCAGTTGAGCCCCACGCCCAGCACCACGTGGCGCGCTCTCTCCCCGTCCGCCCGAAGCTCGGTCAAGATCCCGGCCAGCTTCCGGCCGCCGCACTCGACGTCATTGGGCCACTTGATCCGCGCGGTCGCCGAGCCGAGCTCGCGGGCCGCCTCGCACACCGCCACCGCTGCCGCCAGGGTGATCTCGGGAGCGCGCGCGGCGGCGATCGAAGGGCGCAGGATGACCGAGAGCGCGATCGACTTGCCGGGCGGGGCGATCCAGGATCGCCCCCGGCGGCCGCGCCCCTGGGTCTGCAACTCGGCGATGACCACCTCGCCGTGCCGCGCCCCCAGCTCGGCCAGCCGGTGCGCCTCGTCGTTGGTCGAAGGCAATTCCGCGTAATGATGGATCGCTCGGCCGATCTCCGCGGTGCCCAGCAGCGGAGCGATCTCCCGCTCCGACAAGCCCGCCGGCATTCCGGCCAGCCGGTACCCGCGCCCGCCAGAGGCCTGGATCACGTAGCCGCGCGCGCGCAGCGAATCGAGGCGCTTGAGCAGCTCGGCGCGGGGAACGTCGAGCTTGTCGCAGAGCACCGAACCGGAGACGAAGTCGTCGTCGCACTCGAGCAGCATGCCCAGCACGAACGCGTCCTGGCGATCGTCGGTCCAATGCGCGTACTCGGCCTCGCCGGGAGGGGACGAGACCAGCGGGCTCACGCCCGACCCTCCACGATCAGGCTCAAGTCGACCGCCGGAGCGGAGTGCGTCAGGGCTCCCACGGAAACGTAGTCTACTCCGCAGGCGGCGATGCGCTGCAAGCGGTCCAGGGTGATCCCGCCCGACGCCTCGGTGGGAGCGCGGCCCGCGACCTGCTTCACTGCCGCCGCCAGCTCGCGATCGCCGAGGTTGTCGAGCAGGAGCAGATCGGCCCCGGCGGCGAGCGCCTCCTCGATCTGCTCGGGAGTGCTCACTTCCGCCTCGACCCGCAGGAGAGGCGAGGCGGCGGCCTTGGCGCGCCGCACCGCCTCGCCGACCCCGCCGGCAGCGGCCGCGTGGTTGTCCTTCACCAGGATTCCGTCGAACAGCGCTCCGCGGTGGTTCCCGCCCCCGCCGGCGCGCACGGCGGCCTTCTCCAGCGCGCGCATCCCGGGGCTGGTCTTGCGCGTATCGAGCAGGCGGGTCCGGGTACCGCGCAGCGCCTGGGCGTACCGCTGGGTGAGCGTGGCGATGCCGCAGAGGCGCTGCAGGAGATTCAGCGCGGTCCGCTCGGCGCTGAGCAACCCGCGCAGGCGGCCGCGCACCCGCAGCACCCCGGCTCCGGCGGCGGCCGCATCGCCCTCGCCGAGCAAGGGCGCAAGCTCGCAGTCCGCGTCCAGCGCGCGGAAGACGCGGGCGGCGGCGGAGACGCCGGAGACGATCAGCGGCTCCTTGGCGACCACCAGCGCGGTGCCCCGCGCCTGCGGCGGAACGCAGGCTTCGGCGGTGCGGTCGCCCGGGCCGACGTCCTCTTCGAGCGCCAGCTCGATGAGGCGGCCGACGGCGTCGCCGGGCCGCCCCAGGTCCAGCGGCACCGCCACCGGCCGCGGATTCATCCGCTCACGCCGCGCCATGAACAGCGTAGCGCCGCCCTATCGGCGGCGGCTACCGCCGCGAGCGGCGAGCCTTGCCTGCCTTCTTGCCGCCGCCCTTCTTCTTGCCCTTGGCGGAGCGGCGGCTCGATTTCGCGGCCGCGCGCCGGGTCGCCTTCTTCGGCTTGGACTTGCCGCCCGCCTTGGCGGCCGCCTTCCGGGCGCCCTTGCCGCGTCCGGCTGCCTTCTTCGCCGCGCGCTTCGGCCGGGACGGCTTGGGAGGCTTGGTCAACCGCTCCTGCAGCTTGGCCGCGTCCTTCGCCATCTCCTGCAGCTTCTCCTCGGCGCTCTGCACGCCGGTCTCCAGCACGTCGGCGGCCTTTTCCATCAGTCCGCGGGCGAGGTTCTTCATCCGGGAAAGCGCCTGCGTCGCGGTGCTCTCGCCGCCTCCGCCCGGAGAGGACGAGCCAGGCTGGCCGCCCTCCGGCGAACCGCCGTAGCCGCCCGGACCGCCTTCGGACCGCGACCCGTCGCCTCCGCCGTGTCCGGGCCCGCCGGGCCCGCCGTGCGTGCCCATCTGGTCCATGCTGCGGTGCCCCTGCTCGGGCTTCTCGCCGCCCGAGCCGCCGTTGCTCCCGCTCTTCTGCTCGTTCATTCCATCCTCCGCTCTCGTGACGCGATCCAGGTGGCGCGTCAGCTTGTCCCGTTTCTCTTCCAGCTCTGCCGCGCGGGCGCGGTCCTTCTCGACCACTTCGGCCGGCGC
>DATFTN010000203.1:0-46308 GCA_035261845.1 Myxococcales bacterium | reverse complement strand
CCGGTGGTGGGCAGGAAGTAGTGCGGATCGCGCCGCAAGAGCGGCAGCTCGATCCGCAGCTTGCGCAGCAGCTCGGGAGGCATCAGGCCCAGCAGGTAGGCCCCCGTCGAGGTGCCCAGCCGCGGCGCCTTCGCGAACGGCCGCTCGGTCCGGGCGGCGCCGCCCACCACGGCGTATTGCTCCAGCACGCGGACCGACAGCCCGGACCGGGCAAGGAGCAGAGCGGCGACCAGGCCGTTGTGTCCCGCCCCCACCACCACGACGTCCGCCCGCTCCTCCGCCATGCGCGCAACCATACTCCGTCCCGCGCCGGGCGCGTGCGTACATTCACGGGCGGCCGCGAATCTGACTAGAGACGTTTCACGCAAAGGGCGCGGAGGAAAAGGGAGGACGCGGAGGAGATACGTTTTTCAAAAACCGGATCCTCCGCGCTCTCCCTTTCCTCCGCGCCCTCCGCGTGAAACGCTCTAGGCCTCTTTCGCGGACATAGCGGACGGTTGCGGGGTGTTTGACAAGGGGAGCGGGGCGTGGTTTCCCCGGCGGCCCGAGGAGAGAGTGGCGGAGACGAGCTTACCGAGCACACCCGGACGTCTGAGGCTGTCGCCTGCGTGGCTGTTGTTCGCGGCGTTGGCGCTGGCCATTCCGGTCGCGCCCCTCTTGGTGAAGAGGAGGCCGCCGGCGCTGCCGGAGTTGGGGCAGCTGCCGGCGTTCTCGCTGACGGATGAGCGGGGGCGGCCGTTCGGGAGGGACGACTTGCTCGGGAAGGTCTGGGTGGCCGACTTCGTCTTCACCAGCTGCTCCGACGCGTGCCCGCGGCTGACGCAGAGGATGCGCTCGCTCCAGGACCGGCTCGATCCACACGGCCGGGTGGGGCTCCTCTCCATCAGCGTGGATCCCGAGCGGGACACTCCCGAGAAGCTGCGCGCCTACGGCGAGGCCTACGGAGCCCGCGGCGACTTGTGGCGCTTCCTCACCGGCTCCCCTACGGAGGTGCAGCGCACCGTGGTCAAGGGGTTCAAGATGGCCATGGCCAAGGTGCCGGCGCAGGACCAGGCGCGGGAGAGCGACGACGAGCTGCGGGCGCAGGCGTTCGACATCCTGCACGGCGACCGGATGGTCCTGGTCGACTCGGACGCGCACATTCGCGGCTATTACGTGGCAGACGATGCCGGGCTCGCCTCGGTTCTGCGCGCCGCGCGCGGGCTCGCCGAGCGATGACCCTCGCCGAGGCGCTTCCCTCCTGGAACGCGGCGATGAACGCCGTCTCCGCCACCGCCCTGTTCAGCGGCTGGGTGGCGATCCGGCGCGGGAACTGGCAGCTGCACTGGAAGCTGATGGCCGCGGCCTTCGCTGCCTCGACGCTGTTCCTGGCCGGCTACCTGACCCGCTTCGCCCTGACCGGCGTGCACCGTTTCCCGCTGCAAGGGCCGGTGCGCACGTTCTACTACCTCCTGCTGGGCACCCATACGGTGCTCGCGGTCGTGGCGCTCCCGTTGGTCTTGCGCACCATCTGGCTGTCGGCGGTGAAGCGCTCGTTCGACCGGCACAAGCGGATCGCCGTGGTGACGTTCCCGATCTGGGCGTACGTGTCGGTGACGGGCGTGATCGTGTACGTCATGCTCTACCACCTGCCTCGCTGGGTGGCCTGACTGCGACCGATCGCCGCAGGTTGCCTGCCGCGGGGCGCGCCGGCATGCTAGAGGTGAGCGGATGGCGTACCGGATCATCGAGACGTGCATCGGGTGCACGGCCTGCGTGAAGCGGTGCCCGACCGACGCGATCAGCGGCGAGCGAAAGGCGCTGCACATCATCTTGCCGGACCTGTGCATCGATTGCGGCGCCTGCGGGCCCGTGTGCCCCGTCGACGCCATCCTCGATCAGTACGGCAACGTGCAGCGGCTCTTGAAGAAGCACGAGCGCCCCATCGCCTTCGTCTACGAGCAGAGCTGCACCGGCTGCGAGAAGTGCGTGGAGCGCTGCCCGTTCGAGGCCCTGGAGATGGTCCCGGTGAGCGACCCCTCCAGCTTCCTCGGCATCGTCTCCGTGATCGAGAAGAACTGCACCGGGTGCCGGGAATGCGAGAAGGCGTGCCCATACGACGCCATCTTCATCTACCGCAAGGACCAGGTACCGGAGTGGCTGAAGAGCTCGCGCGTCGAACGCGCAGCCTGACGCCTGCTCGCGAAGCGTCTCAAGTAGGCTCAGTCCTCGTCCGATTCGGCCGCCTCGTCTTCGTCCTCGGCCTCGGCTTCGTCCTCGTCGCCGGCCGCGACCTCCTCGGGCTCGACCTCTTTCGGAGGGGCGGCGCGCGCGCGGGAGCCGGAAGGCTTGGCGGACGGCGTCGCGCGCTGGTCCGCGCCGCACTTCGGGCACGCCGGCACCGGCTTCTTCAGGTCGTAGAACTTCGTGCTGCACTTGAAGCAGACGTACTTGGTGCCCAGGTCGCGCGCCATCGTCCCCCTCAGAGATCGAAGCGGGGCGGCACATAGTCCACGGATTCGCGGAAGTCAACGCCGCGCCCCAGTCCGTCCCCGGCGCCATCTGGTAGGCTGGCTCCCTACATCGACGGGAGTCCGCATGGCGCTGAACCTGGTCCTCGTCCCGCAGCGGCAGAGCAGCAAGGGAATGGCCCTGGCCTGGGCGGAGATGGAAGGGGTCCAAGCGTACGAGGTTTTCGTCGCCCACAAGCGCCTTTCGCCCGAGGAGCTGGAGGCGGCCGAGACGCTGGGCGGTACGGACGATTGCCTGTTCGCCAAGGTGGGGCCCGAGGTCAGGTCGGTAGTCGACGACGTCACGCCGGCCGGCGAGCCGCGCTTCTACGCGGTCGCGGTGATCTTCGCCGACGGCACGGTGAAGCCGGCCCGCTTCCGCGCGATGCCCGACGGGGCGACCACCGCCTCGCTCGCCCTCTCCAGCGCCCAGGGCCCCGCTCAGCCGGCCGCCCCGCCGCGCAGGGCGCCGGCTCCACCCGTCCCCGTTTCCCAGGCCCCCGCGGCGGCGGCAGACCCGTTGGAGGAACGCAAGCGCGCCCAGCGCGAAGCCCGCGACCGCGTCACGGCGGAATCGCTGACCGAGCCGCCCGGCCCCGCCGAGGTGTTCGGCCGGGGGCAGCCGTTCATCCGGGTCGCACCACCTGCACAACCGGCGCGTCCGGCCCAGGAGCAGAGAGCGGACGAGCCGCCTGCAGCCCCGTCGAGCGTCCCGCTCGAGCACGAGCTGGAAGTGCGGATGATCGGCGCCACCCAGACCTGGGACGGGCTGCGCATCACCTGGGAGCGCGAGCCCCGCGCCGCGGCGTACGAAGTGATCGTCTCGGACCACCAGATCTTCGAGGAGGAGCTGAAGGACGCCCTGGCCGGCCGCGCCGACTTCACCACCGCGGTGGCCATCGCTCCCGCCGTCACCGCCGTGATCGACAACGTCACCCCCCGGGACGCGCGGGGCTGGTACGCGGTGCTCGTCCGGGCCCGCGACGGCAAGCGCGCGGCCCATCCCCTCCGGGTGGGCGACGCCGCGGCGACCGGAAAGGCCGTCGCGCCCTTCCTCAACCCCAATCGCACCGCCGAGGTCCGTGCCGAGGCGGAAGGCATGGTCGAGGAGGCGCGCCAAGAGTGGCAGCGGTGGAAGTCGGAGCAGGACCGCGGCGCCCGCGCCGAAGCCAAGCGGCTGGTGCAGGACGCCTTGCTCGTGTTCCCAGGGCTCCCCTTGGCCAGGGCGCTGGCCGCCGAGATGGGGTAGCCCATCCGGCTCGACCTGCCGCGGCTGTTGCCCGTGGTCTGCCGGGGGTGCCGCAAGCGCTCCGAGCGCGGCCTGGCGAAGCGGCATCACCGAGGAATCCGAACGCCTCGGCGGTTCCGACCCCGCGGCGGCCCTCCGTTCCGAAGCCACCCAACTCGGCTGGTCATTGGTGGACGAAGCCGAAGTGCCCTGGTCCCTCCGCCGCGACTCCCGCTCCGCCACCCTCTACTCCGTCCACTGGCTCCACACCCGCAAGACCTAGCCGCCTCGATTCAGTCAGGCGGGCGATTCGGGTCGGGGTCGTCTTCGGGGTCGGCGGGAGCGTCGGGATCCTGGTCGGTCGGGAAGGCCTTGGGGCCGCGGGCGAGTTGGGCCCATTCGGGATCTTCGTCGGCCTCGGTGTCGACGTCGGTGGCGACCTCGGTCGCGAGCGCCAGATCGTCTCCGCCGACCGCCTCCGGGACAGGCCGGGCGGCCGCCGCGACGTCGCGGTCCAGCTCGCTCAACTCTTCCGCGGGCGGCGCAGGCTCTGCAATGTACGACGGCCGATACGCGCGCGCCGGCCGGCGCTCTGCATCGCGGGGTTCGCGTCCGGGCAGGACGAAGGGCGGTCCGGGAACGCGCTCCGGCTGCTTTGCCGCGGCATCGGGCCTGCCCGCGTCCGGCGGGGGATTCGCCTGGGAATCGGTCATCAGCGGCGGCGGCACTACTTCGTCGATCGGCCCGGCGGCCTGCGACGGAGGGACCGCGAGGCGCTTCATCCGCTCCGGTTCGCGCGGCGTCGCCGGCCGCTTGATCGGGTCCGGCTGCGGTGGCGCCGCTGCTTCGACGGCCGCCGGAAGTCCCTGGGCGGGAGTCCGCTCGTCGATGGGCGGCGGCGTGTCGTCGGTGCGCCCGGGAGCGGCCTCCACCACGTCCTCTTCGGCGAGCAGCTCGACTTCTTCCGCGTCCGCCGGCGGCGCCGCCGCTTCCGCCGCGCGCGCCTCGGGAGACACTTCCACCCGCGCGCGGCAGAGGACCGAACCGTCCTTCCGCTGCACTCCCGGCGCGGCCACCCGGGCGACCCGGTCGCCGCCCGAATCCACCGCGACGTGCAGCTGAGGCGAGAGCGGCTCGCCCGCCGGCGGATCGATCAGCTCCCACCCGCACAGCGCGGCCGCGCGCACGAGCCAGGCGCGCAGCTCGGCGTTCTCGCCTCGCGCGGCTCGCACCATCGACTGCGCCTGCCGCTCCAAGGGGCCCGCCGGATCCGGCACCGCCGGCCCCTCCAGGAGGCGCACGACCAGCCGTTCGGCGAGCGGAAGGTCGGCAGCGGCGTACAGGTCCACCTCCGCGTACACACGCTGGAGGGCCTGCTCGCGCGCGGCGACCTGCGCCGAGGTGGCGCGCAACTGATCCGAGATCCCTTCCTGCGGCGCGCGAAGGGCGCGCTCCGCCTCCATCGCCAACGCGGCGGCCTTGTCGCACCGCGCCGCGGCCTGCTCGGCCTGGGACCGCTGCGAGGCGACCCGCTCGCGCAGCTCGACCCGCATGCCGTCCGCGAAAGCCTCGATGGCGGTGCCGCGCCCCTTGAGCACGCCGCGCGGCGGCTCGCCCACGCCGGGCGCTTGCGGCCGCGCCTCCAGCGCCGCGAGGCGCTTCTCCAGATTTCCGACCCGGTCTCCGCCCTCACCCACGGGCGCGACGCGCCCCTCGATCTGGTCCACCCGGCGCTCCAGGGCGGCCAGCCGATCGGCGAGGGTGGCGCTCGTCGGCCGCGGTCCTTCCTGCCGCGTGGCCGGGGTGGGCGCAGGTGGGAGCGACTCGCTCACGTCGATCTTCCCCCGGCCGTTCGACTCGACCGTCAGGGTGGCCCCGTCCTGCCGGCGCTCCCGCACCGAGCGGACGAAGTTCCGCGCCGCGATCTGCACCTTCTCCACGTCGATGGGCGAGCCCCGCAGGACGGTCCTCACCAGGTCCGCCAGGAGCTGGTCGGCGCGATACGCCGTGGAGAGCTTGAGCGCGTCGCGCTGCGCCTTGATCCGCACCTTGCGCGGCAGCCCGCTCGAGGAAAGCAGGGCCGCGCCCTCGAAATCGCGCGGCAGCTCCGCCTCGATCTCGAGCGGCACCTCCACCATGCGCGCGTCGGGGCGCGCCACCATCTTCACGCTGAACACCCTGCAATCTTACGACGATGGATGGGCCCTAGGACAGTGACTCGCCCCTCGGGCATGTGCTACCTCTGCCCACTTCATGTCGAGGCCGGCCACCGCACCCGAGTCCAAGCATCCGCACACCGCCACCCTCGATCGCGCGCCCGTCGCCGAGGCTGAAGACTCTCACCAACCGTTCATCCCGGCCTCCCAGGACATCCCCGAGCTGACCCCGGTGCCGCTGATCGTCGGGGCGCTGCTCGGCATCCTCTTCGGCGCCAGCTCGATGTACCTGGTCCTCAAGGTCGGGCTCACGGTGAGCGCCAGCATCCCGGTGGCGGTGCTCTCCATCACCATCTTCCGTGCCTTCAGCAAGTTCTTCCGCGTGCGCCGCGCCACCATCCTGGAGAACAACATCACCCAGACGACGGGCAGCGCGGGCGAGAGCATCGCCTTCGGCCTGGGCGTCACCATGCCGGCGCTCTTGATCCTCGGCTACAACATGGAGATCACCCAGCTGATCGTGGTCGCCGTCCTGGGCGGCCTGCTCGGGATCCTCCTGATGATCCCGCTGCGCCGGGCGCTGATCGTCAAGGAAGCGAAGACCCTGGTGTACCCGGAAGGGACCGCCTGCGCCGAGGTGCTCATCTCGGGAGAGAAGGGCGGCACCACCGCCAAGACCGTGTTCGCCGGCCTGGGCGTGGGCTCCCTCTTCGCCCTCTGCTACAAGGCGTTCGGGTTCTTCAAGGACATCCCCGAGAAGATCTTCGGCAAGACGTACGAGGGCGGGAACATCTCGCTCGAGGTGGGCCCCGAGCTCCTGGGCGTCGGATACATCATCGGCACGCGGATCGCGCTCACCATGGGCGCGGGCGGGATCTTGAGCGCGCTGGTACTGATGCCGGCGATCAAGCTGTTCGGCAACTCCGCCACGCAGCCGATCTACCCGGCCACCAAGCTGATCCGCGACATGACGCCGGACGACGTCTGGCACCAGTACATCCTGTACATCGGCGCGGGCGCGGTGGCGGCCGGCGGCATCATCTCCCTCTTCAAGTCGCTCCCCACCATCGTGGGCGGCGCGATGCGCGGGATGAAGAGCCTGTCCGGCGGCGTGGGCGGCAAGCGGGTGCAGATCCCCCGCACCGACCGCGACATCCCGCTCTGGGTGGTGGGGGTCGGGTCGCTCGCGCTGGTGGTGATCTGCTCGCTGGTGCCTTCGCTCAAGATCAACATCCTGGGGTCGGTGCTGATCCTGGTGCTCGGCTTCCTCTTCGTCACCGTCAGCTCCCGCCTGACCGGCGAGGTGGGCAGCTCGTCGAATCCCATCTCGGGCATGACGGTGGCCACGCTGCTCATCACCTCGCTGATCTTCTTCTCGCTGGGATGGGTGAGCGCGCCCTACAAGATCGCTGCCCTCTCCATCGCCGCCATCGCCTGCATCGCCATCTCCAACGGCGGCACCACCTCGCAGGACCTCAAGACCGGGTACATCGTCGGCGCCACCCCTTCGCGGCAGCAGATCGCCATCCTGGTCGGAGCGCTCTCCAGCGCGCTCTTGCTCGGGTTCGTCATCCTCAAGTTGAACGACGCGGGCACGGTGTTCGCCCGCCGGGACTATCCCCAGGTCAGGTTCGCCCCTTTCGAGTACGACGGGCGCGAGCGCTTGCGCGGGCCCGACGCGGACCGGGACGGCGCCGAGTACAACGTGGTCCGCCTGCGCGAGCCGCGCGGGCCGATGCCGCCCGGGAAGTACCTGGTCGACGACACGGGCCGCGTCAAGTACCTCGAGGATCCGGGCATCAACGGGCAGCTCACCCAGCGCGACAACGGAGAGAAGGTCACCTCCAAGTTCTCCGCGCCCAAGCCGGTGCTGATGTCCTTCATCATCGAGGGCATCATGACCCAGCAGCTCCCCTGGGGGCTGGTGCTGATCGGGGTCTTCATCAGCATCGTCCTCGAGCTGTGCGGGCTGTCTTCGCTGGCCTTCGCCGTGGGCGTGTACCTGCCGGTCTCCACCTCCACGCCGATCATGGTGGGAGGCATCGTGCGCTGGCTGATCGACCGCCGCCAGAAGCGCGCGGTCAGCGAGGCCGAGGCGGAGAGCGGCCCCGGCGTTCTCTTCAGCTCGGGCCTGATCGCGGGAGCCTCGGTCACGGGCACCGTCCTCGCCATGCTCCAGCTCTCCGAGCCCACCCGGAACTTCCTCCGCGGCATCAACGTGACGGACAAGCTGGGCAGCTTCGCCGCGAGCGACGTGGTCGCTTTCCTCCTGTTCCTGGGGCTGGCAGTGGTCCTGTTCCTGGTCGCCAGCGAGCGCCTGCTGCGGAGCCCGCGCGATGGTCCAAGTCCGTCTGGCTGAGGACCAGGCCGGGCTGCGCGCTTGCCTGCGCCTGCGCTGGACGGTGTTCGTCGGGGAGCAGAAGGTGCCGCCCTCCCTGGAGGTGGACGAGCACGACTCGTCCGGCGCGGTGCACGCGCTGGCCATGCTCGACGGGGTGCCCGCGGGCACGGGTCGATTCGTGCTGATCGGACCGGGCCTGGCGCAAATCGGCCGCATGGCGGTGATCGACCGCGCCCGCGGCAAAGGCATCGGAATCGCGCTGCTCAGGTTCCTCGAGGACGAGGCGCTCGGGCGAGGCGCCCGGCGCTTCACCCTCAACGCCCAGGTATCCGCGCGCCGCTTCTACGAGAAGGCCGGCTACCAGGCCGTCGGCGAAGTCTTCGACGACGCCGGCATCCCCCACGTCCGGATGGACCGGACGGCCTGAAATACAGGAATGGCCGGGCGCGTCGGCCGTTGTGCTTGACCGGGGGAGCGCCAGCGGTTACTTGCGCAACCACTTGCCGGGAGGTCCGATGGTTCGCACGTGCATGACACTCGCGTTGGGCGCGCTGCTGTTCGGCGCCGCCGCGCGGGCCGACGACAAAGAGGAGTTCGGCCGCTTGACCGTCGATCAGGTCGCCGAGCATGTCGCCAAGGGCGACGCGTCCATCTTCGACAACAACGACAAGGAGACGTGGCAGAAGGGCCACGTTCCCACGGCGAAGTGGGTCGACTTCAAGAACGTGCAGGCCTCCGACCTTCCCAAGGACAAGGACCGCACGCTGATCTTCTATTGCGCCAACGAGAAGTGACACGCATGTCACCAGGGCGCCCGTGCGGCGCTCCAGCTTGGTTACAAGCAGGTGAACGTCATGCCGGCCGGCATCCATGGTTGGGAGAAAGCCGGCAAACCGGTCGAGAAAGGCTAGATAAGGAGGACGTCATGGCCGTCAAACCGATCCCCGAGGGTTACCGCACCTTCACTCCCTACTTCGTGGTCGAGGGGGCCTCGGATTTCATCGACTTCCTCAAGAAGGCGTTCGCCGCCGAGGAGATCTTTCGCTTCCCGTCGCCGGGCGGAAAGATCGGCCATGCCGAGGTCCGCGTCGGAGACTCGGTGCTGATGCTCGCCGACAAGAGCCCCGAGTACCCCCCGACGCGGATCGGGTCCTATCTCTACGTCACCGACGTGGACGCGACCTACCGGAAGGCGGTGGGGGCGGGCGGCCAGTCGAAGCGCGAGCCGGCGAACCAGTTCTACGGCGACCGGGTCGCGACCGTGGCCGATCGCTGGGGCAACACCTGGTCGATCGGGACCCACATCGAGGACGTCCCGCCGGACGAGATGGAGCGGCGGATGAAGGCGCAGAAGAAGTAGCCGTCAGCCGGCCGGACCGACCTGGAAGACCCGGTCGGTCCGGTTCAGCGCGCCGGGCACTTTGACCGCCATGCGGTCCAGCAGGTCGATGGTGATGTGGTGCCTGCCGTGCCTCAGACGCGGCAGGCGCCGCGGGTGCCACGTCTTGACGAGCTGCAGCTCGGCCCGATCCAGCACCACCCGCACCTTGTACGAGCGCCGGCCCAGCTTCGCTCGCGACAAGTAGAAGTCGAGCGCGGGCGGCTGGAGGCGTTGCGCCCGCGGCGGAGCGGGCGCAGGCGGAGGCGGAAGTGGAGGCGGAGGAGGCGGGGGAGCGACGCCGTTGCTGCCGCCCAGGTTGGGATCGTTGCTAGCCGCCGTAGCCGCCGTAGCCGCCGTAGCCGGCGTAGCCACCGACGCAGTCGGCATGGGCGCGGCCGCCTCCCTGACGAACCGCGCATCGTCGGGACGCGGCGCCGCCAGGGGCAGGACGTACGTGAGCAGCGGCCGGCGCGGGTCGGGCCAGACCTGCCATTCCGCGATCCGTCCCTCCCGGCCAGGGACCCGGGGACCCGACCAGAAGCGGACCAGGGCGAACGCGCGGGGCGCCTTCACCACCTCGTGCCACGGCCGGCACAGCACCGCGCGGAGCAGGTGGGGACCCGGCGCCAGGTTCTCCAGCACCAGCGGGCGCGAGACGTCGTCGACCTGCAGCGCCGGCTGGTTGTCCACGATCAAATGCGCATGGGCGCGGCCCACCAGGGCGTAGCCGGAGATCGACAAGCGCACGGTGACCTGGCCGAGCGCCAGCTCGACGCGCTCGCCGGGCGCCTCGAAGCGGATCCGCGCCTTGGCGAATGCCCGCGCGGCCCCGCCCAGCCTCGGGTTCTCCTCGGGTAGAAGCTTCTTGGGCGCCGGCTTCTTCGCCGCCGCGCGGCGCGACTTCGCCGCTCCGCTCGGGGCGGCCAGGGCGAGCGAAGGCAGGAGCAGGGCGACCGCGAGCGCCTTCAACCGCGCTCCTTGGTCTCGGCGAGGAGCCGCTCGCGCTTCACCCGGGCATGCTCCAGGCGGACGGCGCGCCGGCGCTTCGCGTCCTGATCGCGGCGCCGATCCTCCTCGGTCTCCAGCACCAGCGGCGGCACCTCGACGGGCCGGCCGTGCTCGTCCTGCGCCACGAAGGTCAAGTAGGCGCTGCAGACGTGCGCGCGCTCGCCGGTGAGCGGGCTCTCGCTCTCGATCCGGACCCCTGCTTCCATCGAGGTGCGGAAGGTCGCGTTCACCTGCGCGCGCAGCTCGACGATCATCCCCACCCGGATCGGCTTCAGGAAGTGCAGGTCGTCCATCGAGGCCGTCACCACCCGCCGCCGGCAGTGGCGCTGGCAGGCGATCGCCGCGGCCACGTCGATCCACTGCGCGATTCGCCCGCCGAACGCACTCCCCAGCGCATTGCCGTCCCCGGGCAGGACCGTCTCGGTCATCACTACCCGCGAGGCGCGCGGGGTCTTGGCTGCGGTCTTGCCCGCTTCCGTCATGCCCTCACCTCGAACCGCTGCAGCAGACGCGACTGGTTGGACAGATCCCGCAGCGTCGCGATCACCTTGCCACGATCCGGGGCGTCCAGGCGGAAGACCGGCAGGATCGCCTCCACCGGACCTGCTGCGTCGGAGGCGCGCGCCGCCCATGTACCCAGGTTGACGTACAGGCGCTGTACGCCCGGTCGCCCTTCCTGCACCGCCCAATCGATCACGTGCGTGTGCCCGAGGACCAGGATGTCCGGGGGAGGCGGCTTGCCGGGCAGCTTGCGCGTCCCCATCAGGGCTCCGAGCGCGGCATGCCCGGCCCGCTCCCACAGATCGTCGTCGTCCTTGAGGCGGCCCCGGATGCGCTCGGCCGTGGCCAGCCAGGAGACCGCCCGCGACATGTAGCCGTTCTCCACCAGGATCTCGACGAAGGCGTCGATGAAACGATCGAACATGCCGGGCTTGAGCCAGCGCTCCAGCACCGGGACGACCCGCTCCTCCGGCCGCAGGGCGATGACGCGATCGGGGTCGATGGACACGTTGCTGCGCGGGAGCTGGTGCCGGAGGAACGGGACGATGGCATGGTGGAGGATGGAGGTCATCACCTCGCCGCCTCCGGTGGGCGTTGCGTTCGACGGGTCCCAGCCGTGGCCGTGCTGCAGGACCACCACGCGCTCGCCCGCCCTTCGCACCGCCATCTCCTCGACCTTCAGGTCAGGCAGCCCGGCGAACTCGAGCGCGGCGCGCCCCTCGGGCGTCGCCAGGTGTCGATCGTGGTTGCCGGTCACCAGCGTGACGGCGGCCTCGCCGCAGAGCGCCTCCAGGGCATCGAGGGCGACCGGGTTGTTCTGGCGGATCGACGCGCAGATGTCGCCGAGCGGCCGGGCGGGGCGATCCTCCAGCGGCAGCTCCAGGGCCCGGCCGAACGCGGCCAGCCCCCGGCGGGGCGGCAGCGAGGCGGTCACGTCGAAGATGTCGCCGAGGAGGAGCAACTCGCTGTCCGGCGTGCGAGCCACGAACGAGCAGAGCTCGGCGAAGCGCATGCCCTGCGAGTGATCGTGGAACATCCGCGCGAGGCCGGTCTCGCCCAGGTGCAGGTCGCTGGCGACGAAGAGGGTCCCCATGGCGCGGTGCTCCCTCAAGTCTACCGCGCCCGCCGCCGCGCGCGCCTTCCCGCCCGCGCCTTCACGCCTTCCGCGGCGAGAAGCTGGGCTTGCTCCCAGGCGACCTCGGGGGCGAGCGTGCCTCCCTTGCGCACCACTCTCCACCAGGGCACGTCCTCCAGCTGGTGTAGCGCCCGCACCACCGCCCGCGCTCCGCCCGGCTTTCCCGCCCGCAGCGCCACTTCGCCGTACGAGAGCACCCTCCCTCGCGGGATGCCTCGCACGATCCGCCGCACCGCGCGCGCAAACGGACCAAGGTGATGCGTGGGACGCATGTCTCCAGTCTAGCCGCGGGAAGGACTACAAGCCGTTTCACGCGGAGGAGGGGAGGAAGAAGGAGAGCGCGGAGGAACTTGGTTTTTCCAAGAAGCAAGCTCCTCCGCGCCCTCCCTCTCCTCCGCGCCCTCTGCGTGAAATGTTGGCGGCCCGGATAACCGGCGGAAGGTGCTACGGCAGGGCGCGGACCCGGCGGCGCATGTTACAAGGCGCGGATGGACGTCGTGCTCATCGACATCGCGACCGATCCGCTCACCAAGCTCTATGGCGCCTACCGCACCTGCTACACGCCCAAGACGCCGCGCGAGGTGTGGGAGGAAATCGCCAAGGGGGAGGTCAGCCGCGAGAAGATCGCCCAGTTCGTCGAAGAGCGGCTCAAGACCGGGCACGTCTCTCCGCTCGAGCAGGTGGTCTTCTGGTTCGGCATCGGCGGCGTCTCCCGCGCGCTGTCGCACCAGTTCGTGCGCCACCGGATCGGCATCTCCTTCGAGCAGCAGTCCCAGCGCTACGTCCGCTTCACCGGGAAGAACGAGGAGCGGCTGGAGTTCGTGATGCCCGACTCCTGGCGCGACGCCGGCCGCGAGAAGGAGTTCGAGGCGCTGATGACGGAGATCACCCGCGTCTACCGCGAGGCGGTGGCCGCCGGCATCCCCGCCGAGGACGCCCGGTTCGTCCTGCCCAACGCGGCGCCGACCAACTTCCAGATCATGGTGAACTTCGCCGAGCTGCTGCACATCGCCGATCTCCGCCTCTGCACCCGGGCGCAGTGGGAGATCCGGCAGATGGTCGCGAAGATGCGCGCGGAGCTGATGCGCCGGGTGCCCGAGCTCGCCCGCTACCTGCAGCCCAAGTGCGGCGAGCGCCGGATGGGATACTGCGACGAGGACATGAAGGCCTACGAGGCGTGCCCGCTCTCCGCCGCGCGGCCCCATAAGCTGCATGTGCTGGAGGTCTTCAAGAAGCACCGCACCGAAGCCGGCAGCCCGATGAAAGATCTGAGCGAGAACGACCTGAAGGCGGCCGAACAGTTCCGCGAGCCGGCGCCCGGGACCTGACCGGTGTCAGGACCCGGTTCCCTGAAATCGCGCCCGGCTCTCCTCATCGGTCTCTGTCTCCTTTGCGCAGCGGCGGTCTCGTGGGCGCGCGATCGGGTGGCCGGCACCATCGGACTCGACGTTCCGGATCTCGCTTCGGCGCACAAGATCTGGCCGTTCCTGCTCTTCGGGTGCTTCGCCGCCCTGGCCGGCCACCTTTATCTCAAGATATTGCGGCGGACGGACCAGCCCCGCCGGTCCCACTTGCTGGCCGGAGCGATCGCCATCCAGCTCCTCGCTGCGCCGGCGCTGCCCCTCACTTCGAGCGACCTGTTCGCCTACGTCTCGTATGCGCGCCTCATGCACGTGGGCCGAAACCCATACCGCGTAGGTCCCGCGGAGCTCGGCGACGGCGACCCCCGCGTCGCCCTGGTCGCCCCGCGCTGGCGCCACACGTCCATGGTCTACGGTCCGCTCACCGCGTGGGCGACGGTCGCCGTCGCGCCCGTCGAGAGCCTGTGGGGCGAAATCCTCGCCTTCAAGCTCGAGATGCTGCTCGCGTCGCTCGCGGCCGTGCTGCTCGCCTACGGCTTCTGCCGCTCTTGCCTGCCGCCCGGTCAGGACGAGGCTGCGTTCGTCTTCTTCGGCTGGAATCCGCTCCTGGCGTGGGAGGTCGGCGGGCAGGCCCACACCGAGGGCCTTGTGCTCATCGGCATGGTGGCTTTCGTCTGGGCGGCGATGCGCGGACGGGAGTGGCTGGCGGCGCTCGGGCTGGCCTGCGCCGTCTACGCGAAGATGGTGCTTGCGCCGCTCTTCTTCCTCTACCTCTGCTTCGTCCTGCGGCGCAGGCCGCTGCGGGCGATCGCCATGGCGGCGATGGTCGCCGCGCTGGGCGTTCTGCTCATGGTGCCCTTCTGGCAAGGGGCGGGAACGGTGCAGCGTCCGATGGCCACGCTGGTGGCGGATTCCACGCTGACCGCGCGCTCGCTCACCGATCTGGTCGTCTGGTTCGTCCGGCCGCTGGGGGAGCAGGTCCGGCGAGACGTCTATTGGGTCGCGCTCGCCATCGGGACCCTGCTGCTCGGCTCTTTCGGGATCCGGGCCGCGCTGCGCGCCCGGTCCTTGAAGCAAGTGCTGCGCGACGGGCTCGTCTTCTTCCTCCTGTACGACCTGATCGCCGCCCCTTGGTTCCAGTCCTGGTACATGCTCTGGCTGCTTCCGCTCGGGCTGGCCGAGGAGGATGCCCGCTGGCGGTGGTTGATCGCCGTCTACTCGGTGCTGTCGCTGGTGCAGTACGGGCTGCCCCTCGACCCCGTGACATACCTGGTGATCAACGCCGTGGTGTTGCGGATGCTCTACCCGCTGCTCCGCTCCACGCCGGCTCCCGCGGCGGGCGCGGTGGAAGCCACTCCGGTCACGGGTGCGTGATTCACCGCGCCGTCGGCGAGCTGCCGCCTCGCCGCCGGGCGCCGGGCGGGAGCGTCGCCGCGAGGAGGCTTGCGGAGGGCGAGGACGAGCTCGCTGCGCAGGACGTAGGCGTGGTCGATCAGCTCGAACCCGTAACTCTGGGCGCGGGCCGTCAAGCTCGCCTTCGTGTAGTGGGTGATGTGCTCGTCCTTGTAGCCGCCGGGAGCGAAGAACCCGTAGAGCGGCTCGATCACCCTCCATCCGATGGTCGCATAGTCGGGCGTCCCGAGCACGAGCAGGCCGCCCGGCCGGAGCACCCGGACGAACTCGGTGAAGATGGCCGGGTCCTCCGGAACGTGCTCGATCACCTGCGAGCAGACCACGCAGTCGAACGTCGCGTCGCCGAAGGGGAGCGCGGTGAGGGAGGCGCGGACCAGCGGGACGTCGTAGCGGCGCATGTAGCGGAGCTTGTTCTGCTGGATGTCCAGCCCCACCGCGTTGTTGAGGCTCTGGAGGATGACGCTGGAGCCGCATCCGATGTCGAGCGTCCGTCCGCCGCCTCGCGCGAGGTTGGTGATGATGCGATGCCGCCGCCGCTGCCAGTACCGCTGGAGGGGAATCTTGCTGTAGAAGGCCCGCTCGTCGTAGTCGGCCGAATCGACCGAGTTCCTCAGCGGCCAGAGGCGGGCGAACGCACGGAGCAGCGCCAGCCCGAAGCGGAAGATCCTGGCGTGCGAGGAACCGTGGTCCCGCGGATAGTACGTGAACGGGATCTCCACCACGTGCCACCCGGCCGCGTACGCCTTGACCAGGATCTCCTCCAGCACGTCGAAGTTCCGCCCCCGGGCGTCGAGCTCCGCGAGCAGCGACGCGCGGTAGAGGCGGAAGCCGCTGGACAGGTCTCGCACCGGCAAGCCGAGCCCGATGGCGAAGAAACGGTTGAGGACGCGGCTGAGGAGCTTGCGGTGCAGCGGCATGTAGGCCACGCCCGCCTTCACGTACCGCGAGGCGATCACGACGTCGGCGCGGCTGCGGGCCCGCCAGAGCTTCGCGATGAAGTCGGGATCGTGGGAGAGATCGGCGTCGAGCGTGATGATGTACTCGCCGCCGGCCGCCGCGAATCCCTCGCGCAGGGCGCCGCCATACCCCGGCGTGTTCTGCAAGAGCACTCGCGCACCGAGGCTTCGCGCCAGCTCCGCCGTGCCGTCGCTCGATCCGCCGTCGACGACCAGCACCTCGCTGGCGCACTCGAGCTGCTCCAGCACCACGTCCAGCCGGGGAAGGAGCGCGGCCACGTTCTCGCGCTCGTTCAAGACAGGAATGACGACCGTGAGATCCAGGGTTGAAGACGTCGGCATGGTGGGGAGCGCGCGGAAACTACCCCGAACCTCTCCACCCGACAAGCTTCCGGCAGTCCGTGGCCGGGAGCCGGTCTCGCGGGTCTACCAAGGTCCGGGTGTGGCCGGTCGCCGGTGTCGCCGGTCTTGCGACGTCAGGAACTTCTACCCCTCGCCCTTCGCATGCTATAGCGCCGATTCCAGGTACTTGCGTTGAGCTACTCGACCATCGTCATTCCTTGCTTCAACGAGGCCCATCGGCTGCCGGCCGAGCGCGTCCAGGCACTGGGGCACCTGCCTGGAATCCGCCTGCTCCTGGTCGATGACGGGTCCACCGACGGCACGGCCCTCCTGCTGGAGCGCATCTGCCGCGCGGTGCCGGGCAGGGCTCGGCTCCTGGTGCTCGATCGGAACGTGGGCAAGGCCGAAGCGGTGCGTCAGGGCCTGTTGGAAGCGCTCGAGGCCGGCAGCGATTTCGTCGCCTACCTCGACGCGGATTTCGCCACCCCCGGCGAGGAGATGGTCCGCGTCTTGAGCCTGCTGCAGGGCGGCCGCGCCCAGGTGGCGATGGGTTCGCGGGTGGCGCTGCTCGGCACCCAGATCGAGCGGAAGGCCTCGCGGCACTACCTGGGGCGGTTCTTCGCCACCTTCGCCTCGCTCATCCTCAAGCTGCCGGTCTACGACACCCAGTGTGGCGCCAAGGCGTTCCGCGCCTCTCGGGTGCTGGCCCGTGCGCTGGAAGAGCCGTTCCACGCTCGCTGGGCCTTCGACGTGGAGCTGATCGGGCGGCTGCTCGCGGGCGGTCTCACCTGCGACGACTTCATCGAAGTCCCGCTGCGGCGCTGGGCGGACGTGGAAGGGTCGCGGCTGCGGCCGCTCCATTTCCCCATCCTGGGCTGGGAGCTGCTGCGCATCCACTTCGCCCTGAACCGGCTGCGCTGGAGCGCCGAGACCACGCCCCTTCTGGAGGCGCCCGCGTCCGCCGTTCCCGACATCCAGAAGGACGTGGGGTAGTGAGGCGGTTCCTGCGGTCCGCCGCGGGTCTCTTCGTGGCGGCGCTGGTCCTGCGCAGCGCCTCGCTCCTGTTCGACATCGTCAACATCGACGAGGTCCACTTCGGGCTGCTCGGGCGCAGCATCCTGAACGGCGGGCTGCCGTACGTCGACGCGGTCGACATCAAGCCGCCGCTCACCTACCTCGCGTTCACCGCCGGGGGGCTCTTCGGCGGCGTGTCGCTCCTGCCCGTGCACCTGCTCGGCGTGCCTTGGCTGGTCGCCACCTGCCTGGTGCTGCGCGAGGCGACCCGGCGCTGGACGGGCAGCGAGGGCGCGGGCTGGGCGGCCGCCTGGATCGCGCTGCTCGCCAACCTGTGCGAAGTGCCGTCGGTCAGCGCCGAGCTCTTGATGAACCTTCCGGTCGCCCTGGCGCTCCTCTGCGCGGTGCGCGCCGAGGAGGATCGGCCGCGGTTCGACCTGCTCTGCGGCGCGTGCGTCGGGGTCGCCTCGCTCTTCAAGCACCAGGCGGCGATGCTGGGCGTGGGCCTGGGGATCGCCTTGCTGTGGCGGGGCCGGAACAAGGCGGTCCGCGCGACGCTCCTCGCCGCCGGATTCCTGCTGCCGTGGGCGGGGACCGTCGCTTTCTACGCCGCGGCCGGGCACCTGCACGAGTTCGCCAACTGGGTCTTCCTCCGCAACCTGCTCTACGCGGAGAAATCCGGCGCCGGGCCTGCGTTCGCGCGCTTCGCGCAGGGCACGCTGGCCGGCGTGGGCATGGCGCTCTTGCCCTGGGTGCTGGCCGCGCAGGAGACGCTGCGGCCCAGCGAGACCGCGCGCGAGCCGATCCGCACCGCGGTGCTGATCTCGCTCTGGCTCACCTGGCTGCCGGTCAGCGTGGGAGGCCGGTTCTACGAGCACTACTACCTCCAGTTCGCCCCGCTGCTCGCGCTGGCCGCCGCGCCGCGGCTGGCCGCGCTCCTCGGGCGCTGGAGGGAGCTCCCCCGCCTCGGGCGGGCGGCGGTCTGGGTGACTTGCGGCATCCCCGCGGCGGGGTACCTCGCTTTCACCCTGGCGAGGGGCGTCTCGGGTGGGTTCCCCGGGCAGGACAAGAAGGTGGTGGGCGTGTCCCGTTGGCTGGCCGCGAACTCCAGCCCCGATCAGCGCATCTTCGTCTGGGGCGACGCCACCTCGGTCTACTACCTCGCCCAGCGAACGCCCGGCACGCGCTACCTGAACTGCGCCGTCCAGGTGGGGAACTACGACCCCTCGCACCTGCCGCGCGGATTCGACGTCGCCTCGCACGTCTCGGCGCCCGACGTGCAAGCGACCATCGCCGACCTGGAGCACAACCGCGTCGGCCTGGTGGTCGACACCTCGTCCGCCGCCATCCACCACTGGGACCGCCTGCCCCTCTCGGGTGTGGCGGCCCTCGCCTCGTACGTCGACGCGCACTACCGCCTCGTCGCCTCGCCCGGCGGCGTCCGCGTCTACGCGCGGCGATGAGCGAAGCCGCCGAAACGCTCTCGGCGGAGGAGCTGCGCGAGGCGTGGCCCATCCTCTCGCGCTCGGACCGGATCGAGGGGCTGCGGCTCCTCCCCCGCGACGCCGCCGAGGACCTGTTCTTCGAGCTGACCTCCCCGGAGCAGGCCGACCTGGTGCTGGGGCTGCCGCCGTCGGAGCGCCGCTCCTGGATCCGCCTGCTCCCGCCCGACGACGCGGCCGACCTGGTCCAGGCCGCGCCGCCCGAGGAGCGGGAAGGCTTGCTGCAGCTCTTGGACGACGCCACTCGGAAGGACGTGAGCGCGCTCCTCGCCTACGAGGAGGACCGCGCGGGCGGGCTGATGCACCCGCGCTTCGCGCGCCTGCGGCCGGACATGACGGTCGACGAGGCGATCACCTACCTGCGGGCGCAGCCCCGCTCGAGCCTCGCCACGCTGTACTACGCCTACGTCCTTGATCAGGAGCAGCGCCTCCTCGGGGTGGTCGCGGTCCACGAGCTGCTCGCCGCGCCCAGCGGGGCGCGGGTGCGCGAGGTGATGAAGACCGACGTGCTCACGGTCGGCGAGGAGCTGGACCAGGAAGCGGTCTCGCGGGTCTTCCGGCGCAGCGGCCTCATCGCCATCCCGGTGGTCGACGCGCAGCGCAGGATGAAGGGCGTCGTCACCGTCGACGACGTGGTCGAGGTCGTCAGCGAGGAAGCGACCGAGGACATCCAGAAGCTGGGCGGCACCGAGGCGCTGGGCGAGCCTTACTTGAGCATCGCCTTCTCCCGGATGCTGAAGAAGCGCGCCGGATGGCTCTCCGCCCTCTTCCTGGGCGAGATGCTCACCGCCACCGCGATGGGGTTCTTCGAGCACGAGATCGACAAGGCCGTGGTGCTGGCCCTGTTCGTCCCGCTGATCATCTCCAGCGGCGGCAACTCGGGCTCGCAGGCGACCTCGCTGGTCATCCGCGCCATGGCGCTGGGCGAGGTGCGGCTGCGCGACTGGTTCCGGGTCATCCGGCGGGAGCTGGCCAGCGGGCTCGCCCTGGGCTCCATCCTGGGCACGATCGGCTTCGCGCGGATCGAGATCTGGCAGAAGTTCCTGCACACCTACGGCGAGCACCACCTGCTGGTGGCCAGCACGGTGGCGGCCGCGCTGATCGGCGTGGTGACCTTCGGCACCCTGGCCGGCTCGCTCCTGCCCTTCCTGCTGCGCCGGATGGGGTTCGACCCAGCCAGCGCCTCGGCCCCGTTCGTCGCCACGCTGGTCGACGTGACGGGGCTGATCATCTACTTCACCACGGCGAGCCTGATCCTGCGCGGTACGCTCCTCTGAGCGCATCCCGCAACGTCCGCGCCATGAAAAGCGTAGCGCCGCCGAATACGGCGGCGGCTAACCCTCGAGCCCGCTGCCCTTGCGGAGGATCTCCTTGAGGAACCAGCGCTGCTTCTGCTGGACCTGGACGAGGCGGGTGTAGAGGTCGGCGGTGCCGATGTCGCCGGCCTCGCCCGCCCTCTCGGCGTCCTGGTGCAGCTCAGCGATGATCTTGTCGTGCGTCGCCAGGGCCTCCTCCACCATCTGGCGCACGCTGAGCTGCCCCTCGGAGGCACGCACCGTCGCGGAAGCTAGATAGCGCTGCGGGTCGGTCACCGGCGCGGCGTCGATCATCAGCGCGCGCTCGGCGTACTCGTCCACCGCCTCCAAGGCCGCGGCGGCGTGCTCGTCGAGGAGCAGGTGCAGATCGCGGAAGTGGGGGCCGAAGGTGAGCCAATGGTATTTCTTCGTGTTCAAGAACTGCACCAGCGAATTTGCCTGCTGCCGCTGTAGCGACTCGATCACCGACGCGTGCTTTTCCATGCCCGTACGGATGCCGCGGGCCTCGCCCCGATTCAGGCGTCGGGCGGTTTCACGTACTCGTAGTCGACCGGCATCCCGTTGATGCCCTTGCCGGGCGGCGCGATCCAGCTGGCCACCTTGCCCCGCGCGTAGACGGCGTTCATCAGCGGCTTCACGTAAGCGCGGTCCGCGTCCGTGGTCAGCCACTCGCCCAGGCGGGCCTGGTAGCCGGCCTCGGAGATCAACCGGCCCTCGGGGTCGAACTTCGCCGTGGCGCAGGGGCCCACGCCGCGATGGAAACGCCGACTGGGCAGCCGCAGCGACACGCCGTTCACTCCGCTGCGCTGCAGCGTCTTGTTCCAGCGGTCGACAGCGCGCTGGCAGTCCTTGACGTACTCGTCGCGGAGCACCTCGTTCATCGCATTGCGCAGCGGGACCTCCTGCTCGACCAGCGCCCCACTCGAAGGCACCTCCATCCGGTAGCTCTGGGAGAGCGCCTTGTGCTCCTGCTGGTCGTCCTCGCGGAACCGCCCCTTGAGCCCGGCGGCGAAGAAGTCCGCCGCATTGCTGGACACCTCGCCGCCGAACAGGTCGAGGGAGACGGTGAACCACTGGTTCAGGTACCGCTGGATCATGTCCAGCGGGACGGCGCGCTCCTTGCGCGGGTCCTTCCCCTGCGCCATCAGCTCCGCGGTACGCTGCACGACCCGGTCGACGCCCATCTCGCCGACGAACAGGTGGTGCGCCTCCTCGGTGAGCATGAACCGGGTGGTGCGCGCCAGCGGATCGAACCCGCTCTCGGCCAGGGCGGAGAGCTGGTACTTGCCGTCGCGGTCGGTGAACATCGCGAACATGAAGAAGCTGAGCCAGTCGTCGATGGGCTCGTTGAAGGCGTTCAGGATCCGCGGCTTGTCGGAGGAGCCGCTTCGCCGCGCCAGGAGCTCGTCGGCTTCCTCGCGTCCGTCGCGGCCGAAGTGCCGGTGGAGCAGGTAGACCATCGCCCACAGATGGCGGCCTTCCTCGACGTTCACCTGGAAGAGATTGCGCAGGTCGTAGAGCGACGGAGCCACCTTGCCCAGAAGGCGCTGCTGCTCCACCGAGGCGGGCTCGGTGTCGGCCTGGGTGACGATGATGCGGCGGAGCGCGTTGCGGTGCTCGCCGGGCACCTCGTCCCAGGCAGGCTCGCCCAGGTTGTCGCCGAACCCGATCTTCCGCTCGCCCGCCTTGGGCGCGAGGAAGATCCCCCAGCGGTACTCGGGCATGCGCACGTAGTCGAAGGTGGCCCACCCGTCGGGCTCCACGCTCACCGCGGTGCGCAGGTAGATCTGGTGCGCCTGGAAGCCTTCCGGCCCGACCTCGCGCCACCAGGAGAGGAAGCTCGGCTGCCATTGCTCGAGCGCCCGCTGCAGGCGGCGGTCGCTCGAGAGATCGACGTTGTTGGGGATCGATTCCAGCGACTGCGCCACCTAGGTCCTCCTCCAGTCGAAGCGGGGCCGCTCGGGCTTGCCGTACAAGGTGAGCGCGCCGGTCTCGCCGGTCGCGTTGGGGCGGATGAAGATCCAGTTCTGCCAGGCGGAAAGCCGGCCGAAAATCTTGGTGGCCAGCGTCTCGGGGCCGGCGAAGCGGTAGCTCGCTTCCATGCCGGTGAGCGCGTCGGGGCTCAGGGAGGCCCGCTCCTCGACGGCGACCCGCAGCTCCTCCTCGAAGTCGATGTCGTCGGCGAGCACGGTGGCGAGCCCCAGCTGGCTGGCGCGCCCGGCGTCGATCGGCCCTTCGCGGCCGGCGGCCAGGACCGCCCGGGCGCGGGCGGGGTCGGCGAGGAAGCGAGTCTCGAGGCGCGACAGGCCGTTCCAGCCGGGCAGCGCGCCGTCGGAGAGCGCTCCGGGCCGGACCTCCACCCCGTCGGCGTCGAGCACGTATGCCCGGTCCGCGGCCGCCAGAAGCTCGAACAGGGGGCCAGCGAAGCACGATTTCTGGTCCACCACGGCGAAGAAGCTGCGGGCGGTGGCGTCGAGCCGGCGCAGCACCCGCTGCCAGAGCAGGCGCGTCTCCCGGAGGATCCATTCGTTGCGGTCGGGGCCGGAGAGCAGCTCGCCGACTGCGTGCGCCTTGGCGCGATCGCCTTCGGTGCGCAGCAGCAAGAGGCCGATCGATTCGTGGTGGAAGCGCAGGCGGAGCAGGGCGTCGTCCAGCTCGCGCGCCGCGCGGATGCCCCATCCGTCGGCGCCCCGGGAGAGCGCCTGGGCGGCGTTCTTCGGCACCTCGCCCTCGGGGGCGCGCACGGTGAGCGTGCCCACGCGAGCGCCTTGGTCCAGCTCGAGCGTGACGTGGCGGTACTCGATGCGGTCGCTCGAGACGCGAGGCTCGAGCGGGCCCAACTCGATCCCGGGCCCCCGCGCGACTTGGGGCGCGGCCGCGGCCAGCGCCTTGGCTCGCTGCTGGATCGCCTCGGCGAACTTGCTGCGCGGCACCACCGCGTCGACCAGGCCCCACTCGACGGCGCGCTTGCCCTTGACGCCCTCCGCCAGGGTGGAGAAGGCGTCCGCCAGGTCGCGCCGCACCTTGCGCTTGTCCACCACCCGGGTGAGCCCGCCCGTTCCGGGCAACACCGCGAGCAGGGGCACCTCGGGCAGCGACACAGTCGACGATCCGTCGTCGCTCAGCACGATCTCGTCGCACGCCAGCGCCAGCTCGTACCCGCCTCCGGCCGTGGCGCCGTTGCAGGCGGCCAGGGACTTGAGGCCGCTCTGCGCGCTCGCCTCCTCCAGGTAGAGGCGCGTCTCGTTGGTGTACTTGCAGAAGTTGACCTTGAAGGGGTGCGTCGCGGAGGCGAGCATGTAGATGTTCGCACCCGCGCAGAAGATGCGGTCGTGTCCCGAGGTGATCACCACCGTCTTCACCGAAGGATGGGTGAAGCGCAGCCTCTGCACCGCGTCGGCCAGCTCGATGTCGACCGAGAGGTCGTACGAGTTGCTTTTCAATTCGTATGCCTTCGCCTGCGGCTCCGGCCCGTCGCCGGCGGAGCCGGCTCCTCCGAGCTCGACCTCGCCGTCCTGGCCGCCGAAGGGCTGCACCTTCATGGTGAGCCGGGCGATCTCGCCGTCGACGGCCAGCGTCCAATGCCGGTAGCGGCTCGGGTGCGTCTCGAACGACACCTGCGGGGCGGCGGCGGCGGCGGGCTTGTCCATGCTTCCCGCGACGGTAACCCATCCGCCTCCGGACTGCAAGCAGTATAATGCCTATCCGCTCCTTGCACGCGGCTTGGTGCTGCATTATACTGCATCGACGATGGACGGCGCGAGCGAGCTGTTGGGCGGAGTGGGAAGCGCGGTGCGCAGGCTGCGCGAGGAGCGGGGCCTCTCCCGGCGCGCGCTCTCCGAGAAGAGCGGCGTTTCGGAGCGGTTCCTCGCGGACCTCGAAGGCGGATCGGGCAACATCTCGGTGGGCCGCCTGGCCGACGTGGCCCGCGCGCTGGGCACCAGCGCTGGGACGCTCTTGCGCGAGGCGGAAGGCGCGCTCGCCGAAGCCGAGTCCGGCGAGGGCCCGCGCGTCGCGCTGGTCGGGCTGCGCGGGGCGGGCAAGAGCACCATCGGGCGCGCCCTGGCGGCGAAGCTGTCGGTCCCGTTCTTCGAGCTGGACGCGCTGGTCGAGCAGGCAGCCGGCCTCTCCCTGGCGGGGATCTTCTCCCTGCACGGCGAGGCGTATTACCGGCGGCTGGCTCGCGAGGTGTTGACGCGGTTCCTGGCCGAGACCGACGTATTCGTCCTCGCCACCGGCGGAGGGTTGGTCACGGACCGCGAGGCCTGGCGCCTGCTCCAGCGGCGCTGCCGCACCGTGTGGCTGCAGGCCAGGCCGGACGATCACTGGCAGCGCGTGCTCGCCCAGGGCGACGAACGCCCTTCCGCCGCCAGCCCCCACGCCCGCGACGAGCTGCGCGCGCTGCTCAAGGTGCGCGAGCCGCTCTATGCACAGGCCGAGATTTCGGTCGACACCTCCCGCCTGGGCGTGCCCGGGGCCGTCCGGGAAGTGGTCCAGCGGCTCACCGGGCAGCACAGGCCCTCCGCGGCGCGGAGGAAGGCGCACACCGGGCAAAATTGACGAGCACGGATCCTCGCGCGACCGTTCCCGACGCAGTTGGGGGAGGGAATGGTGGATCGAGAGACTCGACGGAATTCCGCCTGCACTTCGCTGTCGGCCATGGCGGCGACGCTGCTCGCTTGCGGCGGCGCCGCGCTGATCGCCGGCGCGCCGGACTGGTTGAATCACATGGCGCTCGCGCAGACGCCGTTGACCGGCTCGCCGGACCCGACTTTTTCTCAGGACCTCTCCGGCCTGGGGCACAAGTTCGAGCTGATCGGCACGGCGGCGGACGCGGCGGATCCGCGGAACCCGACCAACGACGTGATCGCGACGACCATCGCGGAAGGCGGGTCGTCCTCGGACCCCCAATTCGCGGGAGCGATCCGGCCGCTACCTCCGGGCGTGGACATCGCCACCCTCACCGATCAGTTGGATCTCAAATATTTTTTCGTCGATCGGACCTGCGGCGGTGGAGCGCCGCGGTTCCAGCTGGCGCTCGATCTCGACGGCGACGGCGTCTCGGACGGGAACGCGTTCGGTTACGTCGGCAATCCGCCGAACTTCACCGGGTGCGACCTGGGCAGGTGGAGGTTCGAAGACCTCACCGACGACCTACCCCGCTGGGACCTGTCGCAGTTTTTCGCGCGCGGGCTGACGGTGCCGCCGGGGTCGGGGTTCGTGGTGCCTTGGAGCGTCGCGGTGGCCGCGGTGGAAGCCTTCCCGAACCACAGGGTGCTCAGCGGCGCGCTGGTCGACGACACGTTTCCCCATTCGCCCAGCACCGCCGGGTCACCGGGCGGCGTGGGGCACGCCTTCTACGATCTGGTGACCGTCGACAACCGGACTCTGGAGAACCGCCAGGACTCGGTGCACTGAAGCGCCACCCCTCCGGAGGGGCGAGCGCATGATCGAGAATTGTTCTCCAACCCTGGAGATCGGATGGGCAACGGCGGTAGGATGTGTTTCGTGCCCATCCAACCCACCGGAACGCGCCAGAGCATCCTCGAGGCCGTGAAGCGCGAGGGTCCTCTCGCCATCGCGCAGCTTGCGGAGCGCCTGGGGATGTCCGGCGAGGCGGTGCGCCAGCAGCTGGTGCAGCTGCAGCGGGAAGGGTGGATCGAGGCGCTCCACGAGCGCGCCGCCGCCCGCCACAGCGGCCGCCCCGCCGCGCGGTACCGCCTCACCCCGGCCGGCGACCACGTGTTCCCCAAGCACTACGATGCCCTGACCGTCGCCGTGCTCGACGCGATTGCGAGCGAGCTGGGGCCGCAGTCGCTGGACCGCATCCTGGGGGGACTCAACGAGTCGCGGGCGCGCCAGTGGGAGACGCGGCTGGCCGGCAAGTCCCTGCGCGAGCGCGTGGAGGCGCTGCGCGGAGTGTACGAGGGAGAGGACCCGTTCATGGACGCCGAGGAGGTGTCCGGCGGGTTCCGGCTGGTGGAGCACAACTGCCCCTATCTGAACGTCGCGATGGAGCGACCGGTGCTGTGCAGCATGACCGTCTCGCTGCTCTCGCGCCTGCTCGGCGTCGAGGTGGTCCGCGAGGAGCGGTTCCAGACCGGAGACGGGCGGTGCGCGTTCCGCGTCCTGACAGATCGGCCCCGGCGCCCCAACGCGCCCTCTTTCGAGCGGGAACGGGAGAACTAGGTTCCGCTAAAGTTCGGCGTGCGGCGCGCGTTGTAGGCCGCGATCCCCTCGGCCGCGTCCTTCCCTTCGAAGAGCCGCTGCTGCAGCTCGCGCTCGAGCGCCAGGCCTTGCTCCAGGCCGACCTCGAGTCCGGTGGTGACGGCGCGCTTGATGAAACCGACAGCGCGAGACGCCTTGGCCGGCGGCACGAATCTCCTGGCGTACTCCAGCGCGGCCTCCCGGAAGCCGTCGGCGGGCACGTCGAGCACCGCGTTGACCAACCCCAGCGCCTTCGCCTCGTCCACCTCGACCGTGGCGCCCTCGGCCATCATCTCGATCGCCTTGGCGCGCCCCAGCGCGCGGGCCAGCCGCTGCGTGCCGCCGGTGCCGGGCAGCACGCCCAGCGACACCTCGGGCAGGCCGATCTTCCCGGCCTGCCGGCGGGCGATCCGCAGGTCGCAGGCGAGCGCGATCTCCAGGCCTCCTCCGACGCAGTGCCCGTTCAGGGCCGCGATCACCAGCTTCGGCGTCTGCTCCAGCCGGCAGAGCGTCTCGTTCGCGTGCAGGCAGAAGTTGTACTTGAAGTACGGGTCGGCCTTCTGGAGCATCTCGATGTCTGCCCCGGCGCAGAAGAACTCGGTGCGCTTCTTCGCGTCGGGTGCAGGAGGCGCGCCGGTCAGCATCAGGACGTGGACGGACTCGTCTATGCGCGCATCGAGGATGTGCGCGTCGAGCTCCCGCATCATGTCGTAGCTGTACGTGTTGGCGGGCGGGTTCCGCAATTCGAGGACGATCACGCCGCCCTGCTTCAAGGCGTTCACCAGGGGAGTGGTCATGCGGCGCCTTCTACACCACATGGGGGTCGAAGTTCGACGTGAGCTCCTAGGGAGACGACCTGTTCGGATGCGGTAGGATTCGACCGTGGGCTACGACGTGATCGTGGTGAAGCCGCAATTCCAGCAGGCGAGGAAGCGTGGCGAGCGCTGGATTCGATCCTTGCGGAGAGCGGCGCGACGGATCCGGATCTGCTCGGCTTCTACGAGCGCTTGACGGCGAGGTTTCCTTGCATCTGCGACATTCCCGGGGATCGCGCCGACCAAGGAGTCTGGAAAGATGGCCGCACCTCTCGCAGGGGCACGAAGCGGCCCTGCTCCGGATGGCGCCGAACTTCAGCGAATTCGCGGCGAGCGCCGAACTCAGGCGCCCCGAGGCCTGCGCCGGACGAGCCGATTCACCGCCGCAGCAGTCCCAGGTCCTTCTCCAGGGACAACGACATCTCCATCGAGTCGGCCCATTCGCCGGCGTCTTGGGTGACCAGGGCGGCGGCCGGATCGAGGATCCAGGCGCCCAGCGCCGAGGAGAAAAGGGCGACCAGGTTCTGGAAAGGATGCACCCGGTTCTGGTCGTCGAGCTTGCCGCTGGCGATGGTGAGGAAGGTCTGCGACGACTGAAGCGCGTTCCTCGCTTCCATCCCCAGCGCGTCGTCCATGTTGGCCAGGTGGTCGATCAGGGCCGGGTGGGTGCTGGAGGGATCGTCGAGCGAGAAGAGCTGCACCAGGCAGTCGTGGGGCTCCGAATCGGTGTACTCCCTCACGGTCACCCGCCAGGTGCGCTGCAGCTCCAGCTCCGCGGGGGAAGGGTTGCCCAGCGGGTAGAGGGTGAGCGAGGCTCCCTGGTCCTCCTCGCGCATCGCCGTCAGGCACACGCCCACCAGCCGCTCCAGCTCGTGCGGCCGCATCTGGCGCGGGGTGAGCATGCCCACCATGCGGGCGGGTTGCTCGGTGTTCGCGAGCGTTTGCAGATAAATGTTTCCGGCCACGTAGGCTCCCCCGCCTGGGGCAGCATCCGCACGCGCGAATCGGGAAGTCAACCGTGTCAGACCGCCTCGATGACGACCGACAGTCCCTGACCGACGCCCACGCAGAGGGTGGCGAGCCCGTACCGCCCGTTGCGAGCGCGAAGGGCGTGCACCAGGTGGGTGAGGAGCCGCGCGCCGCTCATTCCCAGCGGATGGCCGATGGCGATGGCGCCGCCGTCCACGTTGACCCGTTCCGGGTCGAGCTGCAGCTCCTGGATCACGGCCAGCGCCTGCGCCGCGAAGGCCTCGTTCAGCTCGACCAGGTCGAGGTCGCGCACCGACAGCTCCGCCCGGGCCAGCGCCTTGCGAGTCGCCGGCACAGGGCCCATGCCCATCTCCCGCGGATCCACGCCTGCGGAAGCCGAAGCGACGATCCGCGCCAGGGGCAGAAGACCCAGCTCCCGCGCCTTCGCCCCGGAGGCGACCAGCACCGCCGCCGCGCCGTCGTTCAGCGAAGACGAGTTCCCCGCCGTGACCGAGCCGCCCTCGCGGAACACCGCGCGCAGGCCGGCGAGCTTCTCCAGCGACGTATCCGTGCGTGGTCCCTCGTCGCGCTCGACGGCGCCGTCGCCCTTCCGCTTCTCCATGGACAGCTCGCCGAGAGGCACCGGCACGAGCTCCGCGGCGAGCGCTCCCGACTCGGCCGCCCCCACGGCCCGCCGGTGGGAGCGGAGCGCGAACTCGTCCTGCGCGCGCCGGGAGATCTGGTAGTGGGCGGCCACGTTCTCGGCCGTCTCGCCCATGCTCTCCAGCGGGATCCGCTCGGCCATGCGCGGGTTGGGGAACCGCCAGCCCAGCGAAGTGTCCCAGCTCTGCAGCGGCCCGCCCGCATAGCCGTCGGGCGGCTTGGCGACCGCCCAGGGGGCGCGGGTCATGCTCTCGACGCCGCCCGCCGCGACCAGGTCGGCCTCGCCCGTCTTGATCAGGCGCGCCGCCTGCGCCGCCGCCTCCAGGCCGCTGGCGCACAGCCGGTTGACGGTCACGCCCGGCACCCGATCGGGCAGCCCGGCCAGGAGCACGGCCATCCGCGCCACGTTCCGGTTGTCCTCTCCTGCCTGGTTGGCGCAGCCGAGGATCACTTCGTCGAGCTGCTCCCCCACGCCACGCCCGACGCGATCGAGCAGGGAGCGCAGGGCGAATCCCGCCAGGTCGTCCGGCCGCACCGAAGCGAGCGCTCCCCGCAGCTTGCCCACGGGAGTGCGCAACGCGTCGACGATCACTGCGTCCCGAGGTCCGATTCCCGCCACGTGGCCTCCCCGCGCTCCGCGCGCTACCATCCGCGCATGGTTCCGCGCGAGGGCGATCCCGCACCCGACTTTACCCTGGAGGGCGTCCCCGAGGGCCGGTACCACCTCGCCGAACAACGCGGCAAGGTGGTCGTTCTAGCCTTCTACCCAGGAGATTTCACGCCCGTTTGCCTGCGCCAGCTCACGCACTACGAAGAGGAGCGGCAGAAGCTGGTGGCCACCGGGGCCACGCTGTGGGCCGTCTCCACCGACAACCTGGAGAAGCACGAGCGGATGGCGAAGAGCTATGCGCTGAGCTTTCCCCTGCTCGCCGATCCCGACGGCAAGGTGACGGAGTCCTACGGGGTGCGGTCGCTCCTCGGTACGGCCCGGCGCTCGGTGTTCCTCATCGACCCGGGCGGAACCGTGCGCTACCGGCACGAAGATCCGCTGTCGCTGTCCTACCGCAGCGTCGACGACATCCTGCAGGCGCTGGAGCAAAGCGGCCTTCTGGAGAAGACCGCTTAGTCGCTGCCGGATAGAGCGGCGCTACGCCTTTCACACCACGGACGCAACGCCGCAAGCTCTTACTTCGTCACTTCGTCCTTCGCCTTCTCGGTCTTGGTCTTCACGTCGTTCTTGGTGTGACGGGCCTTGGCCTTGGCGTTCCGCGCCGCTTTCTTCGCGTGGCGCTTTGCCTTCGCCGTGCCCGAGTCGGTGCCGAGCTTGTCCTTCGCGTCGTCGACCTTGTTCTTGACCGCGTCGTCCACGTCCTTCGCCTTGTCGCTCTGGGCCAGCGCCGGAGCCGCCAGGGCGATCGCCAACGCGCCGATGATTGCCTTCAGCATAGGGGTCCCTCCTGAAGAGGAACCTGGGCATCGGCTGTCCGTTCGGCAACACTCCCGGGCGGCGCACCGGCGAAGCGGCACTCGCGTAGACCGGCCCACCGCTCATCCGGAAATCAGTTCAGCCGGCTGAACCGCCAGCACGGGCGGTGACGCAGCGCGTCCCGCCCCGGGGCGAGTCCTTTGCTCCTGGGGGTCGGTAGGTAGGCCGCGTCGGGTGGAATGCCTGGCGAGCTCTTCTGTACAACTCGTACAGTTCAGGTCCGGAGGCATCCCCTCCCCCACGCCGACGGATTCCTCGCCGTTGGGCGCACGACCAAAGAGGTTATGGGATGCACTCTAGGCGGAGAAGCTCGATCCGCAGCCGCAGGTGTGCTTGGCGTTCGGGTTCTTGAAGGAGAACCCGCTCTGTCCAAACTGGCCTTCGACGTAATCGATCTCGACGCCCATCAGGTACATCGAGCTCATCGGATCGACGAAGCACCGCACTCCCTTCACCTCGAAGATGAGGTCGCCGGAGCGCTGCTCCTTTTCCAGGTCCAGGCTGTACTGGAAGCCCGAGCACCCGCCGCCTACCACCGCGACGCGCAGGCCGGAGCCCTGCAGGTTCTCGCGCTCGATCGTCTCCTTCACCATCGCGGCGGCCCTGTCGCTGAGGCGCACCGGCGGCGGTGGCTCGCTGGTGGAGGTGGTCTGCGGCGCGACGTTCTGCGTGGTCTCCATCGTGATCCGTCCTTTCGGGTACCGTCCGAAGGGTTGAATATAACGTCCTGCGCCAACACCGCAAATGGGCGGTGCGACGGAAGCTTAGGGGGCCAGCGACCTCCCGCCGTCCACGGCCAGGACCTGCCCCGTGACGAACGGTTCCGTGGCGAGGAACAGGACCGCCTGGGCCACTTCCTCCGGGGTCCCGATCCGGCCGGCAGGGATGCGGGAGAGGATCCGCTCGCGGCGGCCCTGGGGAAGGGACTCGGAGAAGAGTATCGCGCCTGGGGCGACGGCGTTGACCCGGACGTCGGGCGCCCACTCGAGCGCGAGCTGGCGCGTCAGCGCGGCCAGGCCCGCTTTCGACGCCGCGTAGTGTGCGGTCTTTTCCCACACCTGGACCGTCCCGCACAGATCCAAGAGGTTCACGATGCTGCCCTGGCGTTCGCGCAAGTGCGGCCAGGCAGCGCGGGCCAGCTGGAACGGGCCGGACAGGTTCGCGGCGAGCAGGGCGTCGAAGCGCGCACGCGTCAGCTCCGCTGCAGGCGCCTCCTCGAACTGGGCCGCGTTGCAGACCAGCGCGTCGAGCCGGCCGTGCGCGTGCACGGCCTGCGCGACGATGCGCTCCGGATCGCCCTCCCGCGCCTGATCCCCCTGTACCAGCGCGGCCCGCACGCCCAGCGCCCGGATCTCGTCGGCGGTCTCGCGCGCCTGCACCTCCGAGCTGCGGTAGTGCACCACGACGTCCGCCCCCACTTCGGCGAACGCCCGCGCAATGGCCCGGCCGATCCGCACCGCGCCGCCGGTGACCAGCACCGATCGCCCCTTCCAACTGTCCCGCCGCTGCTCCACGTCACTCAGCGTACCATGTTGACAGCGGCGTTCGCCCCTAGCACGGTGCCCATCCGCAATGGGGAAGAAGAACAAGAAGCGCGAGGCCCCCCAGACTTCTCCCTCACCCTCGACCTCTCCCTCCTCCTCTCCCTCTCCCTCTCCCTCGCCCTCCTCCTCGACCTCGACCTCCCCCTCTCCCTCAGACTCACCACCGTCGCCTCCCCCAATTTCCTCCGCCCGGCTCCCCCTCCTCGATCTCTCCCCCGGCGACCTGGGCGCATTCTTCGAGCTCTGCTTCCCCGACAAGCGCCTGGTGGCGCTGTGCCACGAGCTGCAACTGCACACGCCCGGATACCGGCTCGAGGCCCTTCCTCCCGATCAGGTCGCCCGCGTCCTGGCCGACGAGTACCTCGCGGCCAAGGACGTCCGACCCCTCCTGGACGGCGCCGTCCGCGAGGTCCTGCGCGACCCGGTGCTGGAATCGCGCGAGGTGAGCGCAGCCGATCTGGGCCAGCTCCTCGATCTGGTGGTCGCCGGCGATCCTTTGCAGCACCTGGCCCGCATCGCCTGGCGGGCGCTCCTGACCCCAGGGGAGCCCGAGCGGCGCATGGCGCTCGAGGCCATCGACGAGGGGGTGCGCGCCCTGGACGCGCCGGCGCAGCAGAAGAAGCCGCCTCGCAAGGCCCCGCCGCCGGGTCAGAAGGAGGCGGAGGAGGCGGTGAAGCGCGCCGAGCGCGCCGAGCGCGAGCGCGAAGCCATGAAGCAGCAGCTGGCGCAGGTGCGGGGGGAGATCTCCACGCGCGAGCAGCGCCTGGCGGAGCAGAAGGCGGAGCTGACCCAGGCGCGCAGCGAGGTCTCGCGCCTCTCCGCGGAGGTGGCCCGGCTCTCCGCCGCCGGCGAGGGCAGGGCGCTGGCCGACGCGCGCCGCTACGCCGACGAGGCCCGCGCCCTGGCAGAGAAGCTGCGCGGGGCCGACGAGGCGCGCGGCGCGGCGCAAGAGCGGGTCTCCCAGCTCGAGCGGCGGCTGGCCCAGGCCGCGCAGCCGGCCGTCCCGCAGCCTTCGGGCGAGGCCGACCTCCCCAGCGAGGAGGAGGCCGCGACCTTCCTGGTCCCCGTCCTGACCAAGGAGTTCTACGATTCGATCGAGCGCTGGGACCGGCGCATGCAGCGGGCCGCGTTCGACAAGATCCACCGCCTCGCCAACGACTGGCGCCACGGCTCGCTCCGCGCGCTGGCGCTGGAAGGCGTGCCCGGCTACTACCGGATCCGCGTCGCAACCGACGTCCGGCTCATCTATCGCCGCGACGGCAACCGGTTGGAGGTCCTCTCCCTGATCGACCGCGAGGACTTGGATCGCTACATCCGCCAGGCGCGCACGCGCCCGGCGTAGCCGCCGCCAGATAGGGCGGCGCTGTGCTTGCCCGCGGGAGGTCGTGCGATGTGGCAAGATAGGAGATCGTCATGCAGCCGCCCCAGATCGAGCCGCAGGAGCTGTCCAGCAAGCTGTCCGGCGGTGCCAAGCCTTTGGTGCTCGACGTCCGCCAGCCCCAGGAAGTGCAGGCGGAAGGGATCATCGCCGGCTCCCTGCACATTCCGATGAACGAGATCCCCGCGCGCCTTTCCGAGGTCCCGCGCGAAGGAGAGCTGGTCGCGGTCTGCAAGCGCGGCCAGCGCTCCTGGAACGTGGCCCAGTGGCTGCGCCAGCAGGGCTACGACGCCTCCAGCCTGTCCGGAGGCCTCGACGCCTGGCGCGCCGCGGGACTCCCGATCGCTCGCTGATCGCCGCCGGTGATCCGCTCTCCGGTCCGCGAAGCGCTAACGGTGTGGGCCGCGGTGATGGGCGTGCTGGCCGCGGTGCGCATCGTGGGGCTCGCCCTCCCGGCGCTGCACCAGGTGGTCGGAGCGCTGGCGGTGGCCGCGTTCCTCTACGCTCCCGTGAAGCTGCTGGAGCGGCGCGGGCAGGATGCGCACGATGCGGGGTGGCGGTTCGACCGGATCGGCGCCGACGCGGGATGGGCGCTGCTCGCTTGCGCCGCGATCCTTCCGCCGTTCACCCTCGGGTTCTGGTGGTTCGTGCGCGAATTGCCCCGGCTTCCCCCGCACCTCGCCGCCTTGCTCGCGCCCTACGTCGGGGCGGCGCACCCGCTGCGCTTCCGGCTGGGGCCGCAGCCGTGGGACCTGGCGGGCCGCATCGCGGGAAACGCCGCGGTCGCTTTCTCCGAGGAATTCTTCTATCGCGGGTACGTGACCCTGCGGCTCGAGGAGCGCTGGCCGCCGTCCATGCGCATTCTCGGGGCGCCGGTGGGGCGCGCTGCCGTGCTCGCGGCGGCGCTCTTCGCAGCGGGCCACCTGCTCGAGCCCGCGCCGTGGCGGCTGGCGGTCTTCTTCCCCGCCCTGGTCTTTGCCTGGTTGCGCGCGCGCACCGGGACCATCGTCGGTGCGGCGATTTGCCACTTCGTCTTCAACGTCTGGCTGCTGCTGCTCGAGCGCGCAGCGTTCGGCTAGACCTTCTGCGGCTGCAGCGTGCGCGGGATGGCCAGGACCTCGCCTTCGGCCAGCTCGCGGGCTCCGGCGGGAGGTTGCGGCTGGGCCCCGCTGGCCAGGACCACCGCGCGCAGTGCCCGGTGGGCGCGGACCTTGGGGTCGAGCTCCTTGCTGCTCGCTCCGACTTCGTGGACGGCGCACTCCCGCAAGCCCTCGATGGTGGCGAACCAAAGCTGGTGCCCGCGCCGGAGCGCGCCCAGCACGCGGCCGTTGGAGACGATCGCCGCCAGGGGAGGGAGCTTCGCGCCGGCCTGCTCGAAGGCCCGCTCCGCTTCGCCGACCGCGGCGGCGAGCGACCGCGCCGCCGTCTGGGCGTCCACGTCGGCGTCGTCGAGCCGTCCGGCGTCGCGCAAGCGGGAGAGGAAGGTGAAGAACAGCGCCTCGGCGGCCGACTCGCTCCGCGCGGCGCGACGCAGCGACTGGGGCAGCGCCGCGGTGAGCGCGTCCCGGGCGGGAGCGAGCGCCTCCGGCTGCCCGGCGACCGCGAACAGCCACCGCTTGAAGCGGATGGGAAGGGTCGCCTCTTCTTTGAAAGTGCGGGTCAACGAGCCGGTGGCGAGCAGCACGGCCTCGCTCTCCACCCCTTCGGCGAGCCGTTCGAGGAAGTGCGGCGGCTGGCTGGCGAGCGGGCGCTTGCGCACCAGGACATCATCGCTCTGGAAGTATCCGACACCCGCTGCGGTCTCGGGCGGCCCGAGCGAAAGGCTCCCTTTCAATTTGCGCAGGACGCAGGGGAGCAGGCTGGCGTCGGTCTGATGGATGCAGATGAACTCCGCCACTTCGCGAACCCTCCCGCGTGCAACTTGCGGCCTCTAGGAGCGTAACGCACCTCTCCCCACAATGCCATCCACCGGATTGCGCAAGGTCTTTGACCCTCCCAGACCCGGCTCGTACAGTTGCCTTGCCCGAACGGAGGGGCTGACCGGAATGGCCGACGGCGAGATCGCGATCGGGATCGATCTGGGCACGAGCTACAGCTGCGTCTCGATCATCGAGAACGGCCAGCCCGTGGTGATCCCGAACGAATGGGGCGAGCGGACCCATGCCTCGGTGGTGAGCTTCCTCGAAGACGGCACGGTCCTGGTGGGCAACAGCGCCAAGCGCAACATCATCACCAACGCCGACAATACCGTCTACAGCGCCAAGCGCCTCATCGGCCGCTTCTTCTTCTCCGACGAGGTGAAGAAGGCCCAGGCGGTGATGCCGTACAAGATCATCGAGGGCGACAACAACTCGGTCCGCATCCAGATCCGGGAGAACGTCTACTCGCTGCCGGAAATCTCCGCGCTGGTGCTCAAGGAGATGAAGTCGATCGTCGAGAACTACCTCGGGCACGAGGTGAAGAAGGCGGTGGTCACCGTCCCCGCCTACTTCAACGACAACCAGCGGCAGGCCACCAAGGACGCCGGGCGGATCGCCGGGCTCGAGGTGCTGCGCATCTTGAACGAGCCGACCGCCGCGGCGCTGGCCTACGGATTCGGCAAAGAGATCACCCAGAAGCTCGCCGTGTACGACCTGGGCGGCGGCACCTTCGACATCTCCATCCTGGAGATCGGCAAGGACGTGTTCGAGGTGCTCTCCACCGCCGGCGACACCTACCTGGGCGGCGACGACTTCGACGACCGCATCATGACCTGGCTGGCGGCGGACTTCCTCAAGAAGCACGGCATCGACCTGCGCCTCAACAAGTACTGCCTGCAGATGCTCAAGGAGGCCTCCGAGCGGGCCAAGATCGACGTGGGGCGCGACGCGGCGGCGAAGATCAAGGTGGAGGGCATCTGCCAGGATCCCACTGGCAAGGTGATGGACCTGGGGGCGACCCTCACCGAGGCCGAGTTCAACCGCATGGTGATGGACCTGGTGCAGCGCACCTTCAAGGTGTGCGACGAGGCGCTCCAGTCGGCGCGCATGACCGCCGCCGACCTCGACGCCATCATCCTGGTGGGCGGGCCGACGCGGCTGCCCATCATCCGCACCAGCGTGAAGCACTACTTCCAGACGGACCCGATGGCCGGCATCGACCCCGACGAGGTGGTCGCGATGGGCGCCGCCATCCAGGCCGGCTCGCTGATGGAGTCGAAGAGCGACCACTACCTGCTCGACGTCACGCCGCTCACGCTGCGCGTGGGAACGGTGGGCGGGTACACCGACAAGATCATCGACAAGAACACGCCCATCCCGATCGAGCGCTCCAAGTCGTACACCACCAACCGGGATGGCCAGGACAAGGTCAAGATCCGCATCTACCAGGGGGAGTCGAACAAGGCCTCCGAGTGCGAGCTCTTGGGCGAGTTCGAGTTCAGCGGCTTCCGCATCGCCTACCGCGGGGAGGTGCGCATCGAGGTGACCTTCGAGATCGACACCAACGGCATCGTCCACGTCACCGCGGCCGACGTGGAGACCGGCCAGAAGACCACCACCACCATCCGCCTCTCTTCGGGCCTCACCGAGGAGATGATCCGCGCGGCGCAGGCGAAGACGGCGGCCACCCAGCTCGCCCGCGGCGCGGCGGCCTGACCTCGAGATGGACGACACGTTCGAGATCGAGGCCGCGGCGCTCGCCCAGGTGCTCGACGAGCTGGACTACTTCCAGATCCTGAAGATCGGCCAGGGCGTGAGCCCGATGGAGATCAAGTCCGCCTACTACCGCGAGTCGCGCGGCTACCACCCCGACCGCTTCTACCAGCTCAAGAACCTCGGTCTCAAAGAATCGATCGGGCGCATCTACAAGCGCATCAACGAGGCGTACGTCTGCCTGCGCGACGACGTGAAGCGGGCCAAGTACCTGGCCGACATCAGCGGGCCCGAGCGGCAGAAGAAGCTGCGCTTCGTCGAGGCGAGCGAGCAGGAGCTGAAGAAGGACAAGGAGCAGGAGATCGGCACCACCCCGCAAGGCCGCAAGTTCTTCATGGCGGGGCTGGCGGACATGGCGGCGCAGCGGTTCGCCGCGGCCGAGCGGAATTTCAAGATGGCGCTCACCTACGAGCCCAACAACGCGAATTACAAGTCCAAACGGGACGAAGCGGGCAAGTTGATCAAGAACGACATGACTATCCGCTAGGATTCCGGGATGCCTTTCGACGTCTTCTGCTTGGCGCTCCTGATCGGCTTCGCCGTCTGGGGCGCATTCCGCGGATTCGTCAGGCAGTTCTTCGGCTTGCTGGGCTTCGCCGGCGGCATCCTCCTGGCTCGCCTGGCCGCCCCCTCCCTCGGCGAGGCCTTCGGCGACGATCTGCACGTCTCGCCGGCGGTCGCCACCGCCGCGCTGGCGTTCCTCTTCTTCGTGCTCACGGAGATCATCGCCAAGGTCACCGGCAAGGTCGTCCACCGGCAGCTCGGCGGGGGTGTCACCGGCGGGCTGAACCGCGTGGGCGGCGCGCTGCTCGGCGCCTCGAAGGGATTCCTGGTGGTCTGGGCCCTGGCCAGCCTGATTGCGTTGGTGCGACCGCACCTCAAGCGGGTGGAGCGCGATACGCCCGTGGCGAAGCTCCAGCTGAAGGACTCGTACGCGGTGCAATTCGCCAGCGACACGAACCTGATCACCCGCCTGCGCGAGGGGGGCCTGCAGGACGAGGCGGAGACGGTCCGCAAGCGGCTGGGCCGGAGGTAATCGACCGCGGCCGCGCCGGGCTGCTACTCTTCCCGCAAAGCTGTTCCGTCCAGCTTGGAGAGGCGCGCCTCGCAGAAGGCGCGGTCGATCACCACGGTCTGGCCGCGCCGCTCCGGCGCTTCGAAGAGCACGTCGGCGAGGACTTCCTCGAGGATGCTGCGCAGCCCGCGGGCGCCGAGCCGCTTCTCGATCGCGTATTGCACCACGGCCCGCAGGGCGCCCTCGCGTAGATCGAGCTCCACCCCGTCCAGCTTGAGCGCCTCGCGGTATTCCTTCACCAGCGAGTCGGGCGGCGCCGTGAGCACCTGGTACAGCTCCTCTGGGGACAGCTCGCGGAGCTGGACCTGCACCGGAAGACGGCCGAGCAGCTCGGCCAGCATGCCGTACTCGACCAGCTCCTTGACCCGCAGCCGGCTGCCGCCCTGCCGCCGTCCCTCGGCGCCGAACCCGACCCGCCTGTCCACCTGGGCCTGGTGCAGGTCGGTGAAGGTGCCGGCGCAGATGAACAGGATGTCGCTGGTGTCCACTTGCACGAAGTCGTGCTTGTTCCAGTGCTGGGTCACGTTGAGCGGCACGAAGATCTCGCGCCCCTCCAGCAGCTTGAGCAGCGCCTGCTGCACGCCTTCCCCGCCGATGTCGCGGCTGCCCGCTCCGGTCCGGGAAGAGCCGCCGCGCCGGGCGATCTTGTCGATCTCGTCGATGAAGATGATCCCCCGCTCGGTGGCGTCGATGGAGTGGCCGCTCTTGAAGAGCAGCTCCGCCACCATCACCTCCACGTCCTTCCCGTAGTAGCCCGCTTCGGTATATTCAGTGGCGTCCACCACGGTGAACGGCACCTCGAGCAGCTCGGCCAGGTTCCGCGCGATGTGCGTCTTGCCCGAGCCGGTGGGTCCCATCAGCAGGAGGTTGGTCTTGCGCAGGAGCGTCTTGGCGCCCTGCCGGCGCTGCTCGATGCGCTTGAGGTGCTGGTGCGCCGCGGTCGCCACCGCCCGCTTCGCGGCCTCCTGGCCGATCACGTAGCGGTCGAGGTGCTCGTAGATCTGCCGCGGCGTGAGGACGTGGAAGTCCTCCTGGCGCGGAACGCGGCGCGCGCCTCCTCCCGACATCCCCAGGCCCTTGCGCTCCGGCGCATCCTTCGGCATGCCGTCAGGATAACGCGACCGGAGGGAGTCGCGGGAAGGGGGGCCCGGCGGAGAAGCAAAAAAGGGGCGCGGCGCCCGGATTGCGGCGCCGCGCCCGCGATGAAGGCCGCCGAATACGGCGGCCAGTGGCTCAGTGTTGGGTCGAGTCGTCGACGCCGTTGTGGTCGTTGTCCTCGAACACCTTCATCGAGGCCTGGATGTTGTTCTCGATGGCCGACTTGTTGCTCACCGAGCGCGGGTCAAGCCTGGCCGCGCCCGTGCCGCCGAACCAGCCCGACGGATCGACGTTGAACGTCAGGTTCTGCGGACCCGAGGAGAAGTTGAAGGTGCCCTCGAACTTCTCGTCCGCGTCCAGGGCCGACAGGAACGTGTAGGGCTGTCCGTCGATCTGGCCTTCCACGATGATCGACGCGCCGCCCGCCTGCACGGTGGCCATCGCCACCACTGCCGGGTCGGTCGAGTCGCTCATGGCGGGCGGGTGCACCTTGAACTTGATCTCGCGGTACGCGCCCGCCGGCACGTCCTGCACGGTGACCTGCTGCACGGTGCCGTTCAACGCGGCTCCGGACAGGTCGACCACCAGCGGACCGGTCTCGAACTCTTGCAGGTCCGCCACGTCGTTCGGCGTCGCGCTAGCCCGCTCCAGCTCGACTTCGCGCAGCGCGATGCGCACGTGGTCGACGGTAATGCCGTTCGAGAGCGTCAGCGCCGCCGGCGCCGCGGCGGCCGTGCTGCCCGCGCGGCCGCTCAGCGAGAGCTGTGCACCGCCGCCGCTGCACGCGGCGAGCGCCAGGATCGCGATCAGGGAAAGTGCGCGGTTCATCGTTTGCCTCCGGTAGAGGGTCCGATGGGTTTCCACACCCGACCCCGACCGTATGTGACAGGTCACCCGCGCGGAATTCCTGCGGAAAAGAGCGCGGATGTAGCCTCTTGTACGGCGGGAGCGGTGTATCCCTACGGGCGGCGGCTGGTGGCCTTGCGCAGGGCAGCTTCGACGCGGGGCAGGGCCTCGTCGATGTCGCGCAGCGAGACCGCTCCCACGCTGAGCCGGAACCAGCCCGTCTCCCCCTCCAGGCCGAACGCCTGGAAAGGCACGACGGCGAAGCCGGCCTCGCTCAAGAGGTAGCTGCGGACGTCGTCGTTGGTGCGGAAACCGGGCCTTCCGATCAGGTCGAACTGGACCGACAGGTAGATGGCGCCTTGAGGAGAGATGTCGCGCACCGGAAGCCCTTTGGCGTGCATCGCGGAGAAGCCCTGGTGCAGGCGATCCAGGCGCGCCTCGAGCTGCGCACGGAACTCGCGCCCGTAGGCGTCCACCGTCGCCGCGTCGCGCAGCACTTCGGCGGTCGCGACCTGCTCGGCGCGCGGCGCCCACGCCCCGACGTGCCCGAGGAAGTCGCGCATCGCGGCGATGACCGCCGGCGGGCCCACGCCCCACCCGACGCGCAGCCCGGTGGCGGCGAAAGCCTTCGAGATCCCGTCGATGAAGATGACGTAGGGCGCCGACTCGGGAACCAGGTGCACCGGCGTCTCGTGCCGGGCCTTCCCGAACGTGAGCATCCAATACACCTGGTCGTAGAGCACGTAGAGCGGCTTCTCGCCGGCCTGTGCGCGGCGGCGGTTTTCGGCCACCACTGCCTCGGTGATGCGCCTCAGCTCGGTCTCGCGCAGCACGGTCCCCGCGGGGTTCAACGGAGTGTTGAGCGCCAGGAGGCGCGCAGTGCGCAGGTGGGGCTTCAGCGCGGCCGCGGTGGGCAGGAACCCCTCCTCGGCGCGGGTGGTCAGCGGGACGCCACGCGCGCCGACCAGATGGCAGTAGTGATTGTTGTTCCAGCTCGGCACGGGGTAGACGACCACGTCGCCCGGCTCGACCAGCGCCGTGTAGGTGGCGAAGATGACCGGCCGGGAGCCTCCCGCGATCAGCGTCGCCTCGAGCGGCACGTCGAGGTGCAGGCGCGTCCGGTAGAACTCGCGCACCGCCTCGCGCAGCCGCAGCACTCCGTCCGAGGGAGGGTAGTTGGTTTCGCCCGCCGCCAGCGCCCGCAGGACGCCTTCGCGCAGCGCCTCCGGGATGGGGAACTCCTTCGGGGAGAAATCTCCCACCGTCAGGTTGCAGATCTTGTCGCCCCGCGCCTGCGCGGCGCGGATCTCCGAGCCGATGCGGAGGATCTCGGAGCCGATCAACTCGCGGGCCATCGTGCAGAGGCCGAGGCGAGGGTCGTCCCCGGGCAGGTCGAGCTGCAGCGTTTCCATCCGATCTCCGTCCTCGGAGCGCGCGAAAAGCGCGGCATCCTTACCACGGGTAAGGCTAAGATGGCGTGACGTGCCGCGCCTCCGTTCGAAAGCGCTGGTGTGGGTCGTCCGACAGGGCGCGTCGGGCCCGGAGGTGCTGCTGCTGCAGCGGCCCCCCAGGCGGGGCGGCGGCATGCACCCGGTCACCGGCAAAGTGGAGGAGGGCGAGGAAGTCGCCGCCGCCGCCGCGCGCGAGGCCGACGAGGAGACGGGCCTCAGCGGCGACCTGTTCGACCTGGGCTACTTCCACGACTACGACTCGAAGCGCGGGAAGCGTTTTCGCGAGCACGCCTTCCTGCTCCGCGTGCCCGACCGCGGCACGGTCCAGCTCTCCGACGAACACGAGAAGTTCGCCTGGGTCCCCCCGGACGCTGCCCGATCCGCGCTCTCCTGGCCGGCCCACCGCGAGGCGCTGGAGCTCGCGCTCGCGCGCCTCGCGGAGAGCTGAGCCGGTTCAGCGCGCGGAGACGCCTAGGACCACCGGCTTGGCCTCGGCAGGCGAGACCAGCTCCGCGAGCGTGGTCCCGCGGTACACCTCGAGCATGCGGTCCTGGCCCGCCTTCCACACGTGGTACATGGTGCAGCTGCTGCTCACGTCGCAGCGCTCCTTGTGGTCCAGGCACACGTTGAGTTGGACCGGCCCCTCGGCGGCCTCGATGACCTCCAGGAAGGAGATGTCGCCGGGCCGGCGAGCCAGCTGGTACCCCCCGTGCGCTCCGCGGACGCTGCGGACGAGCCCCCGACCGGCCAGCACCTTGAGGATCTTGGCCAGGAATTCGCGCGGCAGGTGCAAGGTCGAGGAGAGGTCCTGCAGCGACGCGATCCGTCCTTCCGGCAGGCCGGCGAGGTGGATCATCGCCCGGAGCGCATAGTCGATCTTGCGGCTGATCTGCAGGACGTGCTGCATCTTGATAAGAGTTAAATCCCGCATTTCCGGGCAGTCAAGGAGAGGCCGCACGTGATCGACCTCCACTCACACACCCTGCACAGCGACGGACAGCGCTCGCCCGAAGAGCTGCTCGGCGAGGCCGCCGCGGCGAACGTGACGGTCCTTTCCCTGACCGATCACGACACGGTGAGCGGGATCGCCCAGGCGACCGAGGCCGCGACGCGCCGCGGCATCCGCCTGGTGCCCGGGATCGAGCTGTCCTGCGAGCTGCACGGACGCGAGGTGCACATCCTGGGGCACTTCCTCGATCCGTGCTCCGAAGCGTTGTTGAGGCTGGCGGCGGACATGCTGCAGGAGAGGCGCGAGCGCATGGAGCGCATGGTCGCTTCGGCCCAGGCGGCCGGCTTCAAGCAGGTGACGCTGGAGCGCGTGATCGCCGCGAGCGGAGGAGAGAACCTGGGCCGTCCTCACCTGGCACGCGCGCTGGTCGAGTGCGGGCACGCGAAGAACGTGAAGGACGCCTTCGATCGGTTCCTGCATTCGCGCGGGCCGCTCTGGGTGGACCGGCGCAGGCTGTCGGTGGTCCAGGCGGTGGAGCTGGTGCGCGTCGCCGGTGGCACCTCGAGCATCGCCCATCCGGGCGCGAACGCGGTGTCGCGGCAGGAGCTTCGGGTCTGCGCCGATGCAGGGCTCGATGCGGTCGAAGCGCTGCACCCGGACCACGTTGCCACGCAGGTGGAGGCCTACGAGCGCTGGGCCGCGGAGCTCGACCTGCTGGTCACGGCGGGCAGCGACTACCACGGCCCGGCGGTGCAGCCGGGCCGCAAGCTGGGGGACAGGACTCTCTCGGCCGAGCGATTCGCCGCCCTGGAGGAGCGCGCTCGCCGCCACTGAACGCAGATAGTGGAGGGGACACCATGTTCTTATGGTGTCCCCCAATTGCTGCTGTCCCCCAACTCCTACCCAGCGCGCTCGCCCGGGGTCACGACGTGGTCGACGACGATCGCCACCTTGTGCGCATCGAGCGAATAACGAACGGTAGTCCGGCCCAGCGTGAGGTACAGAGGGACGCGTGGCCACGAGCGGGGCTGTGAAGCGTCGGCGATGTCGAACAGCATCTGCTGCAGCCGTTGCTGGGTCTCGTCGGCGAGGAGCAAGAGGCTCATCATCGCGGAAGGGGCAACCTCGAGGCGAACGCCGCCCGGCGAACGCGCCCACCCCCAACGGGTAGCTCCTTGTGCGTCCATCGAGGTTCTACACCGAGCAAGTCGCATGCCGGGCCGCGGGGCGCTTGCTTGCGAACAAAGACCCGTACTTCCGGGACATTGCTACAGCGCCTCCGCCCGAGGAGGCTTTCGTTTCCGCCGTCCTGGGGCTGACAACCGGAAAGATCTCCAGTTCGGTGTGATGCGGATCACGCGCCCGAAGCGCCAGCGAAGGCGGTCGCCGCCCAGCGGACGAGCGGACCCCAGTAGACACCGAACACGAGCAGCGGAATGGAGAGAGCGACCAGCACCCCGGTGTAGAGCGCCGGCACCGGCAGCGGCTCCGCCGCGGGAGCGTCCTCCAGGTACATCGCCTTGATGATCCGCGCGTAATAGAAGAGCGACACCGCGCTGTTGAGCACCCCGATCACCGCCAGCACCACGTTCCAGAACCCGCCCTGCTGCACCAGCGCGGCGAAGATGAGGTACTTGCCGGTGAACCCCGCCAAGGGGGGGAGCCCGGTCAGGCTGAAGAGGAAGACGGTGAGGGCCAGCGCCGCGATCGGCGCCCGGGAGCCGAGGCCGCGGAAATCGGAGATGGTCTCGCCGCCGGTCGCCCGGGAGACGGCGATCACCACCAGGAAGGCGCCCACGTTCATGAACACGTAGATGACGAGGTAGACGAGGATCGACTGCACGCCCGCGGCGCTCGCCGCCGCCAGGCCCATCAAGAGGTAGCCGGCGTGCGCGATGGAGCTGTAGGCAAGCATCCGCTTCAGGTTGTCCTGCACCAGCGCGGTGACGTTCCCCAGCGTCATGGTGGCGGCGCTGATGATGCCGATGATGGCCGGCCAGGGCAGGTCGCTCACCCGCACGTAGCCGCCGCCGGCCTGCCTCTCGAAGATGGCGAAGAAGAACCGGATGGCGACGGCGAACCCGGCGGCCTTGGGCCCCACGCTCAGGAAGGCCGTGAACGGCGTGGGCGCCCCCTCGTACACGTCGGGGCACCACATGTGGAACGGGACGCTGGCGATCTTGTACCCAACTCCGGCGAGGACGAAGACCACGGCCACCACCAGCGCGAGCTGCGCGGCGGGCTGGCCCCCGAAGGCGTGGGCGAGGAAGAGCCGGCTGGTCACGTCCGAGAGCTGCGCGGAGATGCCGCCCTCGCCCAGCACGCGGGTGGTGCCGAACAGCCCGTAGAGCAGGCTGATGCCGTAGAGCATCACGCCGCTGGCCACGCCCCCGTAGATGACGTACTTGAGCGCCGCCTCGTTCGCCTTGCGGTCCGCGCGCCGGAAGCCCGTGAGCACGTAGCTGATCAGCGACACCATTTCGATGGAGAGGTAGATGGTGAGGAGGTCGGTGGCGCTCGCCATCAGGTACAGGCCCAGCACCAGCGCGAAGAGCAGGGCGAGGAACTCGCCCAGCCGCGCGGGCGAGATCTGCTTGCTGGAGGGGACGATGACGATGGTGAGCAGCGTCGCGCCGAGGAAGACCCAGGCGAAGAAGATCCGCATCGGGTCGTGCATCAAGAGCCCGCCGAAGAGCGGGACGGTGCCGCCGGGGGTCTTCCAGGTGGCGTACGCCGCCAGCGCGACCCAGAACAGGGCGCCCGCGGTGAGCGCCTGGACGCGCCGGGGGCTCTTGCGGGTGAAGAGGTCCTGGATGAACAGGCTCAAGGTGGCGAGCGTCAGCACGCTCTCGGGCCAGAAGAAGCGCAGCGACGCGATGTTGTCCACGGCGCCTCCTTACTGGAACGGCTGGATCAACACGCCCAGCGAATGCTGGAACAGGTTGATGATCGCCGCCGGATAGAAGCCGAAGACGACGATCAGGATCCCGAGCGGGTAGAGGGTGAGCCGCTCCCGCCAGTTCACGTCGGGCAGGGCGCGGTACTTCTCGTTGAGGGGCCCCAGCATCATGCGCTGGATGGCCCACAGGTAGTACGCCGCGGTGATGATCACGGCCGTGGCGCTGATGATGGTCAGCGTCAGGTGCACGGGCAGCGCGCCCAGGAACACGGTGAACTCGCTGACGAACCCGCACAGGCCCGGCAGGCCGAGCGAGGCGAAGAAGGCGAGCCCCAACAGGCCCGCGTACTCGGGCACCTGCTGGGCGAGGCCGCCGAAGCCCTCGATGTTGCGGTGGTGGGCGCGGTCGTAGATGACGCCGGCGATGAGGAAGAGCATCGGGCTGATCAGCCCGTGCGTCCACAGGTTCAGCACCGCCCCGTCGATGCCCTGCTGGGTGAAGCTGCTCATTCCCAGGAGGCAAAAGCCCATGTGCGAGACGGAGGAGTACGCGATCATCCGCTTCAAGTCCTTCTGCGCCAGGCAGACGAAGGCAGCGTACACGATATTGATGGTGCCGAAGACGGCCATACCAGTCCCAGCCCACTTCGTCGCTTCCGGGAGGACCCCGTAGTTGACGCGCAGGATGCCGTAGATGCCCATCTTCAGGAGGATGCCCGCCAGGATCACGGAGATGGGCGTGGGCGCCTCGACGTGCGCGTCCGGCAGCCAGGTGTGGAAGGGGAACATCGGGATCTTCACCGCGAACCCGATGAACAGGGCCACCCAGGCGACCCGCATGAAGTTGAGGCCCATCACCAGGGGTGCGGCCGCGTAGCCGCCGGCGCGCCCCCACTCGGCCATCTTGATTAGATCAAAGGTGTATACCAGCTGGCCGTCGACGGGCACCTTGGGGCCGTTGAAGTACAGGCCGATGATGGCGAGCAGCATCAGGACCGAGCCGGCCAGGGTGTAGAGGAAGAACTTGATGGCGGCGTACTCCTTGCGCGCGCCGCCCCAGATGCCGATGAGGAAATACATCGGCAGGAGCATC
>DATFTN010000202.1:0-3909 GCA_035261845.1 Myxococcales bacterium | reverse complement strand
CTTCGTCGGCGGCTTCCCGTCGGTCGGCCTCTCCCGGAGAGCGGTCAGTCCCTTGCGGGCTCACGAAGCTCGCTCAGGAAGTCGGTGCTCTCGCCCATCGCGCCTCCATCCGCGGGTCCGGTGCGGAAAGCCGGCCGAGCCCGCGCCCGCTGCGAAGATCCGTCATCGGGTGTACCTGTCAATCCGCGCGGACGCGCACAAGTTGGGCGAAGGGTGCCCGGGTTGCGCCGGCCGTGGATCGTCGCTACCGGAGGCCGAGTCCTCCGGACGGGAGCCAACCGTGGATACTCGGACCTGGATCGTGCTGGCGGATGCGGCGAGCGCGCGTATGTACGCGCCGCAGGCGAATGGACGCGATTGGACGCTCGTGGCGGAGTTGGCCCATCCGCAGGGCCGGGCGAGGGAGTCGGAACTGGGCCGGGACAAGCCTGGCCGCGTCAAGCAGAGCGGCGGCGGCCGTTCGGCCTTGGAACCTCACACCCCGCGCAAGAAGGTGGAGGTGGAAAAGTTCGCCCGTCAGATCGCCCAGAACCTCGACGACGCGCTGGTGAGGAAAGCGTACGATCGGCTGGTGCTCGTCGCCCCGCCTGCGTTCGTGGGGGTGCTGCGCGGTACCCTCGCCGAACGGGTGGCGCAGCGCATCTCCGCCACCGTCGAGAAGGACTACCTGCACCTCGACCCGCCCGAGCTGCGCGAGCGCCTGCGCCAGCAGCTCGAGGCCAGGTAGACGGGCGGGGCGGGCGGCAGGGCCTCACCGCCCGCCGCCCGCCCCGGCCGTGGGTTCAGTGCACCGAAGGCCGCGGACCTTCGCGGTCGCGCCCGCGACCGCCCGGCCCGTCTCCGCCGCCGGGGGGCGGCGAGGGCTGGGCCTCGGCCCCGGGGGCCGCGGCGCGCTTCTCCCACCGCACCGTGTCCGCCGACCGATCGTACGAGAACGTCACCACGTCGCCTTCGCCGATGTCGCCCTTCAGCATCGCTGAAGCCAGCTGCGTCTCGATGAGCGACCGCACCTGCCGGCGCAGCTCGCGGGCGCCGTACTCCGGCCGGTACCCGACGTCCGCCAGGTGGTCGACGATCGACTCGTCGAACTCCAGCGTGATGCCCTGCCCCTTCGCCATCCGCTTCACCCGCTCGAGCTGCAGCCCGACGATCTTGCGGATCTGCTCGCGGTCAAGCGCGTGGAACACGATGATCTCGTCGATGCGGTTGAGGAACTCCGGCCTCAGGTACTTGCGCAAGAGGACGAGCAGGTCCTCCTTGAGCTTGTCATAGTCCTTCCGCTCGCCCTCGGGGGCCTGCAAGTTGCGCTGGATCAGCTCGGAGCCGACGTTGCTGGTCGCGATGATGATCGTGTTGCTGAAGTCCACGATGCGGCCCTTGCCGTCGGTGAGCCGGCCGTCGTCGAAGACCTGCAGGAGGATGTTCTGCACGTCGGGGTGGGCCTTCTCGAACTCGTCGAGCAGGAGCACGCTGTAGGGCCGCCGGCGCACGCGTTCAGTCAGCTGGCCGCCTTCCTCGAAGCCGACGTACCCGGGAGGAGCTCCGATCAGGCGGGCCACCGTGTGCCGCTCCTGGTACTCGCTCATGTCGATGCGGATCATCGCGTCCTCGTCGCCGAAGACGACCTCCGCAAGCGCCTTGGCGAGCTCGGTCTTGCCGACGCCGGTGGGCCCCAGGAAGTAGAAGGTCGCGATCGGCCGGCGGCCTTCCCTCAGGCCTGCGCGGGCCATGCGCACTGCCTCGCTCACCGCAACGGCCGCTTCGTCCTGGCCGATGACCCGCTGGTGCAGCCGCTCCTCCATCTTGATCAGCCGCTCGCGCTCTTCGAGCGTCAGCTCGTTGACCGGAACGCCGGTGAGCCGGGAGATGATCTCCGCCACGTCGCTGACGTTCACCTCGCCCGTCGAAGAGCGGCGGACCTTCTCCCACTCCGCGACCTTCTGGTCGTACTCCTTCTGCCGCTCGTCGAGGCGCTTCTCCAGCTCCTTGGTGCGGTCGTGGTTCTTCCGGCTCCGGGCGTAGTCGCGCTCCCGCTTGAGCTGCTGCAGCGCGGCGTCCGCCTCGACGATGTCCACCGGCCGGGAGGTGCTGCGCAGCCGGACGCGCGCCGCAGCCTGATCGATGATGTCGATCGCCTTGTCGGGCAGGTACCGCCCGCGGATGTAGCGGTCGGAGAGCTCCGCCGCCGCGACGATCGCCTCCTCGAGGATGACCACCTTGTGGTGCGCCTCGAGCACGTCGCGCAGCCCCTGCAGGATGATGATGGTCTGCTCGACGGTCGGCTCGCTCACCAGCACCGGCTGGAAGCGCCGCTCGAGCGCGGCGTCCTTCTCGATGTGCTTCTGGTACTCGTTCAGCGTCGTCGCGCCGATCAGGTGCAGCTCGCCGCGCGCCAGCATCGGCTTGAACGAGTTCGCGATGTCGAGGCCGCCTTCGCCCCCGGTCGAGCCCGCGCCGACGATGGTGTGCAGCTCGTCGATGAACGTGATGATCTGGCCTTCGCTCTCCTTGATCTCGTTCAGCACGGCCTTCAGCCGTTCCTCGAACTCGCCGCGATACTTTGCCCCGGCCACCATCGCGCTGAGGTCCAGTGCGACAAGCCGCTTGCCGCGCAGCGACTCGGGCACGTCACCGGCCACGATCCGCTGTGCCAGCCCTTCCACCACCGCGGTTTTGCCCACGCCGGGATCGCCGATCAGGACGGGGTTGTTCTTGGTCCGGCGGGACAGCACCTGGATGACCCTGCGGATCTCCGCGTCCCTGCCGATGACGGGATCGAGCTTGCCTTCCCTCGCGAGGCGGGTCAGGTCAATGCCGTACTTCTCGAGCGCCTGGTAGGTGCCCTCGGGGTCTGGCGAGGTGACCCTGGCATGCCCGCGTACTTGCTCGAAGGATGCGAGCAGCTGGTCGGGGGTAGCGCCTGCCTCGCGGAGCACGGTCGCCGCCTGGCCGCCTTCTGAGGCCAGGCCCACGAGCAGGTGCTCGGTGGAGATGTACTCGTCGGAGAGTTCCTTCGCCCGCTTCGCCGCGGCGGCAAGTGCCGCCAGCAGCGGGCGTGAGGTTTCCGGTGCGCTGAGGGTCGCTCCCGCCGCCCGCGGCAGCCGCCCGATCAGCTCCCTCGTTCTGTTCGCCACGGCGACCGGGTCCGCGCCCGCGGCGCGGAGCAGGGGGGCTGCCGTCCCGCCCTCCTGGTCCAGCAGCGCGGCCAGCAGATGCAGCCCGTCAACGCTCGGGTTGCCGGCGGCCGAGGCACGCTGAAGCGCATCGCTTAGAGCCTCCTGGCTCTTGCGAGTGAGCTTGTCGTCCGCCACCTCTCAACTTCCTTCCTGTCCCATCGGCTCGCTGGCCCTGGTACCAGGCGTTCGCACCGGCACCAGGGTGCCGCCTGCTGTCCTGCTGCGCAGCAGCCCAGCCAGCCGCGCCGCGACCGCCCTGGTCGACTCCAGCTCCGCCCTGAGCTGGCTTATCTCTTCGTGCAACTCAGCGAGCCGGATCCGGCTGCGCTGCCACTCCGACTCCAGTTCGAGTATCCGCTTGATGCCGGACAGGTTCACGCCGTCCTCCTGGGACAGCCGCTGCACCTCGCGCAGGATGATGATGTCGCGGAGCGAGTAACGCCGGCCCCGGCCAGCGGATCGCCCAGGCGAGACCAGCCCGAGGCGGTCGTAGGCGCGCAAAGTCTGCGGGTGCAGGCCGGAAAGCTGCGCGGCGACCGAGATGACGTACACGGGAGTGTCGTCTGTCAGCTCGAAGTCGTTCGGCATATCTTCGCCTCTCCGCGGCCCGCGCCCCGACTGCCCTGCATACGTCATTACGCCCGGCCCTTACGTAGCAGCTCGTCTCGCGGGTCGGCGCCGGTTGTCGCTTCCCTAAACTTCTCCAGGGCGGTGCGGGCGTCGTCGCTGAGCT
>DATFTN010000201.1:0-2773 GCA_035261845.1 Myxococcales bacterium | reverse complement strand
CCGCCGCGTCGCGCGGGTCCTCGCAGCTCCTGGTCCAGGCGACCGGCCTGGACGGGTTCACCGGCTCGACGCTGACGGCGGTCGCGTCGACCAGCGTGCAGGTCCTGGCCCCGCCCGTGCTCGCCGCGCAACCGGCGCCAGTGCCTGCCACGGTCAGCGTCGGCCAGAAGTTTGATCTGGCAGTGGACGTCACCAATTCAGGCGACCTGGACGCGGTCGGCCTCACCTTCGCCGCCCTGCGAGTCTCGGGGCCAGGAGCGATAGCCAGCGGTCCGCCGCCCGCCCCCCAGGACGTGCCGGTCGGCGGGACGCGCACGTTCCACTTCGCGGTCCAGGCCGCCTCACCCGGTCTGGTGACTGCCGCGGTGAGCGGTGTGGCCTCCGATCCGATGAGCGGCTTGCCGGTCGCGCTGGAGGTCGCCTGGAATCCAGTCCTCGTGCAGACGCCCGCGCAGGTCGCGGCGAGCTGGGTGCAGCTGCCAGGCTCGGTGGCGCCCGGCCAGACCTTCACCGCTTCGCTGGCGGTGACGAACGGCGGGCAGGCGCCCGCTCAAGGCGTCGCCGCGACGCCCGACCCGCCGTCGGTGCAGCCCTCCGGTGCAGCGAGCTCGGCGGCAGCGGGTACTTCGTTCGGAATCGGGGGCGGCGGCACCCAGGTGTTCACCTGGACCTTCACCGCCAGCGCCCCGCTCGGCAGCAGCTTCCAGCTGAGCGCAGGCGCAGCGGGCAGGGACGAGAACTCCGGCGCCTCGATCACTGCAGCGTCGGTGACCAGCCCGCCCGTGGCCGTGCAGAACCTTTCCGCAGCCTTCAGCGTGGCGCCCTTCGTCCTTCGCGGCGACGGGTTCAACCTGGCGCTGCACGTGGGCAACGCGGGCGCCGCGGCCGTGAACGCGGTGACGCCTTCGGCCCTCTCCGTGACCGGGGGCGTGTCGTGCGGGGCGGTTTCGCCGCCGAGCGCGGACCTCGCCGCGCTGACAGGCTCGGCCGTGTTCACCTGGCCCTGCACGGCGACCATCGCCGGCCCGGTGCAGTTCGGCGCCTCGGTGACCGGTACGGAATCCGGGACCAATGCGCCGCGCTCGGCGAGCGCCTCGGCGAGCCTGACGGTGGTCGACACGCTCGCCATCGCCTCCAACCCGCTCGGTGACGGCACCGTGGCAGCGTCGGTGTTCGGCTTCGCCGACCGCGTCTACGTGGGCCCGCGCACCAATGGTGCCGGTGCAGTCCGGTTCCAACCCGATGGTTCCGGACGCGAGCCCATCTCGTTCAGCTTCGCCGTGGACCCGACCGACCTGAACCAAGCGACGGGACCATACCCCTCCCTGGGGTACACCGGCTGCGCTACCAACACGTTGCAGTGCGGGCCCGACAACGAAGACGGCCGCGGCTTCTTGGGCTCCGCCACCATCGCGGGCGTACCCTGGCTGGTCGCCGGCGGCGCGCGCAGCGGCGCAAAGCTTTCCCACGTCTACGCGAGCACCGACGCGGGTGCGGCGATCGGCTTCTCCTACGTCTTCCTCAAGACGATCCTCAGCCCGTCCCAAAAAAACACCACGCTGATGACGGACTTCGGCAACCTCCTCATCATGGGCTTCGGCGGCAAGGGCCTGATGCTGGTCGCGCTCAAGGCGATGCCATCCCCGCCCGGTGAGATCGCCGAATGGGGAGTGACGGGCTTCGACCTCACTCCCTACAGCGTTCCGGGTATCTCGACCGGGACGCAGGTAGACGCAGCGCGCGGCTTCGGCGGAATGCTGCATGTGTTCAACAGCGGCGGCTGCGCGCGCATCAACGACCCCGACGTCACCGTGGGCAACCTCAGCTGGAGCTCGTGCACTCCTTCCGCGCCCGCGTATGCCGCGAAGGCCTCGGTGGCCACGCCGAAGAGCGCCGATCTGACACCGGCCGACTACGCCTTTCCGGCGGTGCTTCCCTACGGCGGCCGCCTGTACGCTGCGCGCAACACCATTGCCGGACCGCAGCTGTGGGCATGCGCGCCCGGCGCCGACGGGGTGTGCGATCCGGGAGACTGGTCGCTGATCGCGCCGAACGGCAGCGGCGACGCCCAGCTCACGCAATTCGACGACCCGGCCAGCAGCGCGATCACGTTGCTCGCCGCGACCTCGACGCACCTGTACGTCGGATTCAACAACGCGGGAGGAGTCGGCGTGTTCCGTTCGGCGCTGGCCGCGCCGGCTTCGCGCGCAGATTTCCAGCGCGTCGGCCCTCCCGGGCTGGGGTTGTCGGCCACGCGCATCTTCGACGCGAAGGCGCTCGTGTTCGCGGGCAACCAGTCCGTCTACGCCACCGTCGGCGACGGCGTTTCGCCGTTGAGCCTCGTCCGGCTGGTGGAGTGAGGACGCGCGCGATGCCGAGCATCCTCATCGTCGACGACGAGCCGGTGGTCCTGGACGTGCTCAAGCGCCTCCTCGAGGAGGAGGGCCGCGAGATCGCCCTGGCGGGCTCGCCCGACGAGGCGATGCGGATCGCCGAGCGCGGCCCGCTGGACGTGGCGCTGATCGACAAGAACCTGCAGGGCGCTTCGGGCCTCGACCTGTCGCGGAAGCTGAAGGCGCTGCAGCCCGAGCTGGAGGTGATCCTCATCACTGGCTACGCCTCGCTCGACACGGCGATCGAGGCGGTCCAGATCGGCGCCTTCGACTACCTGACCAAGCCGATCGACGACTACGCCGCGCTTGCGCTCAAGGTGCACAACGCGATGGAGAAGTCGCGCCTGCACCGCAATCAGCGGGAGCTGCTCGAGCGCCTG
>DATFTN010000200.1:0-1716 GCA_035261845.1 Myxococcales bacterium | reverse complement strand
TGGTCGAGGTCGAGCCGGTCATCCTGCGCGAGCAGCCCGACGTGGTGGTGGTGGCGGGCGACGTCAACTCGACGGTGGCCGTGGCGCTGGTGGCGGCGAAGCTCGGCGTCGCGGTCGCGCACGTCGAGGCCGGGCTGCGGTCCTGGGACTGGCGCATGCCCGAGGAGATCAACCGCGTCCTGACCGACCGGATGTCGGAGCTCCTCTTCACTCCTTCCCGGGATGCCGACGAGAACCTCGCGAAGGAAGGCATCGACCCCGGCCGGGTGCACTTCGTCGGAAACGTGATGATCGACAGCCTGCACGCCGCGCTGCCGCGGGCGCGCGAGAGCCGTATCCACCAGCAGCTGGGGGTGCGCAAGGGGGAGTACGCGCTGGCGACGCTGCACCGGCCGAGCAACGTGGACGAGCCGGCCGCGCTGGAGAGGCTGCTCGTCGCGCTGGCCGAGGTCTCGGGGCGCATCCCGGTGGTGTTCCCCGTCCATCCGCGCACGCGCGCGCGGCTGTCGATGGACGCGTCTTTGGGAGCCAAGGCGGAGGGCGCGCGCGGGCTCAAGCTCGCCGACCCCATCGGTTATCTGGACTTCCTCGCCCTCACGGCGAATGCTCGCCTGGTGATGACTGACTCGGGGGGCATCCAGGAGGAGACCACCGCGCTGGGCGTGCCGTGCCTGACGGTGCGGCACAATACCGAGCGCCCCGTGACGGTGGAGGTGGGCAGCAACACGCTGGTGGGGACGGACCCGGCGCAGGTGGTGCCCGCGGCGGTGGCGGTGCTGGAAGGACGCGGGAAGAAGGGCCGCGTGCCGGACCTCTGGGACGGGCGGGCTGCGGAGCGGATCGCGCGCCTCCTGGTGGGGTTCTGCGAGGAGCGGGGGAGATGAGAAGGAAACCGCGCCGGCGCCTTTCGCGCCTGCGGCGCTTGCGCGCGAAGCTGTTCTAGCCGCCCGCCGAGCGCAGCCTGCACACCTGCGGGTGGGACGCGCTAGAAGGCGTGTCCCCGTGGGTCTTGCCCGGGGCGGCCCTCGCGGTCGCTGGCTGTGGTTCCTCATGCGCCGCGCCGGAAACCAGGTGCAGAATGAGCGCGATGGACGACGCCCGGCCGCCCGCCCTGGAGTTCTGGTTCGAGTTCGCCAGCACGTACTCGTATGTGGGCGCCATGCGGATCGAGCAGCAGTGCGCGCGCGCCGGGCTGGCGCTGCGCTGGAAACCGTTCCTCCTGGGGCCGCTCTTCGCCGAGCAGCTCGGGATCCAGGACTCGCCCTTCAACGCCCATCCGGTGCGTGGCAGGTACATGTGGCGCGATCTGGAGCGCCTGTGCGGGAAGCACGGCCTCCCCTGGCGCAGGCCCAGCGCGTTCCCACGCAGGAGCATCCTCGCCGCCCGGGCGGCGTGCGCGCTGGCTGGGGATCCGCGCCAGGGGGAGTGCATCCGGAGCCTGTTCCGCGCGAACTTCGCGAGCGACCAGGACATCGACGATCCAGGGGTCGTCGGGTCGGCCGTGCGCGCCGGTGGAGGCGACGCCGGGGCGGTGCTCGCCCGCGCCGCCTCGCCGGAAGCCAAGGCGGCGCTGCGCGCGAACACCGAGCGGGCGCGCGCGTCGGGCATCTTCGGAGCGCCGAATTGCCTGGTCGGATCGGAGCTGTTCTTCGGGCAGGACCGGATCGAGGACGCGATCGCCTGGGCTACTTCTTCACGCCCAGCGAGATGAGAGCG
>DATFTN010000199.1:0-15614 GCA_035261845.1 Myxococcales bacterium | reverse complement strand
CGTTGTCTCCGGCCCGCAGCTCGACCGCGAAAGCCGCCTGGTCCCAGCGCGAGGGGTGGACCGCCGGATCCTCGCGCACGAGCTTCCCGTTGACCCACAGGCGCGTGGCGCCGCTCGCGCCCAGGTGCACGATGGCGGTCCGCGCGCGCGGCGAGCGGAGCACCGTAGCCGCGTACACCGTCGAGTCCTGGGCCGGCCACACCGCCGAGGACAAGTCGACGTACCCCAGCGGGAAGAGCTGCTGCGGCAGCGCCCTCCACGAGACCACGTGATCCTTTCCCGGATATTTCGCGGCCGGGTCGTAGCCGTCCGTCTCCGGTCCGTAGACCGCCCGCAGCCCGGTGCGCCCGTCGTTGTCGAAAGGACCGATCACCGACCAGGCGCGCACCGGCGCCGCCCGCTCGATGATCGACCGCGCCCGCGGGAGCTGCCCTTCCGCCGCCGCGAGTTGGGCGCGCAGCTCCAGGGCAGCGGCCCGCACCTCCGCGCGCGCGCGGCGGTCCCCCGCGATCTTGTCGAACAGTCTGCCGAGGGCCGGCAGGTCGGCCACCTCGTCGTGCAGCTCGTAGAGGCGGAACAGGTCGGGGAGCGCGCGCGCCGAGCGCAGCTCGCCGGCGAGGCGCGAGGACAGCGCCGCCGCGCGATCGCCGCTCGAGGCCGCCGGGGCGGCGGCGGAGAGCAGGAGTGCGAGCGCGGCGAGTCGGCTGGGCATCGGGCTCCCGGAGAGGGGTCAGACCCGCAACGGCCCGGCGCCCTGCAGCATTCCTTAGCGCGCCGCGCGCTCGCCCGCTACCCGCCCAGGCGGCCACCTGCTCCCTAGGTCGCCCGCGCAAGCGTCCGCACTTCCACCCGAATCGCACCGGCAAACAAGAGGGCCCGGGCTGCTTCCGCGGCAGTCGCCCCGGTCGTGAGCACGTCGTCGACCAGGCAGACTCGGACGCCCGCAGCGCCGCGCCTCGCTCGGAACGCGGCGCGCACGTTCTGTTCGCGATGCGCCCGGTCGAGGCCTACCTGCTGCCGTGTCGGGCGCACCCGTTCGAGCAGCGAGCGCACCGGCAGCCCGAAGCGCCGCCCGGCTTCGCGCGCGAGCAGCGCCGCCTGATCGTATCCCCGCGCCCGCAGGCGGGCGGGGTGCAGCGGGATCGGCGCCATCACGTCGACCCGGGGCGGGTCGCAACCGGCGAACAGCGCTCCCAGGGGGCGCGAGAGCTCCTCGCGTCCTTCGTACTTGAGGCGGTGGATGGCCTCCGCCAGGGCGCCGCCGTGGAGGAACGCCGCTTGGGCCCGGGCGAAGGGAGGCGGCTCCTTGCGGCAGCGCGCGCAGCGGCGGGGCCGGAGGGCGGGCAGGAGGGCTTCGTCTCCGGGCTCGCCGCAGAGCGGACACCCCGCGGGCACCGGGAGCAGCGTCTCCGCGCACGGCGCGCAGAAAGGCCCTTCGCACAACGACTCGCATGCTCCGCAACGGTCCGGGAACAGGAGCGCCGGAATCGCCTCGAGGACGTCGCGAAAGAAGGCTCTGGCCATGCCTTGCAGCGCGTGCACGCGCCAGGCCAGGAGGCGTCAGGAATCGAGCGCCAGTTGGGGGATGAGGTGGTTCGGGAATGCCGGCAACTCGCCCGATTGCCAGCGGCGGGCCTCCCGGAGGGTGCGCTGGACTTCGGGCAGGAACCGGCCCAGCGAGACGCCGAGGTACTCGGGCGGCAGCGGCTCCAGCTTGTCCAGGCCGCTGCGCAAGAGCTTCACGCAGCCGTTCGGCTGCAACTGCACGGTGGCCTTGTGGTACCCCGCCGCCACCTGGATGAGGCCCTGCAGGAAGAGGCGCACGTCGCCCTCCTCCTCCAGCCAGGCCTCCTCCCAGGCCTCGTGCGCCTCCCAGAAGCGGCCCTGGTCGAACAGCGCCGCTCCCCGGCGCAGCGCCGACATCGTCGCGGCTGCCGTCATTGCGCGCCGCGCGCGCCCGCGACCTCCGACGAGATGCGGAAGCTCGCGCGCACTGCTTCGAAGGTGTCCATGTCCCGCGGGAAATAGTAGCGCTCAGGCGCGCGATACATGAGTTCGTAGAAGGAGTCGCCCGCCAGGACCCCGTAGACGACTGCCTTCGTCTTGAGCCCGTCACCGTCCTTGAAAGCGAACACGAGCTTGAACCCCGGCCGCCCCGCGACCTCCGCCGGACCATTCTCGATCAACGACGCTCCCTGCATTCCGGGTGACGACACGATGGCGTCCTGGACGACCTCGGCTGCTTCCTGGGGAAGCATGCCTCGCGCGAAGACCTTCTTGGTGCTGCCGAGCGGTTTTCCGACTTCGTGAGTCCGGACGTCGATGCGCTGCAGGAATACGCCGTCGCGCGAGGCGATCAGCGAATCGGTCTCGGGGTGGAGCATCCACCCGTTCGGAAGCCGCACGGTGAAGCGTCCCGACTGCGCCGTGTAATCGCCGGCGGCAGGGATCCAGCGAGGAGGACGAGGCGCCGAGGCGCAGGCGGCGGTCAGCGCGACGGCGACGACGAGGCCCCGCTTCTCCATGCGCTTCATCTGGAGCTCCCGATGTATTGCTCGACGTAGGCGCGGTCTGCGGCCTGCGGTGCGAGGGACAAGTACTTCTCGAACGCTTCGCGCGCGGCGGCTTTGTCGCCGCGCTTGTACAGGACCAGCCCCATCGCGCGGTACGGATCCGCATATGCCGCGTCGAGCGCGATCGCGCGCCGGTACTCGGCGAGGGCCGTCTCCGCCCCGCCGTCCGCGGCGCGCTGCCGCGAAATCTCGCCGAGAAGAAATGGGCCTCGCGCGGCCGACGGATCCATTCCGGCGTACTTGCGCGCGCCGCGCTCGGCCGCGACGAAGCGACCCGCCCGCAGATCGAGCAGCGCGTTTTCGTAGACGATGCTGCGCGTCCGGGCGAGAAACGCCTCTGCGTTGCTGAAGCCACGCGGCCGCCCGCCGTATTGCGCCTGGATGAGGCGGCGGTAGTTCTCGATGCGCGCATCGAGGGCGGGGTGCGTGCCGAAGAAGAACGGCTCGCTCTTGTTATCCTCCACCAGCTGCTCCTTGAGGTGCGCGAACAACGCCGGCGCCTCTTGCACGTCGTATCCGGCGTCCGCGACGAGTCGAAGCCCTTGGTCGTCCGCCTCCGTCTCCATCTCGCGCGAGTAGCCGCGCACGGCCGACAGGCCGGCCACGCTGCCGACCCCCGGCAGGATCGAATTGAGGCTGAGCGCGACGGCGGCGTTGTTCTGCAGGTCGCGGAATTCCCGCACCGCGTGCCGGTGGGTCGCGTGGGTCATCTCGTGCGCCAGCAGCGTCGCGAGCTGCGCCTCGTTGTCCATCCGCGCGAGCATGCCCGCGTGCACATAGATGCGGCCGTTCGGCAAGGTGAACGCGTTGAGATATGGGTTGCGCACCACGCGGACGCGGAAGGGGATCGCCGCCCAGACGGAGGGTGGCAGAAGCCGGCGAGCGACTTCCTGGAGGTAGCTTTCCAACTCCGCGTCGGGGTAGACGAGACCGCCCGCCTCGAATCGCTGCTCGGCCTCCTCGGCCTGCCGCCACAGGTTCCGCTCGTCCTCCTCCAGGCGGAAGCCCGAGGAGGTCGCCGGCGGCAGCTTGGTGGTTGCGCAGCCGAAGACGACCAGCGCGACGATCGCCGCTCGCTGGTTCATGGCTTGTGCGCGGGGAGGTCCTCGACCATCGCCCGCATCAGCCCGGCCGCGCTTCCGCCGCCGCGCAAGTCTGCATCCCCGCCCCTCAGGCCGCGCGTGTTGTACCAGACGACGTCGCCTGAGCGATCGACGATGATCAGCGCGACCTGCGTGGCATCCACCTCGCTCGCCCCAGTGGAGAACCCGGCGAGAAACCTGCGTCCGTAGGTAGTCAGCCTTCCGCGGCCCACGACGAAGACCAGCGCGTCTACGCCGTAGCGATCGAGGAGAGGGGCGACCGGACCGAGCGAATACTCGAACGGGGCGCCGGGGAACCCGACGCTGGCGGTGACCGCCTGCGAGAGCGCGCGCAGGTCGTCGACTTCTTCGGCCGTTTCCGGTGCTACCTCCACCCGACGCAACTCGATGTTCCGCGCCTTGAACTCGGCGATGAGCGCGCTCCCGATCGCCTCGCGCGCCGCCGCGCTCCAGTCCTCCTTGAACTCCGCGACGCCGCCCGCGGACACCAGGTACTCCTTCACGTCGAGTGAGAGCAGCGCGGCGCTGCGAATCTTCGGAAGCCGGGCCGCGGCGTCAGCGCGGACACGCGCTGCGCTCGCCGTCGTCTCGGTGCACGCCGCAAGCAATCCCAGTGCAATTGGAACAATCGCGATGCGAGCCATGGCCGCTCCTCGCTGCGCAAACCCATCCCCGCGTGCCGGCAGTATCCGCCGCGCTCCAGGGGGCGATCAAGGTTGCGGCGGCAAGCCGCGGCGCGGCTACGCTTCAGCTCTCCAGGAGGCTCTTTCCGGACATGGCCGCGGGCTTGGGTAGGCCCATGACCTCGAGCAGCGTGGGCGCCACGTCGGCGAGGATGCCATCCCGTCGCAGGCGAGCGCCCTGAAGTTGGGGATCGCACAAGTAGATGGGCACCGGATTCAGCGTGTGCGCGGTGAACGGCTCGCCCGTGTCGGGATCGATCATGGTCTCGATGTTCCCGTGATCGGCGGTGACGACCATCGCCATCCCGCACTTCTGCGCTGCGTTCCACAGCCGTCCGATGCACTCGTCGACCTTCGCCACCGCCTTCAGCGCGGCGGGCAGGACGCCGGTGTGGCCCACCATGTCCGGGTTGGCGTAGTTCACCAGCACGAACCCGAACTCGCACATCCGCTTCTCCAGCTGCCGGGTCACCTCCTCGGCGCTCATCTCGGGCTTCAAGTCGTAGGTCTTCACGTCGCGCGGGCTGGGCACCAGGATGCGCTCCTCGCCCGGGAACACCGTCTCCCTTCCGCCATTGAAGAAGAAGGTCACGTGCGCGTATTTCTCCGTCTCCGCGCAGCGCAGCTGGCGCGCGCCGGCCCGGGCGACCAGCTCCGGCAGGATGTCGGTCGGTTGATCGGGAGGAAACGCGACGGGGATTCCCCGCTCGGTGAACTTCGCGTCGTACTCGGTCAGCGTGGTGTACGAGGAGAGCCGCGGGCGCGCCTTGCGCACCTCGTTCACGGGCGGCCACTTCTTGTCCCAGCCCGCCGGGTCGTCGAAGGCGAGGAGCTGGGTCATCTCCCGTGCGCGGTCGGCGCGGAAATTGAAGAAGATGACCGAGTCGCCGTCGCGGATCAGGCCGCGCGGGGACCCGTCCGGCTGGACGATCACCGTCGGTTCGATGAACTCGTCTCCGACGTTCCTGGCGTACGACTGCTTCGCCGCTTCCACGCCCGACGGCGCGCGCAGCCCTTCGCCCAGCACCATCGCCGCGTACGCGCGCGCCACCCGGTCCCAGCGTTTGTCGCGGTCCATCGCGTAGTACCGCCCCGTCACCGTCGCCACTTGCCCGTGCATCCCGCCGGCGCTGGACTTCTGCCCGAGTACCTTCTCCAACTCCTCGAGGTACCGCACGCCCGCGCTGGGGCTCGTGTCCCGCCCGTCGGTGAAGGCGTGCACGAAGAGGCGCTTCACTCCTTCGCGGCGCGCCATCTCGACCAGCGCGGCGAGGTGGGTGTCCTGGCTGTGCACGCCGCCGTCGGAGACCAGGCCCAACAGGTGCACCGCGCCTGCTGGCCTGGGCTGCATCGCCCGCCGCAGCGCTTCGTCGTGGAAGAACTCGCCCGACTCGATCGCCCGGTTGATGCGCACCAGGTCCTGGTAGACGACTCGTCCGGCGCCAAGGTTGGTGTGCCCCACCTCGCTGTTGCCCATCTGGCCCTCGGGCAAACCGACCGCGAGGCCGCTGGTCTGGAGCTGCGAGACCGGGAAGCGCGCCGCGAGCTCGTCCAGGTTCGGGGTGCCTTGCAGCAGGATGGCGTTCCCCTCGCGGCTGGCCGAGTTTCCCCAGCCGTCCAGGATGACCAGCAGCACGGGTCGCATCCGCATCTCGGTAGTCTACTTGTGATAGGGCCCGCCGCGCAGGATCTCGAACGCCCGGTAGAGCTGCTCGAGAGCGACGACGCGGGCGAGCCGGTGGGGCAGCGTGAGCCGCGAGAGGCTCCAGACGAGCCGCGCCTCGCTCGCCACCGCGGGTCCGAGCCCCTCGTCGCCGCCGATGGCCAACGTCAGATCCAGGGCGGCGTCGCGCAGCCGCCCCAGGCGCGCCGCGAGCTCCTCGCTGGTCAGCTCGCTCCCGCGCTGATCGAGCGCCCAGAGCTCGCTGCGGGGGAGGCGCTTGGCCAGGATCCGCTCCGCTTCGCGATCCTTCGCGTCAGGGCCGGTCGCGGCCGCAAGCTCGATCAGCTCCAGCGGGGCGAAGCGCCGGATGCGCTCCGCGTACTCCTGGGCCCCCTGGGCGGTGAACTCCTTGTCCCGGCCGACCGAGACCAGGCGGATGCGCACCTCAAGGCCGCGTCTTGGGCGCGTCGGACCAGAGGCCTTCGAGATCGTAGTAGGCGCGCTCCTCCTGGTGGAAGACGTGCACCACCACGTCCCCGAAGTCGAGCAGCACCCACCGGCCTCCGCGCCCGCCTTCCAACCCGATCAGCCGCTGCCCCGCGTCGCGCAACGACTTCTCCACCGAGTCGGCCACCGCCTCGAGCTGGCGCTCGTTGGTCCCCGAGCAGATGACCAGGAAATCGGCGTAGGTGGCCCTGCCGCGCAGATCGACCAGAACCACGTCGTCCGCCTTCTTCTCCACCGCGGCCTCGGCCGCGCGGCGCGCGGTGCTCTCCGCGTCCTGCACGACCCCCCGCGCGCGCGCGGGATCCAGTGCGCTCAGTGCGATCGGGACGTTCTGCATCCGTTTCCTTCCTCCACGCGTTGCGTTCACGTACGTACCTGTCCATCGCCCCGCACCACGAACCGGGTGCAGGTCAGCTCGCGCAGGCCCATCGGGCCGTACGCGTGCAGCTTGCTGGTCGAGATGCCGATCTCCGCCCCCAGCCCCAGCTCGCCGCCGTCGTTGAACCGGGTCGAGGCGTTCACGAGCGCGCAGCTCGCGTCCACTTCCCTCACGAATCTCTCGGCGAGCTTCTGGTCGCGTGTGCAGATGGCCTCGGTATGCCGCGAACCGTAACGCGCGATGTGGCCCAGCGCACCTTCCACGCCGTCCACCACCGCCACCGCCAGCTTGAGGTCGAGGAACTCGCGGCCGAAGTCGTCCGGCGCGGCAGCGAGGGCGCCGGGCAGGTGGGGGAGCGCCCGGGCGTCGGCGCGCAGCTCGACGCCGGCCGCCTGCAACGCCCGGCCTAGCCGGGGGAGGGCCTGGGCGGCGACGCGGGCGTCGACCAGCAAGCATTCCAGCGCGTTGCACACTCCCGGCCGCTGCGTCTTCGCATTCACCGCGATCTTCTCCGCCTGATCCAGGTTCGCGTCGGCTGCGACGTAGAGGTGGCAAACGCCCTGGTAGTGCTTCACCACTGGGATGCGCGAGCGCTCGGCCACGAAACGGATCAGCGACGTCCCGCCCCGCGGGATGCAGAGATCGATCCGGTCGTCTTGCTGCAGCAGCGTGTCCAGGAGCGTGCGGTCGGGAGGCACCAGCTGGACCGCGTCCTCGGGCAGGCCCGCCTTGTCGAGGGCCCGCTGGAACGCCTCCACCAGCACGGAGTTGCTCTGCAGCGCCTCCGACCCCCCGCGCAGGAGGGCGGCGTTGCCGCTGCGCAGGCAGAGGGCGGCGGCATCGGCCGTGACCCCGGGGCGCGATTCGTAGATCAAGAGCACCACCCCCAGCGGCGCGCGCACCCGCTCCACCAGCAGGCCGTTGGGCCGGGTAGTCCGCTCCACCACTTCGCCGACCGGATCGGGAAGGGCGGCCACTTCGCGGACCGCGCGCGCCAGCTCGCGCAACCGGCCCGCGTCGAGCCGCAACCGATCGAGGAACGCCGCCGTCTCCCCGGAAGCCGCTCGCAAGTCGGCCGGGTTGGCGGACTCCATCGCGGAGGCCACCCGCGGCGACTCCAACTCGGCGGCGAAGAGCTGCAGCGCCTTGGCGCGCTGCTCCGCGGAGCCTCGCGAGAGCTCGCGCGAGGCGGTGCGCGCGCGCTCGGCCAGCTCGACGGCCTGGAGCTCCCGTTCCACGCTCACGCGGTCACCACCAGGTCGTCGCGGTGCACGACGCAATCGAGGAGCCGGTATCCGAGCCGCGCCTCGATCTCCGCGCTGCGCAGACCCGCGATCCGGCGCACTTCGTCGGCTGCGTACACCGCCAGGCCCCGCGCGAACGGCCTGCCGTCCAGGGAGACGATCTCCACGGGGTCGCCTTGGGCGAAGCTGCCGCGCACCTCGCGCACTCCGGAAGGGAGCAGGCTCTTCTTGCCCTCCAGCACGGCTGCGCGCGCGCCGTCGTCGACCCGCAGCTCGCCGCGCGCCTTCAGATCGAGCATCCACCGCTGCCGCAAGCGCAAGCGCTCTCCCTGGGCGAGGACCAGGGTCCCCACGTCCTCGCCGAGGAAAAGCCGCTGCAGCGCCCGGGGCTCGCCGGGGATGATGGCGCACGGCACGCCCGCCTCGGTGGCCCGGCGCGCGGCGCGCAGCTTGGTGACCATTCCTCCGGTGCCCACCTCGCTCCCGGCGTCGCCCGCGAGAGCCTCCACCGCGGGAGTGATCCGATCGATCACCGACAGGCGCTGCGCATCCGGATGCTTGCGCGGGTCGGCCGAGCAGACGCCCACCGCATCGGTGAGGATGACCAGCAGGTCGGCCTCGACCAGGTCGACCACCATCGCCGCCAGCGCGTCGTTGTCTCCGAACTTGATCTCCTCGACCGAGACCGTGTCGTTCTCGTTGATCACCGGCATCACGCCCCGCTCGACCAGCGCGCCGAGCGCCCGCCGCGCGTTCAGGTAGCGGCCGCGGTGGGCGATGTCCGCGTGGGTGAGGAGGACCTGGGCGCAGGTGAGCCCTCGCGCCTCGAAGGCATCGTCGTACAGGCGCATCAGCCGGCTCTGGCCCGCCGCGGCGGCGGCCTGCTTCAAGGCCATCTCGCGCGGCCGCGAAGGGAGCTTCAGGCGCTCGACTCCCAAGGCGACGGCGCCGCTGGACACCAAGACCGGCAGGCGCGCCCCCCGGTCGGCCACGGCGGCGACGTCGTCGCAAAGTGCCGAGAATCGTTCGCGATCGAAGGTGCGGGCGCCCGCCTGTCCACCCCCTCCCGCCAGGACCGCCGAGCCGATCTTGATCACCGGCCGACGGGTCTGGGCGAGCTGGGTGCGGGGGCTCTGCGTCATCGGAAGCGCATCTGCGCCCCCGTACGATAGCAAGGGAGTTCCCTCGGGTCGACCGCGGTGCCGCCCTGGCACGCCCTTCCGGAGCGGTCGACCTATTCTGCGCGGAGGCAGACCGCTTCGATGTTGTAGCCGTCCGGATCGAGGACGAACGCGGCGTAGTAGGTCTCGCCATAGCTGGGCCGGGGACCCGGTTTTCCGTTGTCTTTTCCGCCTGCCGCGAGCGCCGCCGCGTGGAAGCGCTGGACCGAGGCTCGATCCTTGGCCTGGAAGGCCAGGTGGAGCACGAGCCCCGTCTTTCCGGGCCCCAGCCAGAGCTGCGGGGCCCCGGGCTTCCCGAATCCGGCAGACTCGCCCTTCGGGTCGTGGGATTCGAGGCCGTACCCGAGCGGCTCCAGTGCCGCCCGATAGAAGCTCACGCTCTTCGCGAAATCCGAAACCGGCAATCCGACGTGGTCGAACATGGGGTCCTCCGTGGGTAGGGCTCGCTAGATAGCTCCCTCGGTCTGGCCGGTCTTGGCGAAAGTTGCCGTGCCCGGCCCGATGCCGTTGCGAGGCCGCAAACCCCCGAGCAGGATGCAGGTCATGGCGCTGGCGGTGCGGCGGACGAACTGTGCTCCCGGAATCTGCTTCACGGAAGTCTCGTGCGACGCGGGTCCCGCGGACGCGCCGTTCGAGGAGCACCACCACATCGCGAGCATCGCCTTCGTGACCCAGGGCGGGTTCGGCTACCGGTGCAGCGCGGGCTCCGCCGTGCTCGGCCCCGGCGCGGTGCTGCTCGGGAACGCCGGAGCGGCGTACACCTGCTCGCATGCCGCTCCCGGTGGGGACCGCTGCCTCTCTTTCGGGTACTTGGCCGAGGTGGTCGAGGACGTGGCCGCCTCGGCCGGCGGCACCGACCGATTCCGGCGCCCGGCGCTGCCGCCAGCGCCCGAGCTCGCGGCCTTGCCTGCGCTGGCCTCCTCCGCGGCGCAGGGAGCCGGGCCGTCGCTGGAGGAGATTGCGGTGGAAGCGCTGGGCCGGGCCCTCGGCGCAGGCAACGCGGATGGGGTGCTTGCCCCCGTCCGGCCGCGGGACGAGCGGCGGGCAGTCGAGGCCATGCGCGCAATCGACGCCGGCGCGGGCGAGCCGCTCAGCCTGGGAGAGATGGCCGGCCGTGCGGGGCTGGGCCGTTTTCATTTCTTGCGCGCCTTCCGCGCCGCGACCGGCACCACCCCGCACCAGTACCTGGTCGCGGCACGGCTACGCCGGGCAGCGCGGCTGCTTCTCACCACCGACCTGCCCGTCACCGACGTAGCGCTGGAAGCCGGGTTCGGCGACCTGTCGAACTTCATCCGCACCTTTCACCGCGCCGCCGGCCGATCGCCGCGCGCATTCCGGCGTGCGCATGCTAAGACCCGGGTGCGGCCGTTTGAGCCGCGGGAGCTGGTACGCGCGACGATCTGTACGGCAATACGGCGGGCCTGAAGGCGAGCCAGGCCCGGCGGCTCCTCGCCACGTACCGCCGGCGCGTCCAGCCGCGCGAGCTGTGCTCGCCGGAGCTCGCCCGGCACCTGACCGAGCTGTCGCGCGAGGTCGGCCGGCAGATCGGCGTGCTCCTCAACCGCCGGGGCGAAGTCGAGCACGTCCTGGTCGGCGACGCCCGCCAGGTCGAGCTGCCCGACGTCGGCCGCGCCCGCGCCGGCCAGCTCCGCCTGCGCGGCCTCCGCCTGGTGCACACCCACCTCAAGGACGAGCCCCTCACCCGCGACGACCTGACCGACCTGGTGCTGCTGCGGCTCGACGCCGTGGCGGCGCTGGTGGCGCGCGACGACGGCCTGCCGGGCAAGGTCTATCTGGCCACGCTGCTCCCGTTCAATCCCGGCGGCGACCTGTACCGCCAGGATCAGGCGCCCTCCTTGCCCGAGCTGCAGTTCGACGCGCTCGCCTCGGCCGTCGCGCTGGAGCAGGAGATGGCCCGTGCGGCTCCCGGCCGCGCGGTGGGGAGCGAGGGCCGTGCCCTCCTGGTGGGCGCGTTCACCGGGGCACGCGCCGCGGCCGAGGATTCCATGGCCGAGCTGCGCGAGCTGTCGCGCACCGCCGGAGTGGAAGTGCTCGACGTGATGCTCCAGGGCCGCAAGGAGATCGATCCCCGCACCGTCGTCGGCGAGGGCAAGCTTCAAGAAATCCTGGTGCGGTCGATGGCGCTGGGGGCCGATCTGCTCGTCTTCGACCGCGACCTCTCGCCCTCGCAGGCTCGCCACATCGGCGAGGCCACCTCGCTGCGCATCATCGACCGGACGCAGCTCATCCTCGACATCTTCGCGCAGCGGGCCCGGAGCGCCGACGGCAAGCTGCAGGTCGAGCTGGCGCAGCTCAAGTACCTCTTGCCCCGCCTGGTCGGCCGGGACGACTCGCTCTCCAGGCTCTCGGGTGGCATCGGCGGCCGCGGACCCGGCGAGACCAAGCTCGAGGTGGACCGCCGCCGCGTGCGCGACCGGATCTCGCATCTCGAGGACCGCATCGACCGGCTCAGCGCGGATCGGGCCACCCGCCGCCGCCAGCGGAGCCGCGCCGGAGTGCCGGTGATCTCCATCGTGGGCTACACCAACGCGGGCAAGAGCACGCTGCTCAACGCGCTGACCGACTCGGTGGTGCTGGCGGAGGACATCCTCTTCGCCACCCTGGACCCGACCAGCCGCAGGCTGCGCTTCCCAAGGGATCGCGAAGTTGTCGTCACCGACACGGTCGGGTTCATCCGCGATCTTCCGCGGGACCTCGTCGCCGCCTTCCGCGCCACGCTGGAAGAGCTGGAGGAGGCCGATCTCTTGCTGCACGTCGTCGACGCGTCCGATCCGCGGCACCAGGAGCAGGCGCGCGCGGTGGAGGTGGTCCTGGGAAAGCTCGATCTGGAAGGCACGCCCCGGCTGCTCGTCTTCAACAAGATGGACAAGGGCCCCGAAGCCGCGCGGGCGCTCGCCCACCGGGAAGGAGGCGTCGCCGTCTCGGCCGCGACGCGCGAAGGCTTCCCCGAGCTGATCGCCCGCTGCGAGGAGATTCTCTGGCGGCGCGGGCGGGTACAGGCGCCGGGCCCTTTGCCCGAGTTCCTCCGTCCGCGCGGCGGCTAGCGACCAGCGCAACCCGGCCGGCCTAGGGCGCCGAGGCAATCTGGCGGATCAGCTCCGTCCGCAGCCGGCCGATCGCGTCCTGCGTCGCTTCGTCCAGCTTCTCCCGGTGTGCGACGCAGGGCACTGACTTCGCGTGCCCGGTGACCGTCCCGTGCCAGACGAGCTTCCCCTCGCGCTCGAGGGTGGCGTCGAACGAAAGGCTGGTGTCGTCCCAGCCCGCGTTCGTGCCGCCGCTGCGCTCTTCGAAGGCCCTCCCGGCGGGCGGGATCCTGAAGTTCGGAGGGCCGCGCTGGGGGCCCACGTACTCGTCGCCCGTGCCGGCGAAGATGATGGAGAGCGAGAGCACCCAGGGCGCTTGCTGGGCGAAGGACACTCCCGTCTCCCCGAGCGAGGCCACCACGGCGCGTCCCACCGTTTGCGGCAGCTCGGGGGCGAACTGCCCGCATCCGATGCTGTCGGACCTGCGCACGTCTTGCAGCGGCGGAACCGAGAGGGCCACGCCCCGCAGCGCGGTCGGGGATACCCGGGCCGGCTGCGGCTTCGCTCCGGCGCAGGCCGCGCAGAGAAGGCCGATGGACCAGGCGCGCATGGCGCTCAGTGTACCTACTAAGCGGCGCGGCCGGCGCCGGTTTTCCCGGGCCGGCCGCAGGCCGAAAGCACCAAGCCGCAAGTCGGATCAGGTGTCGAAATAGAGCGCGAACTCCGTGGGCGTCGGCCGCAGCCGCACCGGGTTCAGCTCCTTCTCCACCTTGTGCTCGATCCAGGTGTCGATCACGTCCTCGGTGAAGACGTCGCCCTTGAGCAGGAACTCGTGGTTCTTCTTCAGCTCGCCCAACGCCTCCTCGAGCGAGCCGGGCATTTTCGGGACGTTCTTCAGCTCCTCGGGCGAGAGCCCGTAGATGTCTTTGTCCAGTGGATCGCCGGGGTCGATCCGGTTCTGGATCCCGTCGAGCCCTGCCATCAGCATCGCCGAGAAGGCGAGGTAGGGATTGCACGACGGATCAGGCGAGCGGAACTCGAGCCGCTTCGCCTTCGGGCTCGGCGAGTACATGGGGATCCGGACCGCCGCCGAGCGGTTGCGCGAGCTGTAGGCGAGGTTGATCGGCGCTTCGAATCCGGGGACCAGCCGCTTGTAGCTGTTCGTGGTCGGGCAGCAGAAGGCGGCGAGCGCCGGCGCGTGCTTCAGGATACCGCCAATGTAATGCATGGCGGTCTCGCTCATCCCGGCGTACCCGTCGCCGGCGAAGATCGGCTTGCCGGCCTTCCAGATGCTCTGGTGCGTGTGCATGCCCGAGCCGTTGTCGCCATAGATCGGCTTGGGCATGAAGGTGACGGTCTTGCCGTTCCGCAAGGCGACGTTCTTGATGATGTACTTGTACCAGGTGAGCTTGTCGGCCTGCTTGAGCAGGCTCTCGAAGCGGATGTCGATCTCCGCCTGCCCCGCAGTCGCCACCTCGTGGTGCTGCTTCTCCACCTGGATGCCGACCTGCTCCATGACGAGGATCATCTCGCTGCGCAGGTCCTGGAGCGAGTCGGTCGGAGCGACCGGGAAATAGCCTTCCTTGTAGCGTGGCTTGTAGCCGAGGTTCGGCCGGGTGGTGTGCTGCTTGCCGTCGAAGACGTGCTCGACGGCGTTGCCTGTCTCCCACTGGCCCTCGCGCGACTCGATCTTGTAGAAACCGTGGTTCGGGCCGGTATCGTACGAGACGCCGTCGAAGATGAAGAACTCGGCCTCCGGACCGAAGTAGGCGACGTCGCCGATCCCGGTCGACTTCAGGTGCTTCTCCGCCTTCTGCGCGATGAAGCGCGGGTCGCGGGAAAACTGCTCCTTGGTGATGGGGTCGACGATGTTGCAGATGAGCGACAGCGTCAGGTCCTTCATGAAGGGGTCCATCACCGCCGTGTCGGGGTCGGGCACGACCAGCATGTCGCTCGCGTGGATGGGCATCCAGCCGCGAATCGAGGAGCCGTCGAAGCCCAGCCCCTCGTCGAAGACGGCCTCGGTGAGCTCGGCGATGGGGACGCTGAAGTGCTGCCACAGCCCCATGAAGTCCATGAACTTGAGATCGACGATCACCACCTTCTTGTCTTTCGCCATCCCGACGACGTCCTTGCCCTTCGGCATCTTCGATTCTCCCCGTTAGTGTTCGCGCCTCGTTTTCGGGCGAGGTCGCGCCGTTCCTTCTTTCCCTTTAGAGCGCCGGCTCGCCTCGCTCGCCGGTGCGGATGCGGACCACTTCGTCCACGGCGGTCACGAAGATCTTCCCGTCCCCGATCCTTCCGGTCTTGGCGGAGCGCTCGATAGCCTCCAGCGCTTTTGGCACCATCTCGTCGGTCAACACCACTTCAATCTTCACCTTTGGCAGGAAATCGACGACGTATTCGGCGCCCCGGTACAGCTCGGTGTGCCCTTTCTGACGCCCGAACCCCTTCACCTCGGTGACCGTCAGCCCGAGGACACCCACGTCGGCCAGCGCCTCCTTCACCTCGTCGAGCTTGAAGGGTTTGATGATGGCTTCGATCTTCTTCATGCGGGTCGGCTCCCGGGAGGCGGGCACTGTACTTGCACCTCGCCCTCGCCGCAACGGACGACTGACAGGACCCGGGGCCGGTCCGTGACCTTCCGCGCCCTTCCGACTCCGATCGGGGACTGCCCAAGTCTCGCCCGACCCCTGGAGGTTCCCCGTGAGAAGCTCGCTCGTCGTGCTCGTGGCCCTGGCCGCATCCCCCGCGTTCGCGATCACCGACCCGGAGATCGCCGACGTCGCTTTGACCGCGCACAAGATCGACATCGCGCGTGGCAAGCTGGCCCTCTCGAAGACCAAGAACGCCGAAGTGAAGCAGTTCGCGCAGCAGATGGTCGACGACCACGGCGCGGGCCTGAAGGAGGCGGTCGCCCTCGCCACCCGGCTGGGCGTGAAGCCGGAGAGCAACGCCACCTCGAAGAGCCTGCAGGACGGCGCCAAGAAGGCGGCGGCGCGGCTCAAGAAGGAATCGGGAGCGAAGTTCGACAAGGACTACATCGACACCGAGGTGGGCTTCCACCAGGCGCTGATCGACGCGGTGAAGAACACCTTGATCCCGAACACGCAGAACAAGGACTTGAAGCAGCTGCTGAGCGACGCGGTCACGACTCTCGAGGGGCACCTGCAGCACGCGAAGAACGTGCAGGCGCAGCTGGGGGCAAAGGCCTCGAAGTAAGCCGCTGCCGCACCG
>DATFTN010000198.1:0-7968 GCA_035261845.1 Myxococcales bacterium | reverse complement strand
CTGCGCGTGCCACCATGATCCGGCTGTAAGCGGCGTCCTCGGAGAACCGTAGCTCGCCGACGCAGAACGCGAACATGGAGGGAAATGCGCGGTCGGCGTACAGCTTCCGCTCGTCGATCTCGCTCAGATGCACGAGGAGGTCTGCCTCCGTGCACAAAGAGTGGTCGACCAGCTCGTGTGTCCGGGCGAGGAGGTCCGGATCGCTGAGCAACGCTACGGTTTCGAGTGTGTTGATCATGCACGTTTCGTAGCACGGCCGTTTTGCCAATCTCTGCGCCGGCCGCTGGCGCACGCGGGGTGGCGAAGGGACACGCCAGAGTGGAGCTCGATCCTCCGTGCAGGGGAGCGCGTCCTGAGCGCTCAGGACTCAGGATTGTGCGATGGTCGGAGGGCCGATCCGAACGGCCTGCTGAGCTCGTCAACTAGAAAAGGCAGGCATCGGTCAAACGACCGATGATGCGCCCCACGCCGAAGGTGCTTGCGGGGAGTGGTCGAAACCTCGGCGACTCGCTGCCCGCGCCGGATGGCGCGATGAAGCGTCGCCCGTGCCGAGGACACGTGCGTCAACCTGTTCTGGGACGGGCCGCAGCGCGTCAATCCGGGTGGCCCAGAGCCCGTGCTGCCGACCGGGCTCCCATGCGAGCTGCACTCTTCGCCTGACTGGGCGTGGCGCTCCCCCGGAAAGCAAAACGGAAATCCACGCCACTCATGCTCGAACGCGGAATTCACGATCGCGACTCGGCCTCGCCCCAGGCGCACGAGGCAAGAAGTGACGAATCATGAGAACTCGCTCCCCCGTCGACCCCCAACAGATCACGGTCAACGAGCGCTGCGAGTAGACTGCGCAGCGAAGCAGACGCGGCGGCCACCGCGCTCGTGGACCGCGGCGTACCGCCGGGGCAGGAGCCTGAAAGGCTACTTGTCGCCGCGGCCGGAGTTCATTCCGGCGCCGCCGCTGGGCGCGCGCCCTTCGCCCTCGTTCTGCTCGGCCTGTCCGCCGCGGGCGACGCGGCCGAGCCGCTTGCCCTGCTCGATCAGCTCGCGGACCTTCTGGCCGCCCTTGTGGCCGATCTGCGAGTAGAACTCGGGGCCGCGGCTCGCGCGCACGCTCTCTCCGCCCTTCTTCCCGATCTTCTCGTAGAACTCGTGCCCGCGCTCCGCCTTGACGGTCTCGCCACCCTTCTTGCCGATCTGCTCGTAGAAGGCCCGGCCGCGCTCTTGCGCGACCTTCACGCCGCCCTTGCGGCCTGCCTCGGCAACCGTCATCCCGCCCTTCTTCTCGTCCGCCATCTCCTGCCTCCGGTGGTTGGAAGGATCCCCCCTCCCCTCCGCCGTCAGCCCCCTCGTCCGTCCTAGATCCGCTTCTTGCCTTGCTCGATCAGCTCCCTGACCTTCTGGCCGCCCTTGCGGCCGATCTCCTCGTAGAAGGAGGGGCCGTACTTGTCGCGCACGGCCTCCCCGCCCTTGCGGCCGCCCAGCTCTCCGCCCTTGCGGCCGATCTCCTGGTAGAACCCGACGCCGCGCTCGTCGCGCACGCGTTCGCCGCCCTTGCGGCCGGCTTCGCTGACCGTCATGCCCCCCTTGCCGTTCATGCGCCTGTCCGCCATGGCCGCTCTCCTGAAGAGGGCTACTCCTCGCTGGCCGCGGGCAACACCTCGCCGCCCACCGCTGGGACGTCCTCGTCGTGCGCCGGCACCGGCTTGGCCTCGTTGACGGCCTTCTTCCCCTCCTCGATCAGCTGGCGGACCTTGTGCCCGCCCTTCTTGCCGATCTCCTCGTAGAAGGGAGTCCCCCGCTCCGCCTTGACCGCGTCGCCGCCCTTCTTGCCGATCTGCTCGTAGAAGCCAGCGCCGCGCTCCGCCTTGACCGTGTCGCCGCCCTTCTTGCCGATCTGCTCGTAGAAGCTGCGGCCCCGTTCCGCCTTGACCGTCTCGCCGCCCTTGCGGCCGATCTCCTCGTAGAAGGAATGCCCGTACTTGTCGCGGACCGTCTGCCCGCCCTTGCGGCCCGCCTCGCTCACCGACATGGCACCCTTCTTCTTCACCACCTCATCCGCCATTTCCCCACCCCTCCCGTTCACCCTCCCCCTGTCCCGGGGGAAAAATGTGAAAAGCATCCGTAGTGCTCGGGATGCCCGTTCCTACGTGTGGCGCCTGCGCGCCGTTCCCCGCTCCTCGGTGCGGCGGCCCGCGGCGATCAGATCGCGCACCCGCTGGCCGCCCTTCCGTCCGATCTCCTGGTAGAACTCGCGGCCCCGCTCCGCCTTCACAGCCAGCCCGCCCTTCCGGCCGCCGATCAGGCCGCCCTTGCGCCCCGCCTCGCGCACCGTCATGCCGCCGAATTCCGGTTCACGCCCCAGGCGCCGACCCGCGAATCGCCGGGTCGAAATCTTCAATTTCGGTGCCGAGCTACGGCGCGCCGTCCTGCTGGTCCGCTGGGTTTTCCTGTTGGCCATCTCGTATCCTTTGCCCAAAGCCCCCTAAGCCCCCGCGAACTCTGAAATCTTTGGACGGCGGCCGGGACGGCAAGCCGGCCGCCACGCATCCGCCGAAAGCAGTGGCGGCCCGGCGCCTTTGTCTGGCACCGAACTGTCAACGAGCGAAAGCTAGGACGCCCAGCTCCGAGGCGCAAGCGGGCAACCTTCTGGAACCGCTGAGGAAAGGTCTCAGGACCTTCCGGCCAGCTCAGCGATGGCCGCAGCCACCGCATCCTGGAGTTGGCGCAAGCGGTCATCGGAGGCGATCTTGCGTGCGCCTGCCTGCCCGGCCGCTTCACGGAGGTAGAAGGCGTCGGTCGCGCGGTTCCCTTCCGTGGCGATTCGAGCGACCTCGATGGAGGCGCCCGCCCTATGCAGGGCGTCGGCGATGGCGTGCAGCAGGCCCGGCCTGTCCTGGGTGAACACGTCGAGAATGGTGCAGTCCGCGCTGGAGACGTTGTCCACCCGCACCTTCGTCTCCACGGCCGGCGCGGCCGACGCCGCCCACGAGGCGCGGCGCAGCCGGCGCTGGACCAGCCGGTGCGGGTCTTCGGCGCCGCTGAGGAGCCGGAGCAGATCCGCGTGCGCGGCTTCCCATCGCCCCTCGGCCAGCGCGCCACCTCCGGGCTCGCGGACGATGAAGCGGTCGAGCGCAATGCCGTCTTCCAGCGAGTTCACTTCGGCGGCGAGGATGTCGATCCCGTTGGCCGCCAGGGCGGCGGAGAAGAGGGCGAGGAGCCCGGGCCGATCCGGCGCCACCAGCGTCAGCTCGGCCTCGCCCGATTCCGGCTGCCGCAGCTCCGCGGCGGATCCGGAGCGGCGGGCGAGGAGCCAGAGCTTGAGGTGGCGGGCCGCGTCGGCCGGCCGGACGATGGCCGCGTACCGCTCCGGCAACGCGCGCGTGAATTCGCCCACCGCCTTGCGCGCCGCCGCGTCGTCGAGCAGGGGCTCGATCGCCCGGGCGAGCCGCTCCCGCCGAAGCTCCAGCGACTCGGCGTGCGCCGGCTGGTCGAGCTCCTCGGCGAGCAGCGTCCCGCGCGTCTTTTCGTAGAGAAGCCGGAGCAAGCGCGCCTTCCACTCCGTCCAGTTCTCGGCCGAGACGCTGGCCATGTCGGCGTACGTGAGGAGGTACAGCATCTCCAACCGCTCGACGGTGCGCAGCTCCCGCGCGAACGACTCGATGAGCGCCATGTCCTCCAGGTCCCGGCGCTGGGAGAGGTGGCTCATCTTGAGGTGGGCGAGGACCAGCCATTCCACGTCGGCGGCGTCCCCCGGGTCGAGCGAGATGCGCTGCGCGTACGCGCGCACCAGCTCCGCCCCCCGCGCGCTGTGGTCCGGGCCCAGGCCCTTCCCCAGGTCGTGGAAGAGCAGGCCCAGCATCAACGCCAGCGGGCGCTGCTGCGCGCGCGCGATCCGGGTCAGTTCGGGCTCGACGTCGGCGAGGCCGCCCGCGCGCAGCCGCATCAGGCGCTGCAGGGCGAACACGGTGTGCGTGTCCACGGTGTACACGTGGTACAGGCTGTGCTGCGCGCGCGCCCGCAGGCGGCCCACCTCCGGAAAGAGCGCTCCCAACAGGCCCAGCTCGTGGATCGGCGCGAGCGCCTGCCCTTCGCTGCCCTCGCGCATCAGGATCTGCCAGAACTCGAAGTGCGCGTCGCGGTCGGCGGCCAGCCCTGGACCGAGCCGCTGCAGCTCCTGCACCAACAAGTCGCGCGCGTAGCTGTAGACCTGCGCGCCGTAGGTCTCCGCCACCGCGAAGATCCGCACCAGGTCGGCGGGCCGGCGGGCGAAGACCTCGCGGTCGTGGACGGTGACCCGGCCCTGCCAGAGCTGGAACGCGTTGTCGATCGGCTTGGGAGGCGGCGGTCGGCGCCGGCCGAAGATCCCGGCCGGGCGGGGCGCGTCCTCCACGGCGCAGCGATCGATCAGGGCATCCGAGGCGCGGGCGATCTCCTGCAGCGCGATGTACGTCTGCCGCATGAGCTGCTCGACGCCCAGCTCGGTGGGAGAGTCCTGGTACCCAAGTGCTGCCGCTGCGCGACGCTGGTTGTCGAACGTGAGCCGGTCGTCGCGGCGCCCGGTGGCGTAGTGCAGCTCGTTGCGCAGGCGCCAGAGCAGGTCGCGCGCCGCCCGGGCCTCCTTCACCTCCCGGGCGGGCAAAAGGCCCCGCTCGCCGGCCTCGCCCAGACCGGCCACCTTGTGGCGGACCCGCGCGATCCACAGCGCGGCCTGCAGGTCGCGAAGCCCACCCTTGCCTTGCTTGAGGTGCGGCTCGAGCAGCCACACCGACCCGCCGTAGCGCTTGCGCCGGACCTGCAGCTCCTCGAGCTTTTCCTGGATGAACTCCTCGACCTTCCGCGCCTCCAGCTCGGTGACCATGGTGCGCTCGAGGTCCTTGAACAGCGACGGCTCCCCGCACACCAGGCGGCAGTCGAGCAGCGCCGTGCGGGCGGTGTGGTCCTCGCGGGCGAGCTTGAGCGTCTGCCCCAGCGTGCGGGCGGCGAACCCCGCTTCGAGCCCGGCATCCCACAAGGCGCGGTGCAAGCGCTCGGCCGCGGCGTCCGCCTGCTTTCGCTCGGCGGCCGAGGCGTCCTCTCCGGGAAGCAGGGCGAGCAAGTCGACGTCGCTGCGCGGCGACAGCTCCCTGCGGCCGTAGCCGCCGGTGGCGATCAGCGCGACCCGCGGAGGCGCCGCGCCCTGCAGCTCGCCGGAGATGCCGGCGAACATGGCCTGCACCACGTCGTCGGTCAGCGCGGAGATGGAACGGACGACTTCCTGCCCGCCGGCCCCTGCGCGGTGCCGCTCGAGGATCTCCGCCCTTCCGGCTTCGAGACGGGCGCGGGCTCCATCGGCCGCCCCCGCCGCCCTTCCGACGCTCACGCGCGTACCCGGGTCCCCCGGCTGCAATGCCATGGAAATCAGCATAGCCGGTCAGGGCAAGCGGCGCGCTCAGTGCGACAGCATTGTCGGTCTGGCCGTCGGGGGCGGGTACGGAGGGCTCTTCGGCGGATCGCCCAGCGGTGGAAGCTGGCGCCCCGGATCCTTCCGGTCGGGCTCCCGCCGCGGCGGCTCTTTCCGCTCCGGATCCGGCCGCGGCGGGTCCTTGCGCTCCGGCGGTGGCGGTTTCGGCATGGCGATAGTGTAAGGGCTGGCGTCAGGGTACGCGGGCCAGGCGCTGGCGGCCCTCGACGAATTCCTTTACCCCGCCCGCGATCGCCTCGGCGGCACTGGCCTGGTACTTGCGGCTGCGCAGCCGAGCTTCTTCGGCGGGATTGGAGATGAACCCGGTCTCTACCAGGATCGCCGGCATGCGCGCACCCAGGAGCACGTAGAAGAGCGCCTGCTTCACGCCGTGGTCGCCGACCTTGCCGACGCGCGCCCGCAAGTTGCGCACCAACGAGCTTTGCACCGACTGCGCCAGGGAGCGGGCGTCGCTGGCGTTCGCCCGGGTGGCGAGATCGGCCAGGATGAAGCGGAGATCGGAGACGGTGCGCTCGGCGTCGGCGTTCTCGAACGTCGCCAACCTGGTCGAATAGCGGTCGCTGGAGACGTTCAGCGTCCAGGTCTCGACCCCCGACAGCGTCCGCCGCCGAGCGGCATTGCAGTGGATCGAGACCAAGAGGTCCGCCCGCGCCTGGTTGGCGATGCGCGTGCGCTCGTCGAGCGAGACATAGCTGTCGTCCTGCCGGGTGAGGATCACGCCGAAGCCGAGGGCGCGCAGGCGCTGGGCCAGGTCGCGCGCGATGGAGAGAGCCACGTCTTTTTCCCGGACTCCGTGGGGACCGATGGCGCCGGTGTCGCGGCCGCCATGACCGGGATCGATCACCACGCGCCGCATCTTCAGCCCCAGCTGCGCGGCGACGGAGGCTGGCGCCTTCCGCGCCGCGGAGCGCAGCTCGCGCGCCTTGGCCGCCGCATCCCCGCGCCCCGGTGCGGGCTCCGGGCGCGGCGGCAAAGCGGCCTTCACGGTCAAACCCTGGATCGGCTCGGGCGCCTCGGGCTCCGGCGGCAGCTCCGCGCCGCTCTGCGGCCCAGCCGTTTTCTCCAGCGCGGCCTCAGCCTGGGTCTTCGCCGCTTCGATCACCTGGTCGACCAGTTTCGACGCGACAGCCCCCTCCTCTCGCTCGGCGCCTTCTTCGCCAGCCGGCTCGCTCGACCCCTCCGCGGCGGCCCCGGCGGCGCTCTGCTTTTCCTCGGGGCGACCCTCGTCCTCGTCGTCGTCTGCCTCCACGGGCACGGCGGCAGCCGGGCGCCGGCCGGCCGGGAGGGGCGCGCGTGCCCGGGGTTTGTCGGGCCGCGCCGGGCGAGCCAACGCCCGGGCGGCGCCGGCCTCGGGCGTCCCGTCATACCGGGCGACGAGCCTGCGCGCCGCGGAGCGCGCCGCCCTGGCATCGCCGGTGCGACCGGCCAGCTGGGCCGCCAGGAGCAGCGCGCGCGGCGCCTGGACGCGGCCGGTATAGGACTCGTCCACCTTGCGGTACGCCTCGACCGCGGCCGCCGCATCGCGCCGCGATCGCGAGGCGTTCCACAGATCCTGGCGGGCGCGCGCCGCCCACAGCGCTGCTTCGGCCGCGCGCGCTCCACCGGGCGAAGCGCGCACCGCGCCGTCGAACTCACGAATGACCGCTTCCCACGCGTCGCGATGCCTGCGGCGCCTTGCATCGTTCTGCAAGCGCTCCAGCGCCGCCTTCCCGGCCTCGATGCGTTTCTCCTGCAGCGCGCGCGGGGACACGGCGGCCTCCGCACCTCCGCCGGCCACGAGAAGAGCGCAAAAAAGCGCGCATGCGCGGATGTGCGCCACGCCGCGACCGTCGCACACACGAAGCTCGCGTCAACTTTTCCTCGCCCCTCACCGGTACCGCCGCCGCAGGCCGGCCGCGGCGAAGAGGCATCTGGAGAGCCGCTCCGCTTCGCGCCACCGCCGGCGCCTGCCCCGCTCCCGCGCCACCGCCCACCCCAGAGCGATGCCGAGCGCGACCAGGATCGCGGCACTCACTGCAGCACCACAGCGTCGAGGTGCAGATCGAGCTGGCCGCGCCTGGTTTCCTGCGTCGGCTTGAGCCGGCGCCGGCTCCCGCAGCGGCACCTGCGCAGCGAGGCGAGGTACGCCGGCCACGTCGCCTCCACCACGAACTCCGCCTGCCCGCCGGACCGCTCGCGCACCAGATCGGCGTGCCGGCGCTGTGCTTCGCCCACCGTGCGCTCGCGCAGCACCCGATTGCAGCTGGGGCACCTCCACAACCTGACCAGGTCCATCGCAATCCCTCCGGAGCCGCGAACCGGCCCCTGGAGAGCACGCTACAGGAGGGGTCTGACAATGCGTTCAGTAGGGTGCACGCCCAGATTGAGGATTTTCTTTGGGGGCTGAAAAAAGCCGAAGCGATTTCGATCGCTTGCGCGAGGGGGCTTTACGTCGGCCGTCCCGATGATCCGACGGTCGGAATGACATCCGAGAACGCCTGGAACGGGGGAAGATACCCCCAGACCTGACA